>JBKPRU010000022.1:0-5024 GCA_046734675.1 Acidobacteriota bacterium
AATGCCCGGGGGAGTTCACTCGGCGGCAGGTATTCCAGCATGGAGGCGGTCACAATCAAGTCGTACTCCGTCCAGGCCTTCGGGAGTGGGTCCATATCCAGAACGTCCGCCTGTCTCAGCTCCACGCGGCTGATCCCCGCCTTTTGGAGGGCCATGTGAAAGCGGTGCAACATGGCCGGCGTCAGATCGAACGCATGGAAGCTGCCGGGCGTCAGGCCTCGGCGGAGCAGTGCTTCGTGCAACATCAAGGTGATGACGCCCGTTCCGCACCCCGCATCGAGGACGCGAAGGTTCGATCGGAGGAGCGGCGACCGCAGGAAGAAGGTGCGGATGCCTTGCGGATAGCACACCAGCCGGATGAACCGAGCGTACGACGCGTGCTTCGCGGAGAAGAGTGCCTTCGCGTCTGCAGTTGCTGCCATGTGCTCAAATTTCCGCTCGTTGCGGTTGGTCAGCCGCAATCGACCGATTACCGGTACACGGGTGTTTTCTGTTTTCAACGGCGGCATCCGCCTGCGTCTCCAAGTGATGCACGATCATACGGCTGGCATGAAGCCAGCGCGCCGATGATCCAACTCCGGCGCGCCGACCTGCCGCAATAGCCGCGAACTCACAGCGATTTCAGGTACTCGATCAGATCGCGTTTCTGGTCCGCACTCAGCTTCAACTTGAAATGACCGTCGTAGTGGTTCACGACCGCCTCGAGCGTCGCGAATCGCCCGTCGTGGTAGAAACCGCCCTTGTGAATCTTCTGATCGTCGAATAACGCTCGCAGCGGCGTCGTCACGTATCGTCGTTCCGGCCCGCGGTCCGCCTGGAAACTGTCGATGCCGATCTCGTCGGCCGCATGCAGGTTGTAACCAGGCTCGGTGAAGATCGGCGGCACGTGACAGGACGAGCAGCGTGCCGTGCCGTTGAAGAGCGTTTCACCACGCCGCGCGGCCTCGGCGTCGTAACTTCCTCGAGGTGCCTTCGGCACGGGCATCGCGAGTTGGTAAAAATGCAGCGCCGGCAACTTGGCGGTGATGAGATCCGGATTGTCACGCTTGCGTCCCCAGCCCGCCTTCGCCGCGACGGGGTACTGCTTGGCGTTGTCGAGGCGTGGGTCGATGAACGTGCCTTTCCCATACATCTGCGTGTTCGCGACGTAAGCGTTCCAGAACGTCACTGTGCCCCAACCGCCGGTCCACGTGTGCTGGTTCACCCCGGCCAATCCAAACGCCGACGGCATCATCGTCGCCGCACTCTTGCCGTCGCTGCGCTTGGCTTTGCCGTCCATGTTCAATTCGGCGTCGTAGCGACCCGGTCCCCAGCTATTCAGAACGGCCTTGACCGTTGCGACGTCGACGCCGAGCAGCTTGCTGAACGGTTCGAGATTCGGCGCCGTGGCGACGATCGCGCCGATGTTCAGATCGCGATTCCCCCACCCGTCCAGGCGCTGCCCGATGCCCGGCGCAAACGAGTCGTCGACGGTCGAGTGGCAGAGGGCGCACTGAACGCCGATCGATCGTGCCGTCCCGTCGGCGTTCAGGAAGGCCGTCACGCCCACGACAGCGTTGGCTTTCAGCAGCAACACGGTCGACGCGGGATCGTCCATGTTGACCTTCCCGGCCTTGATCTGCTCGACGACGTCCGATGGGAGCGCCGCGGCGTCCACCTTGAGGCCAAGACTCAAAGCCATCTTCGGGCTCACGCCCGGACCGACGCCTCCGAGTTTCTCGCCGACGATCGCCCGATGAAGCCCGACCTGGTCACCCCAGAACGCTTCGCTGCCGAAGGTATCGTACCGGAAGATTTTTCGACCCTCTTCGATCATGCGCTGCGCGTTCTGGTTGATCGCCGAGTCGAACGAAGCGGTCGGGGAGGACGCGGTCGCCGCGACAGGCTGTTGGACTTGCGCGGAAGGCGCCGCCTGTCGAGACGAGACGCCGACAATCGTGATGAGGAGAAGCGCGCCGACGATCGTCACTACTCGGGCTACTGCATGGGGCATGGAACCTCCTCGCGGCCGCGAACCGATGCGTCCGCCATTCGCGCGCGCCGTGCTACCGGGGGCACTCTGCTCAGACAGCGTAGATAAGCAAAACTGATCTTGTTTATCTAGCAAGATGCAAGCCGGGCGGAGTTCTTGCTGACAGCGCACCGATGCGCGCGCCCGGTCATGGATTTGCGCACGCAACGAGCGACTGAGCGCAGATTGATCGCACCAACCATGTAGCGGATCACATCACTCGTCGCGTTCGCCTGACACCGCTCGCGCACAGGGATTTCGACGGATCGCGTATGCCCGAAATGCTGAGGCAGCAGTTGCTCGATACGAGTCGAGGACGGATCGTTGGTCTGCTCCGCACCGGCGGACAGACCGCAGACGACATGGCCACGACGCTCGGCCTGACACGTAGCGCCGTTCAGGTTCAGATTGCAGCCATGGAACGCGACGGCGTCGTCACAAAGGTTGGAAAGCGGCCAGGCACCACGCGTCCCTCATACGTGTACGAGCTGACACCCGAGATCGAGCAGCTTCTCTCGAAAGCGTACGTGCCACTGCTGACGCACCTGGTGGACGTGTTCGCAGAGGCATTGCCAACGCAGGACGTCGAAACCCTGCTGCGGAAAACGGGGACGGCGCTCGCTGAGGAGTTGGCGCGAACACGGCGATTGTCGGGCGGGCTCAAGTCGCGGGTCGTCGCCGCGAGTGAGCTGATGAATGAGCACCTTGGCGCGCTGACTCATGTCCACGGCAACGGCGCGATTGTCATCCGCGCAGACGGCTGCCCCCTGGCAGCGCTGACCGGCAAGCATCGGGGCGTCTGTCTTGCGATGGAAAGTCTGGTGGCGGAGATTGTCGGCGCTCCCGTGCGCGAGTGCTGCGATCGCGACCGGCGGCCGCGCTGCTGTTTCGAAATCGAGGGCCGTCCCGGGCGTCGTTCTTCATAATTGCTTCGACGGCCGTCATGACCTCTCGGCCGTCTAAATGCCCAGCGTCGCAGATCAAGCGGCCGAGGAGGTGTCATGCGGGCTTACACGTCTGCTGTCTTCACACTCGTCGCGTTCAGTCTTGGTGCATGGCCAGTGGGAGCGCAGGACGCACAAGCCGTCGAAGTCACGCCGTATGTGGCGCTCGGTTCGGCCGCGGCATCTCCGGTCGGCGCTGCCGTCACGTTCCCGATCACATCAACGCTCGGTGTCGAGACCGATGTGGCCTATCGCCGTGGCGAGGGCGCGATCCACGCGCTGAGTACAAGCACGAGTCTCTTGTATTCCCTTCCCCGCATCGGCCAGGCGACGCCGTATGTCGCTGCGGGCCTTGGGCTATCGCAATACGGAGCGCCGGTTTTCTCCCTCAATGGTCGTCCAATCGGCACCGAGCGGCGCGTGGCCCTGACGATGAACGCGGGAGGCGGCCTGAAGATGCCGATGAATGAAACGTTGGATTTGCGAACGGATGCCCGGTGGTTCAAATCCTTTGGCCGTCAGGCATCCGAGCAGTTTCGCGTGGCTCAAGGCATCTCCTTCGACGTCGGCAAACGGTAGCGACGCAGCGTAGCGGCGGTTCGAAGCCGTCGGTCGTCGGCTACGAACCGCCCTCGCGTTTCGTCGATGGCGGCACGATGTTCTTGATGCGGAAATAGGTCACGAGATTCCCGTAGTGCTCGACATTGTGCGCCACGTTGCTGAAGAGCGGCTGCACACGCGGGATCTGATTGGTGCCCGCCTTGACCATCTCCGCAGCCGATGCCGCCGTGAGGGAGGCATACAGGGCGTCGCAGTACGCGACCGACTCGCCGAGTGCCTTCACAATTGCGGCCTTGGTGGTGGCGGTCTTTTCCAGCGTGCCGTCCGGCACGGGCGGCGCCTCCCCTTTGGAGCGAGCGCAGTAGAAGTAATTGCTGTCGGCGACGTGCGCCACGATCTGACCGAAGGTGCGGACGTTGTCGACCGGCTTGAAGCTGTAGTTCCCCTCGGGCATCTGGTCCGCGGACTCGACGATGTTGCGCTTGGCGCCCCCCCAGGCGTTCTGCGCGATGCGCACCAGGACGGCGCCCGCGCTGGGCGTTTCTGACGGCGCCTGGCCAGTGGCCCCGCTCTGCGCGAACGCCGGTGCCGCAAGCAGGCTCACGAGGACAGTGATTACAGTTCGTCGCATCGCTTCTCCTTCTCCGTTTCCGGACTGCGTCCCCCGGACTCTACCACCGCTCTCCCGTCGGCAACCTTTCCAATCACCCTGCCCGTCCAAGTCCTGGCGGCGGTGCGCCCGGAGGTCGGCTCGAGCGGAAGGAGCACGCAGTGGACGGATTGAGACACGATTTCAGAGGCGCGGTCCGATCGCTCAGCCGCGCGCCGAAGTTCGCCGCGGCGGTGATCCTGACGCTGGCACTCGGGCTCGGCGCCAACACTGCGGTGTTCGGCGTGCTGAATGCCGCCGTACTCACGCCGCTTCCCTATCCATCCCCGGATCGGCTCGTCCGCGTCTACAAGTTCAGCCAGGGTGAGGACAACTACCTGCCGGGTCCGGCGGTGCTCGCCTTCCGTGATCAGAGCACGACGGTCGACTTCGCGCCGCTCTACACCTATACGATCCAGGGAGCGGACCTCACCGATCGCGCGGAACCGGAGCGCGTCACGTCGCTGCTGGTCGGCGCCGACTATTTCCGCGTGCTCGGCGTACAACCGCTCGCCGGTCAGCCCTTCGGTCGCGCCGACGAACACGCCGATCCCGGCGTCGTCGTCATCCGCGAGCGTTTGTGGCGCGAGTATTTCGGCGGGCAAGCGGATGCGATTGGCCGGTCGATCTCGCTCAACGGCGTGCGGCAGCGGGTCGTCGCCGTGCTGCCCGACAGCTTCGCGGATCCGCTCGTCGCCAACGTCGAGGTCTGGTCGCCGATCGATCTGCAGACACCGGCACGGAACCGCTGGCCAAACCACTATCTGAGCATGCTCGGACGGCTCCGTCCCGGCGCGACGCTGGAACAGGCGCGCGCCGACACCGCGCGCATCGCGGCACTCATCGAACAGAATTATTA
>JBKPRU010000023.1:0-15704 GCA_046734675.1 Acidobacteriota bacterium
GCCTTCCCGCGTGCGGCCCGCCGTGTCGCGTCCCGGCCGCAGCGCGCTCCCCCAGCTGCCGGCAATCAGCGCGCTGACGTTCGCCAGCGCGATCGGCCATTCTCCCGCGCGTTGATACGCGAGATAGCGCGGCACCCAGTCGGGATCGAACTTCTGCTTGTAGAAGCGGACGCCTTGAAAGTTGTACCAGGCCTCGCCGCGGCGGAAGAAGAGTCCCGCCATCCGTTCGCGCGCGTGCGCGCCGGGATGCGCGCCGACCGACGCGAGCGGCGCCATCCCCAGGTTGAAGCGGCGGTACCCTTCGCGCTTGCCGTGGAGCAGCAGCGACGTGATGAGGAAGTCCATCACACTGGGGCCGCCGGTCCGGTAGCGCATCAGATCGATTGAGAGCTCCTCGGAGCGCGGCCCTTCGAGGAGGTTGGCGAACCCGACGATGCGGCCGCCGGCCGCTTGTTCTTCGACGAGGCTGCAGCGGCAGCGACGGATGTACGCAGGATCGAAGTAGCCGATCGAAAACTGCCGCTCGGCGACGTGCTTGGCCGCAAGCCAGGCATTGGAAATCTCCTGCAGTTCCGCCATCCGCGTCTCCACTTCGGCGGGCTCGACGATGCGGAACGTGAGCCCGTCGCGTTCGGCGCGGCGCAGGATCTGGCGCGTCATCTTGCCGGCGTGCCCGTCGGTCGTGACGCGATCGAGGGCGACGTGTGCCTCTTCGCCCAGCTTGAACAGGTGATACCCGCGATCGTGCAGCAGCGGGATCCACTCGACCGATATCTGGTAGAAGAGCGGCCGCCGATCGAGCTCCGCGGCGAAGGCGAACAACGCGTCCGCGAAGGCGTTGCGATCCGCTGCCGATCGGACCATCGGGTCGGAAAAGACCGCCAGGTACGGACCGATAGTGCGATACAGGCAGAAGCCGCGATCGTCGAGGAAGAAGACGGACTTGTCGCCCACGCTCACCATCATCGGGGTCGTCCCGATTCCGTAGTCCGCGTGGGCATGCAACGTGCGTTCGATGACGTCCTCGTCGGGGGGCGTGAAGCGGATCGGCGTGCGCAGCATCACGTAGAGCGCGCCCACTGCGACCGCGAGTAGCATGGACGCCGCGCTGCGAACAAAGCGCGCCGATTGAAAGTGGTAGCCGATCGCCGTCCACCGCGCGAGCGCGGCGGAGCTCAGATGGTGCGAGAAGGTGCCGAACAGCACGAACAGCACCAGCGCCGCGAAGCCGAGACCGAGGTCCGCCCATTCGAGCCAATCGCTGCCGCTGGCGCGGTCGAACAGTCCCGCCTGCGACCACGCGGCGGCGCCAACGGTCCCGAGCGCGATCGTTTCCTCCCAGTCGAGCCCCTTCAGGATCGACGCGAACCCCGCGAGCAGAAGCAGCGCCAGCGTGGCGCGATAGGCTGCGCGATAGCCGCGGGCCAGTCCGCGCGCGAGCACGAGCAGAAGCAGGCCGGCGAGCGCCGCCGCCACCTGCCCCGCTTCGACGAGCGGCAGCGGCACGTGCTCCTCGAGCAGCAGCAGCCGCGCGTGGAGCGCGGGTGACGCGCTGCTCAGGATGATCAGCAGCCCGGCGCCCCCGACCAGGCTCGCGATGATGCGCCGCGCGACGTCGATGCGCCGCGACGACCGCCGCGTCGCCCACGCCAGCAGCACCAGCGACGCCGTGAACCACGGGGCGATGTAATAGATGCAGCGATACGCGGTCAGCGCCGCGGCGCTGATGCTGTGGTCCATGGGCAGCTTCGCGATCCAGAACGCGTCGCTGCTGCCGAACCCGCCGGGAATGAGGCTCGCCAGGCCGATCACCTGCCCATAGAAGAAGGTGTCGGCCAGGCGCAGCACCGGTGCGCTCACGCCCGTCGCCCGCAGGCAGGCCACGAACGTCGCGGCCGCGAGCAGCCAGTCGATCCACCCGACGAGCGCGAGTTCGAGCGTCCGCGTCGATCCTGCGGCCGGACCGGCGAATCGCTCGGTGCGGCGCGCGACCGCTCGTCCCGTCCATGCGGCGCCGATCGCGAACAGCATCGCCATCGTGACGAATGCGATCGTGCCGAGGCCGATCGTCGTCGTCAGCAACGCGGCAATCGTCCAGCCTGCCAGACCCGAGGTGAACGCGATCACCACGGAGACGATGCCCGCCTGGAGCTCGGAAATGTCGGCCACATGGCTGCGATACAACCACAGGCGAATCGCCGGTCCGGCGAGCGGACCGAGCGTCAGGAAGTTGCTCCAGCAGAACGCGACGGCGCCGAACCGCCAGCGCTCGATCGGCCGCGTGCGCGTGTGCCGGAACGCCAGCACGTCGTAGAGGCCCATCACCGTGATGCTGCCCACGGTCAGGGCGCCGGCGATGGTCAGCCACCTGGCGTCGAGCGCGTGCAGCGCGGCGCGGACGTCGCGCGTGTGGATCGCACGCAGCGCGTGCCATGACAGCGCGAGGACGAGGGCCAGCAGCCCGAACCCCCACAGCCTCGACGCGTGCGCGACGACCCACTGCCATGCCGACGCGAGATACGCCGTGATAGAGCGCGACGGGCGGAGCTTCGCGGTCACGCCCGTCCCCTGCTGCGCAGGATCTGATCGATCCACGCGAGTCCGGCAAAGTACGCGGCCCGGAGCTCCGGCCGTCGATCGGTGAACCGATGGTTGCTGGCCTCAATCAGCGTCAGCTGCTTGGGATCCTTCGCCGTCGCCAGGAACCGCGCGTAATCCTCGGGCGACACGTATTCGTCCTTCTTCGACTGGATCATGTAGAGCGGCAGCGGGGACACCGACGCAATCACGTCGTTCGGCGCGAACGACGGCTCGTCGGCGTCATGCTTCGTGAACCACGCGCTGATATCCGTCCAGCGCCACGCCAGTTCCGCGCTGGGCGGCAGCCCCATCGTGATCACGCCGTCGATCCACTCGTGGTTGTGCGGGTCGGACGCGGCAAGCACCGCGAGCGCCGCTCCTTCCGACACCCCCGACACGATCACCGGACGCGTGAGCAGCCGGTCGGCCTTGAGCACGTCCGCGATGGCGCGGAAGTCGAAGCGGACGTCCGGCACCTCGACATGCTCCTTGCCCGACGTGAACGCGGACAGGTACTGGCGCACGTTGACGCCGACGACGCGGTAGCCCTCGGACGAGAGTTCCTCCGCCATCGTCACGGCGAGCCCGACCCACCCGACGTCGCCGCTGCCCATGACGACGGTAGCGCGCGGCGCGCCGGCCCGCGGCTCGTACACCGTCAGGTTGAGCGTGCGGCCGCGGATGGTCACGTCGAGTCTGGCCGACGCCGAGGCGGACGCGGGCGCGGCGATGAGCATCGCGGCGAGACAGATGCCGGGAAGGCGGAGGAGGAGCATGAGGTCTCTGCCGCCTGCGTGGCGGGAGACGGGGGGCTACTTCCGATGATACTTGAGGATGGGGAGAAAGGAGGACGGAGGACGGCCTGACGCGGGTGCGCCGCGCCTAGCGGTTGGCGGCGGCGCGATAGCGCGAGATATCACCGGCAGCGCGGGCGCGCTCCGTGTTCACCTGACCGTTGAAGCGCCCACCTTCTTTCAAGGCGAATTTCGTCGTGATGAGATTTGCATCGACGACCGCGGTCGGCCGGATTTCGACGGCGTCCGCGACAATGTGGCCCTCAAGGCGGCCCAGAACAGTCACGGCGCGAGCGGAAACGCTTGCTTTGACCTGCGACTGCGGCCCGGTCGTGAGGCGGTGTCCTTTCAGATCGATGGCGCCTTCGAAGCTGCCATCGATGGTCAGGTCTTCATCCGCCGTCAATTCGCCCTTGATGCGGAGGTTCATCCGATTACTGTCGGGCAGGTGATACGTCCGTTGCAAGCACGGCCGTTGTTTCCGCCATTTGCTTTCCATCTTCGACCCTTCGTCTCTCCGTCCGTCCTCCGTCCTCCGTCTTCCGTCCTCCTCGCGGCGGAGCGCCCCCGTGCAACTCGAGCGCTCCGCGAATCGTAAGTGCAGATCATGCTCCGAGACCTGCGCTTCGCCCTCCACCTGATCGCGCGGGAACGCTGGTATTCCGCCGTCGCCGTCGTCGCCCTCGCGCTCGGCATCGGCGTCAATGCCACCGTGTTCACGCTGGTGAACGCGGTGCTGATTCGCGGCCTGCCCTTCAAGGATTCCGGGCACCTTTACATGCTCTCGCAGCGGCCGTCCGACGGGCGCGGGACGATCGGCGTGTCGCTCCCCGATCTCGAGGACTGGCGGTCGCAGGCGCATGCCTTCGTCGGGCTGGGCGGGTTCGCGCCAAACAGCATGAATCTGAGCGACGAGCATGCCGCCCCTCAGCAGGCGCGCGGCGTGCTGGTGACCGCCAACACCTTCGCGCTGCTAGGACAGCAGCTGCTCGTCGGACGCGATTTCTCGGAGGGCGAGGATCGCGCTGGCGCCGAACGGGTCGTCATCCTCGGCTACACGTTGTGGAAGACGCGCTACAACGCCGACCCCTCCGTGCTCGGACGTTCGCTCAGGATCGACGGCCGCCCGGCGACGATCATCGGCGTCATGCCGCAGGGGATGCAGTTTCCGTCGAGCGCCGAGTTGTGGGTGCCGGCCGTGCCGACCAAGGAGCAGGAATCGCGCGGGGAGCGCTTCCTGCAGGTGTTCGGACGGATGCGGTCCGACGCGACGCGCGCGCAGGCGCAGACCGAGATGAACGCGATTGCCGCGCGTCTCGCTGCCGCCTATCCGGAGACGAACAAGGAGCTGAAGACCGTCTCGGTCGAGACCTTCAATGCGCGGTTCAACGGCGGCAGCATCCGCGTGGTGTTCCTGTCGATGATGGGCGCGGTCGGGTTCGTGCTGCTGATCGCCTGCGCGAACGTCGCCAACCTGCTGCTGTCGCGATCCGTGCATCGCTCGCGCGAGATCGCGATCCGGATCGCCATGGGCGCGACGCGCTGGCGCGTCGTGCGGCAGCTGCTGATCGAGAGCATCGTGCTGGGATGTTTCGGCGGCCTGCTCGGTCTCGGCCTGGCGGTGGTTGGGGTGCGGCTCTTCGACAACGCGGTGGCGAACACCGGCAAGCCATACTGGATCATCTTCTCGTTCGATCCGATCGTGTTCGCCTTCCTGGCCGCCGTGTGCGTCCTCACCGGCATCCTGTTCGGACTGGCGCCCGCCCTGCAGGTGACGCGCACGAACGTCAACGACGTGCTGAAGGAAGGCGGCCGCGGCAATGCCGGCGGCCGCCGCGGACGATGGCTCACGAGCACGATGGTCGTGACCGAGCTCGCGCTGACGCTCGTCCTGCTCGTCGGCGCGGGACTCATGGTCCGCAGCTTCCTCAAGGTCTACACGCTCGACCTCGGCATCCGCACCGAACAGTTGATGGCCATGCGGATGGAGCTGCCGGACAGCAAATATCCGTCGGGCGAGGCGAGGCGCGCGTTTTACGATCGGCTCGCGCCGCGTCTTGCGTCGCTGCCCGGCGTCGACTCCGTCTCGATGACCACTGGTGTTCCGCCGTTCGGCGCAGGGCGGCGCGGGCTCGAGGTTGAAGGCGCGCCGGTCCGCAAGCCGGAAGAACGTGCGCCGACCGTCGCCGTGATCACGATCAGCCCCGGCTTCTTCGACACCGTTCGTGTGCAGTTGCGGCGCGGACGCGGGTTCACCGAAAAGGACGGCACCCCTGGCCTCGAGGTCGCCATCATCAGCGACCTGCTCGCGGCGAAATTCTTCCCTGGCGAGGATCCGATTGGCCGGCGGATCAAGTTCGAGGCGCCGCCGAGGCGCCCGGGTCAGGCCGGGCCGGCCGATCCCGTGAACGTCTGGCGCACGATCGTCGGGATCAGTCCGACGATCCGGCACACGAACCCGCAGGAAGAGATCATGCCCGCCGTCTACCTGCCCTACCGCCACGATCCGCCGCGCGGATTGTCGCTCCTCGTCCGGAGCGGTCTCGAGCCTGCGTCCGTGATGAACGCCGTCCGCCGCGAAGTGCAGGCGCTCGATCAGGATCAACCTGTCTTCACGGTGCAGACGCTCGCGCAGATGCTCGCGCAGGCGATGTGGCCGTATCGCGTGTTCGGATCGGTGTTCGCGCTCTTCGCCGTGATCGCGCTCGTGATGTCCTCAGTAGGTCTCTACGCGGTGATGGCCTACTCGGTCACGCAGCGAACGATGGAGATCGGGGTGCGCATGGCGCTCGGTGCCGAGGCACGCCAGGTGTCGTGGCTGATTCTCCGGCGTGGCCTGTGGCAGATCGGCCTGGGCCTGACGCTCGGTCTTGCCGGCGCGTTCGGCCTGAGCCGCGTGCTGCGCACGATCCTCGTGCAGACCTCGCCGACCGATCCCGTCACGTTCGTCACGATCACGACGATCCTGACCGCCGTCGCGATCGCCGCCTGCGTGCTCCCCGCCCGCCGCGCCACGCGCGTCGATCCGCTCATCGCGTTGCGCGCGGAGTAGCCGCCAGCTGGTAGCTGGTAGCTACGGTCCAGCTTTCTTCGTGGTATCGTTCGCCGCACAGGAGGGGGCGATGGCGGCGACGGGAGAACCATCGGACCGCGAGAAACAGCGTGAGCAGCTCTACGCCCTCCGCCTGCTGATTGAAGAAGCGCTGCGCGAGTCGAACGAGCTTCACCACCGCATTCGCGAGATTCAGCTGCGGGTCGCGCAGCTCAGCGCGTGGATGGAGCGCGGCGATCTCGGGGGGTTCGTGAACGTCCGCTGACGGTCACCCCGCGCGCATGGCGCGCGGCGCGAAGCTCTCGAGCGCGCGCGGCTCGTCGTCGAAAATTTCCAGCACGGAATCGAGCTGCGTGATCTGCAGCACGCGGCGCGCCGGCGCGCTCGGACGCACCACTTTCAGCGCTCCGCCGCGGCGCGTCAGGTGCAGGTACATCTCCACGAGCGATCCGATCCCGCCGCTGTCGACGTAGGTCACGCCCGACAGATCGACGAGCAGCCGGCGTCCGCCGGCGGCCACGAACGCTTTGACCTGGTCGCGAAAGATCCGATCCCCTTCGTCGAATACCAACTGTCCATTCAGCTCGAACACCGCAATGCCGGCGGCGACGCGCTGGACGATGTGCAGAGGCGCTGACATTCGCACCTCCCGGTGGGCATGGTCGCAGGGCTGCTCACTCAGGGAATAACGCGAGTATACCTCCAACCGCCGGCGCCGCTTGGGGGGCGGACGCACGCGCACGGGGGCGCGTTCGTTCGACGCTGATTAGGTAGCACTGCGAGCGCGTCGGGCGCGGGATTTAAGGAACGAAACCTCCCAGTAGGAAGAACGCGACCGTTCCGGTGCGGGCGTCTCACTGAAAATCGCGCCAATTCAGCCGACGCTCACTGGCCTCGTTCTTGCCCGCGATATCGCACATGTCGATCGAGACCGCGATTGGCCGCGCGCTGGCGGCCGGCATCCATCCCGTCCTGGCGTGGCGCGTGCTCCCCGCTCGCGGCCGCGTCGCGATCGTCGCCGGCTACTTCGGCGCCGCTTACATCGGCGTGCTTGCCGCGCTCCTGTCGCTCCGCTAATTCCTTGACTTGCGCCGCGGCGAGGTGCATGCTGGCGCCAACTTGCCTTCGTCAGGAGGCTTCGTGGATACGCCACCGGACTGACGAAGGGTTCGCGAGGTTCTGCCGCGCACCAGGCCGTGCGGCTTCCGGATCATTCCGGCGCGCACACGGTCCCAACCATTCTGGCGGCAGGATCTCGCGGACCCGGTTTCAGGTCCCCCTCGATCGAGCTTCACCAGTCACAGCAGCGTTTACCCGACATCAGTCGCATCAGCAGTGACGCGAGCCGTCAACCGCAAGGAGCAGTCGTGGCAAAGCGGACGTCCAGAGCAGCGAAGAAGAAGAGTCCCTCGAAATCCCGAACGAGAAAATCCGTGAAGCGCGCGGCCGCAACCAGGCGCAGCCGCGGCAGGCGATCGACAGCGAAGCGCGCCGCGGGCGCCCGGAAAGCGTCGGGCCGTCGCCGCGCCACGGGCGCGAAGAGTGCACGGGCCGCGAAGACGACGACCACGAGGAAGAAGGCGGCGCCGCGCAAGAAGCCGTCGACGGCATCGACGGTCGCGACGACCGTGCGCGGCGCGGTGGCCGGCGCGGTCGCGGCGGTCACGAACCGAAAGCCTGGCGACACCGACGCGCTCGCGATGCTCGAACGCGATCACCGGCGGGTGCAGGCGCTGCTGAAGCAGGGCGAGGACACGACGGCGCAGGCGGTGCAGCGCCGCACGGAGTTGCTCGAGACGATCACCCGCGAGCTCACCATCCACGAGGCGCTCGAGGAGAAGATCCTCTATCCCGCGCTCAAGGCGCATCCCGAAGGAAAGGATCTGGCGCTCGAAGGCTACCAGGAGCACCACGTCGCAGACGTGCTGCTGAAGGAGCTGCACGAGGTCGCCAAAGACGATGAGCGGTGGGGCGCGAAGTTCAAGGTGCTCCAGGAAAATCTCGACCACCACATCGAAGAGGAAGAAGGGCCGATGTTCCGCACCGCGCGCGGACTGTTCAGCCGCGAGGAGCTGCAGGCAATCGGCGCGGAAATGCAGAAGTTGAAGGCGCAGCTCGAAGGCGCAAGGACAGTCTGATGACGCTGGCGAATCTGTTCGTCGAAGAGCTGGATCGGGAGGCGCCGCGCACGCGGCGCGCTCTCGAACGCGTCCCGGAACAGCGCGACGACTGGAAGCCGCACGACAAGTCGATGCCGCTTGGCCGCCTGGCGTCGATGATCGCGATGATGCCGTCGTGGCTGGCCATGATGGTGGAGCGCGACGAGTTCGATCTGGCGCCGCCGGCCGGAGCCGAGCGACCCTCGTCGTCGTTCGCGCGGCAGTTCACGAGCCCCAGCGAGCTCGTGAAGGCGCATGACGAGGCGGTGGCCAGCGCCCGGAGCGCGCTGCAGCGCGCCACCGACGAACAGATGATGCGACCGTGGCGTTTGCTCGTCGGCGGCAAGGTCGTGCAGGAGCAGCCCCGGCACGTGATGCTGCGTGACGCGATCAACCATCTCGCGCATCATCGCGGACAGTTGACCGTGTACCTGCGCTTGAACGGCGCGCCCGTCCCCTCAATCTACGGCCCCACCGCCGACGATCAGAGCTTCGGCTGACGGTTCTCGGCACTCACTTCTGAGCAATGACCAGGAATTCGCCCGGGTCGCTACCGGCATTGCTCAGCGTGTACGGCGTATTGGCCGGCAGCACGCGGACGTCGCCGCGCCGCACGCGCGTGGCGCCGTAGCCATACCACGACATCTCCTCCGGCCAGGCGTAGCCGCCGCGGAGATAGACGACCACACGCGGCGCCGGATCGACGCGCAGTCGATCGAGATACATCGAGCCAGGCGTGCGCACCTTCGTCACGGTCAGGGCTGGCCCATTCACGAGCGTCACCGACTCTACGCGTTCGCGATAGCTGTCGTCGAAGTAGCCGTACCCGTACCCCGCCCACGCGGTGAGCGGCATCTGCGCGTTGATCGGCCCATATACCTGGCCGGTGGACGGCGTCGATCGCGCGGCGTCAGGCACGGTGCGCTTGAACTGCACGACGAGCGCCTCGAAGCGCACGCGCCCGCGATTCTCCATGTCGAACGATCCCGGCCCCTGCCATGACGCTTCCGCCGGCGGCATCCGTCCGTCGAGACCCGCGGTCAGGTAGACGACCACAGACCCCGCCGGCGAGTCGGCGCTGACGCGCTCGCCCGGCGGGAGCAGCACCCGCGCGATGCGCACGTCGTCGTTCTCCCATTCGACCTGAAAGCGCTGCGGCTCCGGACGCGCCGACTGCGGCGGCAAGCTGAGGGGCAACGCAAGCATCGGCACGAGCGCGATTGTCAGCATGATGAGCCTCCTGAGACCGCCGGCCGTTTCGCCAGACGGCCCGCGACCGCCATGCTATGCTGTTTTTCTCCCGGAGGATCCTGGTTTGAAAGACAGGTCGATCGTGCGGCGGACGCTGGCTGGACTCGTGTGCGGGATGTTCGTCGTGCTGGCGGCGGGCTGCAACAACTCTCCTTCGGCACCGACAGAAGTGTCATTCAGCCAGGCGGACGTCAGCGTCGGCACGGGTCCGGAAGCGGCGGCAGGCAAAGCGCTGACCGTGAATTACACCGGCTGGCTGTACGATCAGCGCCGCCCGGATCTGAAGGGCCTGCAGTTCGACACGTCCGCAGGCGGCACGCCGTTTACGTTCACGCTCGGCATCGGCCAGGTGATCGCGGGATGGGACCAGGGGTTGCCCGGAATGAAAGTCGGCGGCGTGCGCCGGCTCGTCATCCCGCCCTCGCTGGCGTACGGGTCGGTGCGCCACGGCCCGATTCCGCCTTACGCCACGCTCGTGTTCGAAATCGAGCTGATGGACGTCAAGTAAGCCGTCGCGGCCCTTTAGAACAGCTTGAAGCGCGCGCCGACGAAGATCGCGCGCGCGTGATCGTCGATCGCTCCCGTGTCCCCCTGGTCCGCGACGCCCTTTACCCGCGCGAAGTCCAGTTCGCCATAGAGCGCGAACGATCCGGACAACCACACGTCTCCGCCAAAGCCCCAGGCCCAGTTCCACGCCCGCGACTTGAACGCGAACGTCTGCGTCTCGGAACCGATGGATTGTGTGGTCGTCGACGTGATGCGGTGGTAGTTGCCGCCCGCCTTGCCGTAGAAGCGCACCGGACCCGCCGGCACGCCAATCAGCCCGGCGACGGTCATCAACTGCGGCTCGATTACGTTCGTGAAGGCGAACGTGCCGCCGCTCCCGCTGACGGTGAGCTCCTTCGATTGCATGTACGCGACTTCCCCGCCCATGTACTTGTTGAGCCAGTACGCGCCGCTCACGGTGAATGCGAGCTTCGAGTCCTTGATCGTGCAGGACGTGACGTCGCCGCACCCGAAGAGCGCCATGTCGCTGAACTTGAGGAGTCCGCCCGCGCCCGAGATGATCAGGCCGGTCGGCGGCGCCGACCAGGTATGGACGACGCCGGTGCGATAGGTGCCCTTGACGAGCATCAGCGTCGGATTCGCGTTGCTCACGTCGACAACGAGTGTATGGATGTCGCGCACGAGGAACAGCCCTGAGACTTCGCGGCGCTCGCAGCCGGGCTCCTGCGCAGCGATTGTCTGTCCGCGCTCGACGACAATCACGCGGTGGCGCTTGTCGCAGCTATCGACGAAGACGTTCGCGTCGAGTTCGGTCTTCTTCAGGTGCTCGTTCAAATCGAGCGGAAGCGTCGCCACACCCTCGGCATCCGCCGTGCCCGACGCAACGTTCTCCGCGTTCAGCGCCACCTCGATCGCCTCGCCCGGAGGCGCGTTCCTGATCATCACCCGCTGCGCCGACGCCGTGCCGGCACCCACAGTCACACTCAACGCGGCCGCCGCGACGAGCGGCCGCCAGGGCATCGTCATCCTGGCTCCTTGATGTGACTATCGTATACGAGACGGATCGTCAGACCGCGACCGGCGCGTCTGCGGCGGGTAGCTCGAGCATCTGGATCGGCGGCAGCGCCGGCATGAGCCCCTGCAGATCGCCATACATGCCGGACACGTTGAACGTGACCGCATCGATCTGCTTCGCGCGGCGCGACCACTGGCGTTCGGCGGCCCGCCGCTCCTGTTCGAGATCCTTCCGCATGGCCGTGAACGCCTCGATGACGGCTTCCACGCGCTGGCGGAACTCGACACCTGACAGATAGCGATAGAGGAGCTCGAGCTTCTCCTCCTTGTGCATGGCCGCGTGACGCGCCTGCGCGAGCTGCAGCAGGTTGGCGCGCAGCACCGCGGCGAGCGAGGCCGCGCAGGCGAAGTCGGTGACCAGGACGCCGTCGACGAGCGCGAACCGCACGCAGCCCTTGGGCAGGCAGGCGGAGACGAGGACGGCGACATCGGCGTGCAGCGCGCGCTGATCCTGTTTCAGCTTCGCGATCCAGCCGTCGCTCCAGTTGCGGGCGTTCTTGCATTCCCAGAGGATGGCGCCGCATTTGCCGCCGCGCGGGTCGATGACGACCTGATGGACGTCCGCGCCACGGACGCCCTGGCCGATGGCGCTGATCTCGTCGGATGGAAAGGCGCCGCGCAGCCGCGACTCGAGCTCCTCCTCCCCCGCTTCTCCCTGCGTCTGCTGCGAGCCCTGCTCCGCCTTGCGCTTCAGATCTTCGATCTGCCGCCGCATGTCGGCGAGCTGGCGCTCCTTCTCCGCGTCCTTCAGCCGGTGCGCGTCAGCGAGGCGCTCCTGCGTCTCCGCGATGATCGTCTGCCGCTCTTCATCCAGCTGCCGCGCGATCGACACTTCGAGATCCGCCTGCTGCCGCTCGAGCTCGCGTTCGCGCCGGCGCAGCGCGAGTTCCAGCCGTCGCGCGTCCTCCAGTTCCTTCGTCTGATCCTTCAGCTGCTCGCTCAGCGCGGCCAGTTGGTGCGCCTGCTTCTGCTCAGCCTGCCGCGCCGCGTCCTTCTGCACGCGTTCGACTTCCGCGTCCAGGCGACGAGCGAAGTCGCGTTGCAACGTGCGTTCGCGATGCTCGAGCGTCTGCTCGAACTCCGCCTTGAGCGACGCTTCGATGTCGGCGCGTAGCGCGCGGGTGAGCGGGATTTTCTTGCCGCAGGACGGGCAGGTGATCGACTGGTCGGCCATGGGTCCCCCGTGAGTCTCGCCGGCGCCTTCGGTGCGCCGATGCTTCCGCCAGTCTAGGAACTACCCGTGACAACGCAGGTCATACGAACTTTCTTCGCTGCCCGCCGGGTCTAAAGACCCGGCCTACGTGGCGTCGAAGGATGCGCGGTAGGGCGCACCTTCAGGTGCGCCTGCGCGACGGCGCCTCGCTAAACAGGCCCTACCGTCTGGCCAACGACCGTCAGGGATAATGGCCGCGCATGCACACTCGCGTGGCCGCCTCACTCTTCGCCCTGTCCATGGCCGCTGCCGCCACCGTCCCGCGCGCGCAATCGACGCCGACGCTCGACGCGGTCGTCAACGCGCTCACCTTCCGCAACATCGGACCGTTCCGGACTGCCGCGTGGGTCACCGACATTGCCGTCCCGGAGACGCCGCCGCGCGATCATCTCTACACACTCTATGCGGCGACGCGCAGCGGCGGCCTCTGGAAGACGACGAACAACGGCGTCACGTGGACGCCCATTTCCGACAGCGTCGGCGCGGCTGCGGTCGGCGCCGTGGCCGTCGCCCCGTCGAACGCCTCCATCGTCTGGATGGGTACCGGCGATCAGGCGAACGCGCGCTCGTCGTATTCGGGAAAGGGCGTGTTCAAGTCCACCGACGCGGGCGCCACATGGCAGTTCATGGGGCTGCCCGACTCTCACCACATCGCACGCATCGTCATCCATCCGACAAGGCCTGACACGGTGTATGTCGCCGCGATGGGCCACCTGTTCTCGCGCAACGAAGAGCGCGGCGTCTTCCGCACCACCGACGGCGGCAGCACGTGGAAGAAAGTGCTGTACGTCAACGACCGTGTCGGTGCGATTGATCTCGTGATCAACCGTCGCAATCCATCGATCCTCTACGCGGCGATGTACGACAAGGAGCGCCGGCCCTGGCAGATCGTCGAGAGCGGCCCGGAGAGCGCCGTCTACCAAACGCGCGACGGCGGCGACAGGTGGGAGCGCCTGTCGAAGGGTCTCCCCACCGGCAGGATCGGCCGCATCGGCCTCGATCTCTTTCAGAAGAACCCCCAGGTGCTTTACGCACTCCTCGAGAACCAGAACCAGAAGGCGGGCGCGAAAGCCACGGAGGTGAGCGCCATCACGCCGCTCGCGTCCGGCATCATCGGCAACGAGCTCTATCGTACCGACGATGGCGGAACGACCTGGCGGAAGGTGACGGACGTGAACGTGGCCGGTGGCAAGGCGCCGTATTCATTCAACCAGGTCCGGATCAACCCGTACGACGATCGCACCGTCATCGTCACGAGCGATCAGATGTTCATCTCGCGCGACGGCGGGAAGACCTGGAAGACGGATTTCTTCGAGAACGTCTTCGGCGACTTCCGCGCGATGTGGTGGGACCCGGCCGACGAGCAGCGCATCATTCTTGGCAGCGACGGCGGCGTCAACGTGTCGGTCGACGGCGGGAAGACTGCGGCCTACTTCCCGAACATGCGCGTCGGCGAGGCGTACGCGGTCGCGGTCGACATGGACGATCCGTACAACGTGTACGGCGGCATGCAGGATCACGACTCGTGGAAGGGCCCGAGCAACGGACCGACCGGGCGCATCACGCTCGAGAACTGGGTGACGGTCGGTCCCGGCGACGGCATGTACAACATGGTCGATCCGACCGACAGCCGCTGGGTCTATAACACGCGCGAGTTGAACCAGATGGGGCGCATGGATCAGAAGACCGGCGTCCGCGTCAACATCGCGCCGACACGTGCCGCCGATCAACCGCGCCTGCGCTTCAACTGGATCGCGCCGATCGCGATGTCGCCGCACAACCCGCAGATCGTCTACGCCGGCGCGCAGGTGCTCTTTCGATCGCTCAACCGCGGCGACACGTGGGAAGAAATCAGTCCGGACCTCACGACGAACGACGCGTCCAGAATCGGATTGAACGTTCCCTACTGCACCATCACGACGATCTCCGAGTCACCGGTAAAGGCCGGCATCATCTGGGTTGGCAGCGACGACGGGAAGGTGCAGGTGACGAGGAACCACGGCGGCGCGTGGACAGACGTTACGGCGGCGCTCGCGTCGGCGGGCGCGCCGACCGATCGCTGGGTCAGCCGCGTTCTCGCGTCGCCGCACGACGCGCAGACGGCGTTCGTGGCGAAGAATGGCTTTCGCAACGATGACTTCGCCGCGTATCTGTATCGCACGACCGACGGCGGCGCGACGTGGACGTCGATCGGTTCGGGCCTGCCGTCCGCGCCGATCAACGTCGTCGTGCAGGACCGCCGCAACAGGAGTCTGTTGTTCGTCGGCAACGACCTCGGCGTGTATGTCTCGATCGATGCGGGCGCACAGTGGACCGCGATGAAGGCGAACCTGCCGACCGTCGCGGTGCACGACCTGATCGTGCACCCGCGGGAGAACGACCTGGTGGTGGCGACTTATGGTCGCGCCTTCTGGACCGGCGACATTACGCCGCTGCAGGAACTCACTCCGGACGTGCTCGATCGCGCGGTGCACCTGTTCGAGGTCGAGGCCCGCGCGCGCTACGGGTTCAGTACGCAGGGGATGAACTATCACCTGTTCGGCGACGCGTACGTCGAGGTCGCCAACGAGCCCGAAGCGTTCGCGGTGAATTACTACTTGAACGCCGATGCGGGAGGTGACGCGACGATCACGCTGACGGACGCGTCAGGCGCGACGGTGCGTCGCGTGACCGCGCCGGCCAAGCGCGGCCTGAACCGCGCATTGGTGCTGCTCGGGGGCACGGGCCGCGGGCGCGGCGGCGCTGCGCCGGTCCCGCCGCTCGAGGTCGGCATCTACACCGTGACGCTGGAGGCCGCCGGACAGAAGCTCACGCGGGCGGCCCGCCTCCGTCCGCGGCTCACGCGGTCGTGATACGTGCTCGCGTGTCAGACCCGGTCGCGCAGCTCGGGCGCGCCGCTCTCGTGCGCACAGTGCGCGCAGCAGTACATCGTGCCCTTGGCTTCGACACCGTGCCCGATGATGCGGCACTTGCAGTGCGCACACGTCGGCGCGAGGGCGTGAATCGCGCATTCGAAGGAATCGAACGTCTTCGTCTGCCCCTGGAGCGTGATCTGAAAGGCCTTGTCGTAGTCG
>JBKPRU010000024.1:0-29566 GCA_046734675.1 Acidobacteriota bacterium
GGCCCATGCGGCGGACGTCCCACAGATCGCGAATCGCGCCGTCGAGGACCATGCCGGCCATGCCGCGCTCCACGGCCGCCGTCGCCATGAGATTGCCCATCGCCGCGATGTCGAGCGTGCCTTCCATGACAATGACGCCTACTTCGCCGGGCTTGGCGTCGTCGATGATCTCCACCGAGTGCTTCACCGACAGCGCCGGCGTGGCCTGCTCGGCGGGTGCGGGCCGTGCGAGCGCGGTGACGGCGCGTCCCACGAGATTCGATCCGGTCATCTGCTTCATGTCGTACCGCATCGTGCCGTTCTTGCCCGTGACGATCTCGACCGCGTCGGACACCGATGCCGCGTAGGTGCTCTTGAAGCCTGCAATCAGCGCGTCTCCCGGAGCCTCAGGGTTCTGGGCTGCCGCGAGCGCGACGACCGCGGCGACGCCGAGCAGCGGCAACCCGGTCACGAGCAAACGAGACGAACGACGGATGTGCATGGGCGTCAGCTCCTTGTTGGACAGCCGTGGTGTGGCTCCAGCGATCTTCCGGCTATAGTAGCGCCGGCCGGTGGGGACCGCCTTGACGGAACGAATGGGTCTTGGAGAGATCGATGGGATCGCTGAACACGCTCATGCTGCTGGCACTCGTTGCGGCTCAATCGACGGAATTGCCGCCGCCCTTTCCCAGGGCGGGGACGACGCGGCTTTTTGAAAACGATGTGGTCGCCGTGTGGAACGTCTCGTGGCTGAAGCAGCAGTACCCGCTGCACACCCATCGCTACGACCTCGTGGGCATCTCCTACGCGGAAGGCGATCGCATCATCACGCAAGGGAACGCGCCCGGCAGACTCGTCAACACCAAGGCGTGGGTGTTTCAAACGAACCGCGCCAATGTCACGCACGTAGAGGAAGGCGCGAGCGATCCACCGATGCGCGCGGTCCTGATCGAAGTGAAACCTCCCTCTCCGCGCGCGGTCGCCGCGGAGCCCGCCGATGGCCTGCGCCAGGTCGCCGGACCGCCGGTATGGGAAAACAACCGGGCGGCGGCGTGGCTGGTGATGCCCGGACCGCCCGCCCCCCCACACCGCCACATCGGCGACGCCGTCGAGTTGATCTTCGATAGTTCGATGGAGCCGAAAGCCACGTTCGTGACAGCCGGCACGGTTCACGTACCGCCAACGCCGCCGGACGGCGGTCGCCTGTACATCTTCGAAATCAAGTAGTCGGAGCAGCCATGAGATCGAGCACTGGCCGGCGCACGTTTCTTGCTACCTGCGCCGCCGCAGGCGCAGCCGCCGCGCGGCCCCTCTCCGCGTTCGGACAAGCGGTCGATAGTGCGCGGCAGGCGTCCAGTCCGTCCGCGCTGCGCATCACCGATCTGAAGTGCGGCTACGTCCGCGGAAGCCTGTTCGTGAAGATCCACACCAACCAGGGGATCTGGGGGTGCGGCGAAGCGGTCGATGCCGTCCAGGGCACCTACCACCTGGTGCAGTCCTTCGGGCAGCGGCTGCGCAATCAGAACCCCCTCAACGTGCATCGGCTGTTCGAACAGATGCGAAAAGGCGGCGTGTTCGGCGGCGCACAGGCAGGAGTCTTCGTCGCAGTGCTGTCCGCGGTGGAAACGGCGCTGTGGGATCTCGCGGGCAAGGCGCTCAACGTGCCGGTATACCAGTTGCTCGGAGGGAAGTTCCGCGATCGGATCCGCGTGTACCTGGACACGGCGTTGTATCAGACGAAGCTGCCCGCTCCGGAGCAGTTCGCGCAAGCCGCGGCCGGCGCCGTCAAGAACGGTTATACCGCAGTGAAGTTCGATCTGGATCAAGCCAGCGACCCGAACAAGTACGACCCGTTCAACTGGACGGCGGGCCCCGCGGAAGTCCAGCGCATGGTGGATCAGATGACGGCGGCGCGCCAGGCCGTCGGACCCAACGTCGACATCTGCGCCGACATGCACGCGCGGTACGACTACCCGACCGCGCAGCAGGTCGCCAAACGGATGGAAGCGCTGAACCTGATGTGGCTGGAGGAACCCGTTCCCGCGGAGAACATCGACGCGTACAAGCTCCTCGCCGCCGAGACCAGCACGCCGATCTGCGCGGGAGAGAACGTGTATCTCGCTCACGGATTCCGTCGCCTGCTCGAGACGGGCGCCGTGGATATCGTCATGCCGGACCTTCAGAAGACCGGAGGGCTCGGCGAAGGGCAGCGAATTGCGAACCTTGCGAACCTGTATTACGTGCCGTTCGCGCCCCACATGGTGGCCTCGTTCCTCGGCGCGATGGCGTCATGCCACGTGTGTGCGTCGGTCCCGAACTTCATGATCCTCGAGTGGCAGACCTACTTCGACACCACGCCGATGTACAAGGAGATCGTGACCTACGACGGACCGCAGGTGGAGAAAGGCTTCATCACGGTGTCGGAGAAGCCCGGCATCGGCGTGGAGATCAATGAGGAAGGGATGCGACCCTTCGCCACGCCTGGCGTCCCCTTCTTCGCGTAGCACGGTCCAATGTCGCGTCATCGCTTTGCCGGCTCGAAGGACAACGTCCGGCTGAAGAACGGCATCACGTGCTCTTGAAAACGAACGGCGACGTCGCTGGTGTGCGTCCCGGGATAGACCTCGAACGTGTTCGCGATGCCGTACTGATCGAGCACGTCGTGAAGCTTGCCGGCATCGACGCGTAAGCCGTCCTGATCGCCGACGTCGATGGCGATGGCTCGATATCGCTTCAGCTCCGGGATGTACTGATCGATGAACGCCAGCGGCGCGTTGGCGGCCCACTTCGCGCGCACCGCCTGCGCCTGATCACCAATCGGCAGATCGAGGTAGAGCGGCGGATTCTTCGGGTTCGGCGACCAGGCGGCCGCCGATGCCAGTTGCGCGCGGAGCCCGAAGGACAGCTTCGCCGAGTCCGCCGGGGTCTTGATCGCCGCCAGTGCTTCGTCGTTCGCCGTGGTATTGGGCGCTGGAGTGCCGCGGCTGCCGCCGCTCCCGCGCGGCGAGAGGCAACACGGACTCATGATGTAGAGACTGCCGAACACGTCGGCGTGCTTCATGCCGATTCGCGTCGCGCCATACCCGCCCATCGAGTGACCGACAAGGCCGCGGCTCTCGCGCGCCGCGAGGGTCCGGTAGTGCGCGTCGATGTACGACACGACGTCGCGCGCCACGTAGTTTTCGAAATCACCGGTCGTCACCGAGCTGGAGTACATCGAGCCGTTGTGCAGGGTTTTCGAGTCGGGCAGCACGACAATCATCTCGTGCGCGCCTCTCGCGAAGGCGCCTTCGATGGTCTGCGGCACGTGGATTTCCTGCGTCCACTGCTCCGCGCCAATCGAGTACCCATGCAAGGCGTAGACGACCGGATACCGCCGCGTGCGGTTCTGGTTGTAACTCGGGGGCAGAACGACGATCGCGTCACGATCGACGGCATCTCCCTCCAGATTGCCCTCGAGCGCCGCCCCGTGAATCTTGATGCGCTCGACGATCGCTGGACGTGCACCGGGGACCGGGTCGGGCACGTTCGTCTTGACTTGCGCGACAGCGGTGAGCACGCCACCCACCGTTGCGACGACGGCCGCCGCCAGAACGGCGACGCGTCGATTTGATATCTTCACGTCCGTCATGTCGGATTTCCTGATTCGCGCCGAAGCGTATACGAGATGGAGACGAAGATGAAGAGAGCCTGCCTGCTGGCGGTCGCGCTGACGCTTGCCGCGACGTTCCCTCGCGCCGGGGCGCCGACCATTGCGATCGACGCGTCGGCCCCCGCGGGCAAGGTCAGTCCTCTTCTGTATGGCCTGATGACGGAAGAGATCAATCACTCCTACGACGGTGGACTGTACGCCGAGCTGATACGCAATCGCGCGTTCCTCGACGACCCGGCGTCGCCGACGCACTGGTCGGCGGTCCAGGGCGATGGGACGGCAGCGGCAATTGCGCTCGACTCGGGTCAGCCGCTGAACGCGGCGATTGCGACCAGCTTGCGCCTCGAGGTGACGCAGGCGTCGGCCGGCCATCCGGCCGGCGTTGCCAATGAGGGCTACTGGGGCATTCCGGTTCGGCCGGACACCCGCTATCGCCTGTCTTTTTTCGCGAAGGCGGCGCCGGGCTTCACCGGCCCGATCACCGCAGCCATCGAAAGTGAAGACGGCAAGACGGTCTACGCCACCGGACGCGTGACAGGAGTGACTCAGGCGTGGAAGCACTACGAGCTGACGTTGACGACCGCCAAGCGCGAACCGACGGCTCGAGCCCGCTTCGCCCTGACCATCGAGCGCCCGTCAACGATCTGGTTCGGTCTCGTCTCGCTGTTTCCGCCGACGTACAAGAACCAGGCGAACGGCTTCCGGCCTGACCTGCTGCAGATGCTCATCGACATGCGCCCGAAGTTCCTTCGCTTCCCCGGCGGCAACTATCTCGAAGGCGATCAGATTGCCGATCGCTTCGACTGGAAGAAGACGCTCGGGCCGCTGTCCGAGCGTCCCGGCCACATGGCGCCCTGGGGTTATCGATCGACGGATGGACTGGGGCTTCACGAGTTTCTGCTCTGGGCCGAGGACATGAACGCCGAGCCCGTCCTCGCCGTTTACGCCGGCTACTCGTTGAAACGCGCGTACGTGAAACCGGGTCCCGATCTCGAGCCGTACGTCCAGGACGCGCTCGACGAGATCGAGTACGTCACGGGCGCGGCCACGTCCAAGTGGGGATCGCTGCGCGCGAGGGCCGGACATCCTGCGCCGTTCAAGCTGACCTATGTCGAAGTCGGCAACGAGGATTTCTTCGATCGGTCCGGCTCCTACGATCAGCGCTTCGCGCAGTTCAACGCGGCGATCAAGGCGCGCTACCCGGACCTGCAGGTCATATCGACGGTCGGTTTCGAGCATCCCGAGAACCAGCGCGTCCGCAGCGTCACGCCGGATGTCGTCGACGAGCACTACTACCGGACCGTGGAGGTGTTCCTCAAGACCGCTCGCGGGCAGTATGACAAGTACGATCGGAAGGGTCCGAAGATCTTCGTTGGTGAGTGGGGCGCGTACGAGACTCCGTTCGAGCCGTGGAATCCGAAGTCGCGGGGCGAGGCGCCGACGCCCAACATGCGTGCCGCGATCGGCGACGCGGCGTGGATGACCGAGATGGAGCGCAACGCCGATCTCGTGATCATGCACTGCTACGCGCCGCTGCTGGTCAACGTCAGCCCGGGGGCGCGGCAGTGGCGCCCGAATCTGATCGGCTACGACGCGCTGCGTGTTTATGGGTCGCCGAGCTACCACGCGATCAAATTGTTTGCGACGCACATCGGCGACGAGATCCTGAAGGCGGCTGCCAGCGAGACAGACGTGCTGGTGTCGGTCACCCGGAACAGCCGCTCAGGCACGCTCTACGTGAAGCTCGTGAACCCGGGCAGCGCCGCCGCGTCCGTGCAGCTGGACATCACGGGTGCCGCGCTCCGTTCAACCGGGACGGCGCTCACGCTTGCCGGCGATCCCGCGGACACAAACTCGATCGACGCTCCTGAACGCGTCGTGCCCAGGACGTCGCCGGTCACCGGCGTTAGATCGGGTTTTACCTACACCGTCCCCGCCAACGGCATCGTCGTGCTGGAGCTCGGACGCTCCGCGGCCGAGTGATGGCCGCCGCCGTGGCTGGTGTCGCCCGGGTTCATCGTCAGTCGTGACGCAGCGCCTGAATCGGGTTGACGGCGGTCGCCCGTCTTGCGGGCAGTGCGCTCGCAGCGAGCGCGCCGAGCGCAACCAGGACGGCGGCGGCAAACACCGTCGGCCAATCCATCGGTCCGACGCCAAACAACTGACTCTCGATGAGCCGACCAAGCAGCCACACCACTGGGAGCGCGAGCGCAATGCCGGCGGCAAGCATCATCGCGCTGTCGCGCAGGATCACCCAGGCCGCGGCGGTCCGGGTGGCGCCGAGGGCCACACGTATACCTATCTCACGCGTCCGCCGCGTCACGACGAACGAGGTCACGCCGTAGACGCCCACCAGCGCCAGAAGGATGGCCAGGCCGGCGAATCCGCTGGCGAGCGTCGCGAGCAGGCGCTCGTTGACGAGCGTCTGATCGATCTGATCGTCGACCGTTCGCATCCCGACGATCAGCAGGGCCGGATTGATTTGGCGGATTGCGGTACGAATCGACGAGAACGCGCTCGCGGCTGGAACGCGCGTGCGCACCCAGAACGAACCGCCGCCGAATGCCCCTTCGAAATATGGAAAGAATGCCTGGTCATCGGTTTCACGCAGGCCTCGATAACTGAAGGTGCCGACGACCCCGACGATCTCGACGTCGGTCGGGGTGTCCGCTTGATTACCGAGGCCCAGACGAGCGCCGATGGGACTTCGATCGCCGAAATAGCGCCGCGCGAAGCTCTCGTTGACGATCGCGGAACGGAAACCCGGCGGTCCTTCGCCGACCCGCGAGGCGGAAATCACGGCGCGGGCGTCGCGGTCGTTGAAGCTGCGTCCGGCCAGCAGCGGCACGCCGAGCGTCTCGAAAAATCCTGGCGTGATCGCATTGCAGTGAACCGTGCTCTCGGTCAGCATCCGCCGTCCCGACTGGATCGTGATCTGCTGATTCCAGCTTCCCCCACTGAACAGAGACGCGACGGATAACCCTGCGCTCTCCACTTCGGGAAGGGTGCGCACGGTCGCGAGGACGTTTCTCATCAGCGCTGCCGCTTGTGCGGGCGAATAGCCGCTGCCCGAAGGATCGACCCTGAACGTCAGCTGATTGTGTGTGGAGAATCCGGGTCCCTTCGCGCGCAGACTCGCCAGCGTTCGGGCGAACAGTCCGGCGCCAACCAGGAGAATCACGGCAAGGCAAATCTGCGCGATGACGAGCACGCGGCGGAGACGAATGCCTGCGCCCAGCGTCGACGATTCTTCCTTCAAGGTGAGCGACGGCTGGGCCCGGGCACTTCGAACGGCTGGCGCAACGCTGAAGACGACCGCGGTCATGACGGCGGCCGTCAACGCGAAGCAGAAAAGTCGGACATCGATCGCCGCACTCAGATCAATGTCGCCGTTCCCCTGTGGAAGGAACGACAGGAGAGCGTTGATGACCGCGGGCGCCAACACGGTGCCGAGCAACGCGCCGGCGACGGCAAGGAGCCCGCTCTGCAGCAGCAGCTCTCGAACGATGCGCCCACGCGACGCGCCAAGCGCGAGGCGCAGCGCCGTTTCCTTTCGCCGCGCGAAGCCGCGGGCGAGATAGAGGTTGGCCACGTTCAAGCACGCGAGCAGAAGGACCAGCGTCGTGGCGGCGAGCAGCACGATCAGCGGGCGCTCGAGCCGGCCGCGCAGATCGGATCGGCCGCGCGAAGCAGGCCGCACCTCGAGCCATGAGCGAAGATAGCGCTGCGCCTGGTCCGGCGACACGTGCGGCCAGTCTTCACGGGTCATATCGGCACGCAGCATCGCGTTGAACCAGGGCTGAAGCGCCGCTTGGGCCTGCTGCCGCGTCATCCCGGGCTTCAACCTTCCGAACACGTGGACCCAGATCCCGCGCCGGTCGAACAGCCAGTCGAACGCTGGTGTCGCTTCGCGCTTCATCATGGTCGGGATCCACACCGCGGGAATGTCTCCCCAATCGATGCCGTTGAAGCCCTCGGCGGCGACGCCGACGATCGTCATCGGATGCGTATTGATCCGAACCGTCCGGCCGATGACGTCGGGCCGGCTTCCGAGGCGCGTGCGCCAGAAATCGTACGAGATGACCACGACTGGATGGGCCCCTGGCTGCTGGTCGTCGGATTCGTCGATCAGTCGGCCGAGAAACGGCCGCACGCCGAGAACGCTGAAGTACGAGCCGCTGACGATTTCCGCGTGAATCGGCTCAGCCGAATCCTCGATCGCGAGGTTCACGGCGAAAGGCGCGCGCGCAAAGACGCCATCGAACACCTGCGTTTGATCGCGCAGATCGCGATAAAAGGGGTACGACATCAAATTGCTGCTTCCCCACCCCTTTCCGACGAAATCCCCGCGCCAGTCCAGCAGGACGAGTCGTTCGGGGTCGTGCACCGGCAACACACGAAACAGTGCTTGGTTGACCAGCGAGAAGATCGCGGCGTTCGCGCCAACGCCCAAGCCGATTGACAGCACGGCCGTGAGCACAAATCCACGATCGCGGCGAAGGCTGCGGATCGCAAGCCGGATGTCCCGTCCGATATTCGTCAGCATGTCGCCGGTTTGACGGACGCAGTTGCGGAAGGGTTGCCGTGAGACCGGAACGTTTCGAGCGCGCCCAGCTCCGGGAGCGTCATTGACCCGCGCCCTCGTCTCGGGCAACAATCACCCGCCCCCCGCTTCACAGAATCGGTTCGCTTAGGATTGCTCAGCTGTAAGTACGCCGGTTTGTGCGACTGACTGGTTCGAAACCTCGTTGGGACCTCATCGGAGGCCCGCAGCGCGGCCGTACTGGTTGATTGATTTCACGATGGGTTACAGACCACGACCGCAGGTCGCGTACGTCACGTGCGCGTCAGCGACCCTCTTCGCTGGCGCTTACATCGCATACGTAGTCCACACCGTCTCCGGCGCAAATCTGGATGCGGCGGCGTGGACGATCCTCACCATCAAGACCGCGGTTGAACTGATCGCGAGTACGTTCGGAATCGCCTTTTTGATCTCCGCACTCGCGTTCCTGTTCATGCGGGAGGAATCGGGACCGCGCGCTCGATCGTCGCGACCACCTGTCGGCATCGTGTATCTCTGTTGCGATGACGTCGATTGGTCGGCACTCGAGAGCCTGACGTCGTTGTCGTATTCAGGGCCGCTGTTCCTGGTGATTCAAGACGACAGCGTCGAACACTTTTCACGAGACCTGGTCGACCGACTGGCTGTCAATCTTGCGCTTCGACGCGACTGGGACGTCCGCGTGCTGCGTCGGCCCGAACGCAGCGGCGGGAAAGCCGGCGCCGTCAACCATGCGCTCGAACAGACGGCGGACCTCTACGACTACTTCCTGCTATGTGACAACGATTCCACGGTTCTCGATCCCGACACGATCCAGCGCGGACTTGCATACCTGGAATCGAACGAGATCGCGGGCGCGCAATTCCGCAGCGTGCCGGTGTCCGTTCCAGCCTACTGCGGCGCGAACAGGCGGCTCGCGGAATCGATCGGTGCATTCCACGCCTTTCTCGCGCCGGCTGCGCAGTACGGATGGATGCCGTTTATCGGCCACAACGCGCTGTTGCGCACGAGCGCCGTCAGAGAGGTCGGTGGCCTCACGCCTGGCTTCTTCTCCGACGATCTCGACCTGACCGTCCGCCTCAATCTCGCGGGCTATCGGATCGCGTACGCCCCGGCCATTGAGATGGGCGAGAAGCATCCGCCCAGCTATACCGCGTTCCGCAAGCGTAGCTACAAGTGGGCGTACGGATGTGTGCAAACAGTGCGCGCCCACTCGTGGCGGGTGTTGCGCGGGCCGCAGTTCTCACTCGCAGAGAAGCTCTCGTTCTTTCAGTTCGCAGGGTTTTACTGCCTTCAATGCGTGCTGCTCGCGTATTTGTGCTTCGCGCTGATCGCGGTACCTCTGGGCGCGCTCGGGACGTTCGTGCCCGATCCGATGTCGAGTCTCGTGGTTGGCGCGGTGCTGATCGGGCTGGTCTACGCTCCATTGCTGTCGTTCTACGTAAAGACCCCGGCGAGCAGAAAACGCGGCTGGTTGATGACGCTGACCTTGTGCGGCCTCGTCTACGGCGGCACCGATTTTTCTGTCTTGCGTGGTGTCACCGACGCGCTCTGTCGCCGTCGCCGCGCCTGGATTCCGACCAACGGGGTCTCTCCCACCGCGGTCGATCCGACGTTGTTGCTGGAGGCGACGTTCGGCCTCGCGCTGCTGTCGATTCCAATCATCTATCTACCGGAAATGTTGTTTCTGCCCTGTTGGTTCCTATTTGCCGGGAAGTTCCTGTTCGGCCCTGCGCTTTCGCTCTTGTACCGCGATGAGCCGCATGCTGCCCTCACGGCGTCTGCTTACGCTGATCTGTGTTCTGTCCGCGGCGGCTCCGATGTCGTCGCCGCAGGCGCAGCGTTCGAGCACGCCGGCATCTCGTGACGTTCGAATCGACCAGCGGCAGCTGATTGTCGATGGCCGCCCGTACTTTGTCCGCGGCATCCACTACGGACCGTGGCGTCCGGGCACCGGGCCCAATAAAAAGTACCCGTACCCGAGTCTCCACGACATCGAGAGCGATTTCGAGATCATTCGGCGTACTCACGCCAACACGGTGCTGATCTATGACGCGCCACCGGAAGTGCTCGACCTCGCCCACCGGTACAACTTCAAAGTGATCTACGTCTTCGCGCTCGACTGGTACTCCGTCGGCGGACCGCAACAGGCTGCGATCACGGCTCGAGTCCGCGAGCGTGTGACGTCTTTGCGTGCGAAGCCCGCCCTCTTGGCGTGGCTACTCGGCAACGAAGTCCCGAGCCATGCCCTGCAATCGCGCGGTGACGCGCCGATCGTTGCCGGGCTGCGCGAGTTGTATTCGGCTGTCAAAGCGGCTGACTCCTCTCATCCGGTGTCTCACGCCAACTGGCCGCCGGCGCGACGGCTCGATCTCAGCTTCCTCGACTTCGTCTGCTTCAACCTGTATCCGCTCTGGCCACCCGAAGTTGCGGCGATGGGCTTCGGCCGCTTCATCGAAACGGTGCTCCGGCCCATCGCGGGTGACAAACCGCTGCTCATCTCCGAGTTCGGCGCCAACACGACTGAGGCCGGCGATGATGGCCAGGCACGTCTCGTGAGAGACAGCTGGCATGACCTGATTCGTGCGGGCGCGGCCGGCGGGGTCGTGTTCGAGTTTGCCGACGAATGGTGGAAGAACTACGACAATCCGGCCCACTCCGGTGATTGGTGGACGCGAGTGGCTGCCCCTGACGACGAAGTACAACCGGATCAGGATCCCGAAGAAACCTACGGGCTGGTCCGGGCTGACCGCACACCGAAGCCCGCCATGAGCGTTGTCACCGCGATGTTCTCGGAGGTTGACGAACGTCACACCGCTCGCACGCTCGGTACGGTCACGGTGGCTGCCATCGTGCTGACGGCCGTCGGAGCATGGGTGTGGGCACATCGGCAGCAAAGTCGTCGGGCACGCGCGAGCACGTCGCGCCTGGATCAGTCCTGATCGATCGGTCCGGGAGCGCACAATGCGGCGTTCAGTGCCGAAGTGACGGCGAATCCCGACTTCAATGAGCGCTAACGCTGCGGAGCTTCCGAGTGCGCCTGCGACTGAATGTAGGCGAGCACTTCCGCTGCTTCCCCTTCGCTCACATTCAGATTGGGCATCCGCACGGTCCCGTACTTTGCGCGCAACTCGCGCGCGATCGGATCGCCCGCCGCACGCATCTTGTCGGGCGCCGAAATGTAGCGCGTCAACCACCCGCGGTCGCGTCGCGCCACAGCCGCGGCCAGGTCGGGTCCCGTCCTGTCGCCCTGGCCGATTGAATGACACGTCACGCACTTGGTCGCGAACAGGTACTGTCCCTTCCCGGGTGGCTGCAGCGGTGCCGCGCCTTCGTAACTCTTGGATATCTTCGCCGTTGCCCAGTTGTTCATCCAGTTGCCGATGATCTGCGCCGTAAACTGCGGGTTGTCGAGCGCTGATCCGCGCACCCACTGACCGGACGCCTCGTTCCCAATCAGAAGCATCGCCGTGTGTCCGTCTTTCGTGTCGGGATTCGGTTCCGAATAGAGTCCCAGTTTCTTGCTCAGGAGCTCGATATCTTCCCTCTGCCCTGTCAGGAACAACCAGCCCGGGCCCGCACCGTACTGCTCCGCATACGCCTCGAGCACCGCGGGCGTATCGTGCTCCGGATCGATGCTGATCGAATAGAAGAACACGTCGCGTCCCATCCGCTCGCCGAGCAGCTTCTGCACCTTCGCCAGGCGCGCGGTCTCGAGCGGACAGCTGTACTCGCACGACGTGTAGATCAGTTCGATCGCGACGATCTTGCCTTTGATCAGCTCGTAAAAATCGACGGCGTCGCCATGCTGCGTCGTAAGTCTCACCTTGGGAAAGTAGTCGGCGCCCCAGCGGCTTTGGGCGTGGACGCCCGCAGAGCACGCCGCGCCGACGGCGAGGACAATCAACGCTGTCGCTGGTAGCCATGGTCGGTATCTGGGTCTCATGTCAATGGCTCCTCGAGCAAAATCGCATGGAAGAGGGGCGCACGCGCCCCTTGAAGCCGTACGCTGATGGCCCATCAGCCAGCGGTGGGAAGAATGTCGTCAGGGTCGATGAAGGTCACACCCTGCGGCGTGGCGATCGGCGTCGGCAGCGGCTGCGGGCTGCCGTTGATGTCCCAGCGCACCAGCATCGCGTTGTCCTCGTGCACCGTGTTGTGGCAGTGCTCCATGAACGTGCCGCCGAAATCCCTGAACTGCATCGTGATCTGCACCGTCCCGCCCGGGCGCAGCCGGTACACATCCTTGCGGCCGCGCTCCCACGGCGGCACGTTGCTCGCCAGGCCGTCGCGCGACAGCACCTGCCCTTCCTCGAAGTGAATGTGAATCGGATGATCCCACCCGCCGCCCGCGTTCTTCAGCGTCCAGACCTCGCGCGTGCCCGGTTTCGGCGCCGCCGAGATCCGCCCGAAGTCGGCGTTGAGCATCACGCCGTTATCGGTCCGGACCCCCCAATCGCCGGTGAACGACGTCACCGGATTCGTGCTGGTCTGCGACGCGTCCCGGCCGAATTCGAACACCCGCTCGCGCGCGACCGGAATCCTCGACAGATCGGGATTCGGGATCAGCGTGGCCGGCACCTGGCTGATGTCCGGCTTTGCCGGATCGCGCACCACGCGGAACTCGAGGAAGCGACCGACACACGGATCGAGCGAGCTGCCGGCGAGCGCCTCGGCGAGCGACACGTCGCGCTCCGGCTTCTTGCCGTTGATGTGCTCGCAGAGGTTCACCATGTGGACCGTCTGTCCGATGCTGTAGCGCGAGAAGTCGATCACGATGTCGTACCGTTCGGCGATCCCCTGTTCGTCGAGCGCGGTCAGCGTCACGGGCCGCGGCAGCAGATTGCCGTCGTTCGCGATCTGGATCATCGGCGAGCCGTCGCTCAGCGCGATCTTGAAGAACCGCGACACGCTGGCGTTGAGGATGCGGAACCGGTACTTGCGCCGCTCCACTTCGAAGTACGGCTTGTAAAGGAGGTTGACCGTCATCTGATCGCCGAGGAAGCCGCCGAACTCGAAGATGTCGAAGAACAGTTGCCCGTCCTGGTCCCAGGCCTTGTCGGCGAGCATCAGGTTGACGTCGTAATCGAGATTGCCCCACGACTTCGCCGTGCCGCTCGGCAGTCGCAGGTTGACGCCGTCTGCGATTCCTTCGTTGCCGCGATCGAGGCCGCTGTAGATGTTGAACATCCCGGCGATCCCTTTGTAGACGTTCTGGGCCGTGAAGCTGAACATGTGGTCGTGGAACCAGTGCGTGCTCATCGTCTCGTGCCAGTCGCCCGGCACTTTGACGAGGCCGCCCGAATCGTCGGGCGTCGACGCGAGCCGGTTGGTCGCGTTCTTGTTCACCGAGTTCACCCCGGCCAGCAGGATCGGATAGTGATAGTCGTAGAACTGGCCCGGAAAGAAGAACGCGCCGGTGAAGCCGTCGTTCTCCGCGCCGTGATGACCGTTGTGCTCGTGGGTCGACAGCGTGTGGCGCCCGAAGCCCCCGTTCTGAGTGACGTTCGACGGCAGCCGATTGTGGTGGCGGAGCAGAATCGCTTCGCCGTAGCGCCCCATGAGCAGCTTCGGCGGCAGTGTGCCATTGAACGTCCACATGGCCGCCGCTGATTGATCCGGCAGAGCGGGATGGAAGCACGGGCGACACACGGCCGTCTCGTCGATCCCGCAGTTCTTGTCAGCGCTGACCAACGGATGGTACGCGGTATTCCCCGTTGCGCCGAACTGCATCACTTCCACCGCCACCTTCGGTGGATATTTGGTGAAGCCCTGATGCGCCCACAGCGGGCCGGGTGGGCGCCCTTCAATCGGACCAAATCCGCCGCCCAGCTCCGCGGCCACCGCTTGCAGCGTCTGATTCGACTGCGCGGTTGGCGCGGGCGTGAGTGACGAGAGGCCGTTGCGCGGCAATACGTCGAATCGATACATCGGTTGTGTGAACGGCTGCACTCCAAACAATGGACTGGGCGGTGCCCCGGTTGGAATCGTCTCGTAGGCGCTCGCGACAAACGGGTTGAGCCCGCGAATCGGTGCGAGCAACCCCGCCGCCGTGAACAGGCCCATCCTCAGGAGATCCCGTCGCGAGACCTGTCCCCACGACAAGCCCTTGACGATCTCGGCGCGCTGGTTGCGCGCGTGCTGGGCCTCGCGGATCCGCGCGTTCGAGGCGTTTGACGGCAAATAGATGCGACTCATGGCTCTCGCTCCTTACTTCTGATCGGTGTGCCGGCGTTACCGGCGAATGGTTCCGGGCTGACCGGGCACGCGCGGCGACGGAGCCGCGCCACCTTTCGGCTGCACCGGGAGCTGGAACTCTCGCGGATCGACGAACTCGAGGGCACGCCGGCTCGCGAATGATTTCTGTGCGCTCTCTGAGGGTGGTGCGGTCGCGCCGGCCGTCGTCGAGTACGGCTGTTGGTCCACGGCGATGACGACCGGTCCGCTGCCAATCGCGGGTTGCGCCTCCCCTACGTCCGGCTGTCGTGGATCCCGCGGCACTTCTGGAGGCGACGCCAGATACGAAGCGGTTTCGCCCGCCAGCGGCGCGCTGGGGCTCGCCGCGGGTGGCGGCGCGCTGGTCGTCTGCGGCGCTACGCTACGCGGCATGACGATGATGCGATCGAACTGCGAGGCGTCCGCGACGGCAACGGCACGCGGCGCAGCAATGTAGCCGCTCGCCGCGCGAAGGAGCACGTCGAGCGCCTGTTGCTCGTTGACGTTCACGAGTTCGAGCGTCACACGATCAGCAGGCACCTGCTCAGGGTTGACGATCCGGGTCTGACCAACCCTCGCCCATTCGGCGAGGATCTCGCCAACCGTCGCATCCTTCGCGACGATCGAGACCCGGCCATCCCGGACCGTCATGTAGACCTCGGCGAACACAGGCGAGCCGACGGTCACCGACAGCATCAGGATGATTCCGACGTCCTTCATCAATTGGATGAACGTTCGCGCGCTCATGACTTCAGACCTCACGTGGATCAGCCCTACGGCTGTTGCGTCGTTCTTCACAATGGAGACGTTGCATGAATCCGAGCGAACGCGGGGCAGAGCCTCTTCGCTCTGCCCCGCGTCGTTCTACGTGTGCTTACCGCTGGCGGATTTCCACGACGGCCAGGTTCCAGATGTCCGGCATCGTCGCGCCGTATGTCGCGCTGACGGTAACCGTTCCAGGCGTCGCCACATTCGCAGCCGTGCGCTGCGACCAGTAGGTGTCGCCCACAGTGCCATTGGCCTGATTGAGGATCACCTGCCCGGGCCCCGCGGTCATCACGTGCCTCGGACCCTGCAGCGTGCCGGTCGCGAGCAGCAGTGAGAACGCATCGGTCGTGGTCAGCGCCGCAGTCGGCGCGCCGTTCGGCCCACTCGCCGCCGCGATCCCGGCCCCGGCCAGAGAGGGCGCCGCATTGGTGAGCGCCACCACCGTCATCGCTGCTGGCATCGCCAGGTTGATCGTCGCGGTCACCGTCATGTTCGCATGTGCCGGCGTCGTGAACGCATACCAGACTTCGGCCGTCCCACGTTGCCCGTTGGCACGCACCGCTCTGGTCCAGGTCAGCGCCGCTCCGGTGTTCGTGACGCGAGTGACCGACGTGTTCGCTACGGTCAATGGACCGTCTGCCGAGACCAGCGCCACGAGCAGCGTATTCGCCGCCGGCGTGATCGACGGACTGGTGATATTGAGCGAGGGGCGCGTGTTGCTCCGTGTCACCGTCCCGGCGATCGCCGGGCCAGCACCCCTCGACACGGTCAGCGCGACGGCGCTGCCCGGCGCGATGCTCGTGCCCGCCGCCGGGTTCTGGCTGATGACGCTGCCGATCGGCACGGTGGTGCTGTTCGCAAGCGAGACCGTACCGAGCGTCAGGCCCGCGCCGGTCAATGTGGTGGTCGCGGCCGCCTGCGTTGCGCTAACGACGTCCGGTACCAGCGCACCGAGCGTGACGACGATCGCGACGGCGCTACCCGCTCGCGCGGTCGTGCCGGCCAGCGGCGACTGGCTGATCACGGAGCCGATCGGAGCGGTCGTGCTGTTCCCCGTCGACGCCGTGGTCGTCAGGTTGGCAGACGTAATCGTCGTTGTCGCTGCCGCCTGCGTCAGCCCGACGACGTTCGGTACCACCACCACGGCCGCGGGGACCGGGATCGTGACGTCTGCGAACTTCAGCTGCTCGATGTTCAGCAGGACGTCGGTGCCGTTGTCCTTCACCGTGCCGGCGAGGGAGGGGGCGACGTTGTGCACCACCGTCACCGCGCCGTTCGCGGCGACCGTGATGGTGTACTCGGATCGCAAACCGGAGAACACGGCCGTGTCGCAGTTGAGCGGCGCCGCCGCGCCGCAGTCGGATGGCGGCACCTCGGGCGTCACGATGCTGCGGACGATGCGGATATTTCCCGGATTGAGCCGCTGCGGGTTCGCAAACACGTCGGCGACGAGCTCACGCGCGCTGTTCGCGAGCTTGATCGTTCCATCGTTGAGCGTCGCCTCGAGCTGCACGTCGAGCCACCGGTCGCCGTCGATCAGGTCGTTGCCGGCCTTGCCTTCCAGCGTGTCGCTGCCGCGGCCGCCAAGCAGGATGTTGCCCCCGATGAACATGATGTGGCGGGTCTCGCCTGCCCCGGTGCCGGGCGCGCCGGTCGGGTTGCCGCCGGCATTGTCGACGAACACCACCGGCTCGTTGGTCGGCACGATGCCGAAGCCATCGGTCACGAGCGCGCTGAGACCGTCGATCTTCGCCGCGCCCTCCACCGTCAGCGCCATCTGCGGCTGCAGCTGGCGCTCGACCGCCGCCGCCGGATCGAAGACGTTGTCGTCCCCCGCGATGTGATCGTTGAGATCCCAACCGGATGCGCCGTCTGTAAAGCGGTACCGGCTGCGGAGGTCGTTGAAATTCAGCACGGCATTCGGCGCGGCCAGCAACGAGAGCTCGACGAACTCCGGCAGACCCCACCCGCGCAGGGTGATCCAGTCGAAGCCATAATCGCCGAAGAACTTGTTGCTTCCTTCCGACATCAGGAAGATGTCGTCGCCGCCTTCGCCGACGTGATTGTCCTGTCCGGGACCGCCGTCCTCAACGTCGTCACCGCCCACCGCATCGAGTCCGGCGAGCAGGTCGAACACGTTGCCGCCGTCGCCAAAGATGCCGCCGTCGTGGCCGTCGCCGGCGTCGAGCCAGTCGTCGCCGCCGCCGCCGAATATGCCCTCGCTGCGAGTCGTCCCATCGACAACGACGTCATTCCCCGAGCCGCCGAAGTACTCGTCTCCGTCGTCGCCGCCGACCATGAAGTCGTTGCCCTCGCCGCCGAGCAGGATGTCTCCGCCAAAGCCGGGCCCGGCGTTCATGGCGTCGTTGCCGTTGCCTCCCTTGAGGACGTCGTCGCCGTTCTGTCCAAAGAGAATGTCATTGCCGTCACCACCGAGCAGCGTGTCGTTGCCTTCGCCACCGTCCAGCCGATCGTTCCCGGCGTTGCCGAACAGGGAGTCGTCGCCGACGTCTGCCCGCAGGCTGTCGTCGCCCGCGGTGCCATTGAAGACGATGTTCTTGCCGCCGTGGAGCGGATCGAAGAACACCTTCGTGCCGTCCACGAGCGTGAGGAGCTGAATCCCATCGCCAAGGTCGACCGGCGCCGTGCCGGTGAACGACGCCGCATCGAGGTTGAAATCCGCGGTCTTGAAGATGACGTCCATCGTGGCTTGCACGTCCGTGTTGCGCCGGGCCAGCTCCGCGAACGAGTTGCCTTCGAGCTGGGTCTTCAGGTTGAGGCCGTCGGTCCGCTGCAGGTAGTAGAAGCGGTCGCCGTCCTGAAGGTTCTCCAGCTGCTTTTCGAACACGAAATTGAACGTCGTCCCGAGCAGACCGCCGAACACTGCCTGCTTCTCGGCGAGCCCGCCCACCCAGAAATCGACGCTGTCGAGACCGCTGCTGGCGGCACTGGCGAACAGGAACGGGTCATTGTTCAGAATGAGCGTCCGCGCGGCGGCGCGCTTGTCGACGAGAGTCGTCGCGCTCGTGATCGACGTGTGCGTGCCGTACGCGGCGATGAAGTTGATCAGCGACTCGCTGTGCCGCAACGCCAGTCCGAACTCGTGCCAGTTGGCGTAGGGCTGGACGGTCACGTCCTTGGTCGCGGTGAAGAACTGTTTTCGCGCGACGTTCAACGGCGGAATGCCTTCGCTCCTGCCCCGCGCAATGTTGATTGCAGCGAGGTCGAGCGGAAGACCGACAAGGGTGTTCCGCACCGAGGAGGTGACGAACTCGTCGAGCTCGTTGCCGACCTGCCGCGACAGGCCGCGAATGAGGCTGCCCGCCGCTTTGTTGGCGGTCAGACCTCCGTCGTTGTACGCGACCGGATTGAGGAAGGCGTCGAGCAGTCGCAGATCGTGCGTCGACCCGTCGCTGTTGATCCGTCCCACTCTCTCGGGCAGCATCGAGTGGCCGAGGCGATAGACGGTGTGCGCGAACTCCGCCGAGATTGCCCCGTTGATCGACGTGATGCCACCCAGGAAGGGGTTGATCAGCGGCTGGATCGTGCGCGCGAACTCTTCGAACACCAGGTGCTGGTATTCCATCTCGGTCACGAACCGCGCGGCCTGGAACAGCCGCTCGGTGTAGCCCCACCCCGACGCTGCGTGCACGCTGTGCCACGCGGCCACTTCTTCCGGCGTGAGCAGTGTGGGGATGATGCTGTCGATGTAGTGGACGAGGCGATTGTGCTCGGCGTGGAACAGGTTGTGAACCATCGTGAGCGCGATGTTCTCGTTACCGCGTCCGTCGCCGGTGACGAAGTGCCGATCGAGCAGTTCGTCGTCGTAGGTGCCCGGAGGCTGTACGGTGACGCCGAACACGCTGATATCCGTATCGCTGTCTGCGATCAGTCCCGGACTCGGAACGGCGTTGTGCGCGATGTCGTTGAGGAACGCGTGACCGGTCCGGAACGCGTCGGCGGGAATCGCGACGCCGGTGCCGCCGTTTGCCGCCGGGTCACCTTCGACGAGCACATTACCGGGACGCACCAGCTGAGGGAAACCATGCGCGCCAGGCTTGAAGTGGCCATAGGGATCCGTGAGGATCAGCGGCACATCGAACACGTCCTGGTCGGTGAGGATGATCCCGAGCTTGGTCGCGGCCTGTGCCTTGACCTCCTTCCAGTTGCCGATGTTGCAGACATCGTCCCCCGCGATCCCCGTGCCGCGCGGCGCGCAGAAGCCGCCGTCGAGCACTTTCCCATCAGGAATCGGCTGCCCCGCCGCGTTCATCACGTACTGACGGAGAAACACCTGGTGGGAGGGATGCGACGTGTAGGTCTGGTTCTGATCCACCCAGGGCGTCGTCGTGTTCATCGTTTCCTGGATGTCGTCGGCCGTCCCGAGCACGCCATCCGGACCGGGCTGATTCTGCCCTCGCGTCATCACCATGAAGTTGGCCGGGCTGTCCGGCACGAACAGCGGGTCATCGGGCTGCAGCGGGATGATCACAGTCCCGCCACCCTTGGTGACGAGATCGAGGCCGTGATCGAAGAACTGGCCGAAGAAGGTGAACATCAGGTTGTACGGCGCAGAGAGACCAAAGTCAGGTGTGATGTTCGGGATGAACAGCGCACCGGAATCCGGATCCGGGGCGGTCGATCCTGAGCACACGAATCCGCCCGAGCCGCACGGGTTCGCGGCAGCCGCGACCGCGGCGGGGTTGCTCGCCGACTGGTCGACGATCAGATTGCTGATGATGCGCGGCTCCGCGTCGGCGACGATTCCCGACTTCTGTTTGTACGAAGTAAGCGCGCCATTGAAGGTCTGAGCATCGCGGAACAGTGGTACGGTGAGGCGCGGAAAGAGGCGATCCGCCGCGCCGAACAGGTGCTGATCGGGCACCGGCACGAGATTGTTGTACGAGCCGTCGACGGTGCGGAGGCCGCGCGGCAGCTGCGGATCGGACACCTGATTCGGCCCGGTCCCGAATAGCTTCCCACCCGCGGCATGGTCTTGAGCGACGAGAATCTGCTGGTAGATGAACCGCAGGTCACCGGCGTCGAGGACGAAGTTCTGTCCGACGGGCGCCGCTTGCGCGAGGACGGTCGGGGCAACGCGGGTCCCACCGAACGATGGCAGCGTCATCACGATCGTCGTGACGATCGCCCACCGCTTTGCCGAGCGTGCTCGGCGACACGTAAAAAATGTCAAAGCATTCATGGAGACCTCCCCGAACTTCGTCCGGTTGCCGCACGCGCACCACGACATTGGTTGTGCGTTCAAGTTGAAAGTGCGATCGACGTGTGCGCACAGGAATCGCAAATGCGGCGCCAGAGCGGACGCGCGGCGCGCGGTGGTGACGTGTTGCGACCGAATGGTGTTGACGTAGTGAGACTTGACGCTGTACGCGCGAAGCAGCATCGACCTGCGATCGATGTGCGTGGCGGCAGGCGCAATTTCCGGACGCGCGCGGAAAACCACCGAAGAGTTCTGTGTGGAACCTGAACTTCAGCGATGGCTCCGTGGGCCCGCGAGATGTGGCGCTTATGTCGGACGGCTTACTTGTCTATGTCGGATGGTTTACTCCATTTCAGTCGAAGGTGAGCGCACGCATGTGCGACCCGGGTGTCGGGCCTAACGCTTCTCCGAGTCGGGGCGTGATGCCACCGAAAGAACGTAGGCGAGCACGGCGTCCGCCTCCTCTTCGCTCAGATTCAGATTCGGCATGCGCACGGTCCTGTAACTGGCGAGCAACTCGCGCGCAATCGGGTCGCCCGCCGCCCGCATCTTGTCGGGCGCCGAGATGTACCGGGTGAGCCAGCGGCGTTCGCGCTTCGCGAGCGCCGCTCCCAGGTCCGGTCCGGTCTTGTCGCCTTGATTGATTGAATGGCAGGTCACGCACCTGGTCGCGAAGAGGTACTGTCCTTTGCTGGGCGGCGGCAGCGGCCGGGCGTTGCCATAGCTGTTCGACGCTTGTGCGTTCGCCCAGTTGTTCATCCAGTTGCCGATGATCTGCGCGGTAAACTGCGGGTTGTCGAGCGCCGATCCACGCATCCACTGGCCCGTCGCCTCATTGCCGATGAGGAGTGTCGCGGTGTGTCCGTCTTTGGCCTCGGAACTCGGCTCCGAATACAACCCCAGTTTCCTGCTTAGTCGCTCGATGTCTTGCTCCCTCCCGGTGAGAAACAGCCAGCCCGGGCCTGCGCCGTACTGTTCTGCATATGCCTTGAGGACTGCCGGGGTGTCGTGCTCCGGGTCGATGCTGATCGAGTAGAAGAACACATCACGACCCATGCGGTCGCCGAGCAGTTTCTGCACGTGTGCAAGCCGCGCGGTCTCGAGCGGGCAGCTGTACTCGCATGACGTGTAGATGAGCTCAATCGCGACGATCTTCCCTTTAATCAGTTCATAGAAATCGACGACATCACCGTGCTGCGTCGTCAGCGATACCTTCGGAAAGTAGTTGGCGCCCCAGCGGCTTTGCGCGCGCACCCCTGCAGAGCGCGCGACACCGACGATAACGAGGACGCCCAGAAGCAATGCGGCCAGCGCTGACAGCCACGGCCAGTGTGTCGAGGTCATTGTCGTTCGCTCCTCAAACCCGGTAGGTTCAAAGAAGGGGCGGCGAAGCCCCTTCTGAAAATCGAGCCCTTTCTCCCCTGCTCGCTGTGTCAGCCTGCGGTCGGCAGGATGTCATCCGGGTCGATGAAGGTCACGCCTTGAGGCGTGGCGATCGGTGTCGGCAGCGGCTGCGGGCTGCCGTTGATGTCCCAACGCACCAGCATCGAGTTGTCTTCGTGCACCGTGTTGTGGCAATGCTCCATGAAGGTGCCGCCGAAGTCTCTGAACTGCATCGTGATCTGCACCGTTCCGCCAGGTCGCAGCCGGTAGACGTCCTTGCGGCCGCGCTCCCATGCCGGTACCCTGCTCGCGGAACCGTCGCGCGACAGCACCTGACCTTCCTCGAAGTGAATGTGAATCGGATGGTCCCAGCCGCCGCCCGCGTTCTTCAACGTCCAGATCTCGCGCGTGCCCGGCTTCGGCGCCGCCGAGATGCGGCCGAAATCGGCGTTGAGCATCAGGCCGCCGTCGGTCCTGATGCCCCAGTCACCCGCGAACGATGTCACCGGGTTGCTGCTGGTCTGCGACGCGTCCCTGCCGAACTCGAACACGCGCTCGCGCGCGACCGGAATTCTCGACAGATCGGGATTCGGGATCATCGTCGCGGGCACGCGGCTGACGTCCGGCCGCGCCGGATCGCGAACCACGCGGAACTCGAGGAAGCGACCGACGCCCGGATCCAGCGAGGTGGCGGCCAGCGCCTCGGCGAGCGACAGATCCCGCTCCGGCTTCTTGCCGTTCAGGTGCTCGCACAGGTTCACCATGTGGACCTTGTCGCCGATGCTGTAGCGCGAGAAGTCGATGACGATGTCATACCGTTCCGCAATGCCCTGTTCGTCGAGTTGGGTCAGCGTCACGGGACGCGGCAGCAGATTGCCGTCGTTCGCGATCTGAATCATCGGCGAGCCGTCGCTGAGCGCGATCTTGAAGAAGCGCGACACACTCCCGTTGAGGATGCGGAACCGGTACTTGCGCCGCTCGACTTCGAAGTAGGGCTTGTAAAGAAAGTTGACCGTCACCTGATCGCCGAGAAACCCGCCGTCCTCGAAGATGTCGAAGAACTGCTGCCCGTCCTGATCCCATGCCTTGTCGGCGAGCATCAGGTTCACGTCGTAATCGAGGTTGCCCCAGGATTTCGCCGTTCCGCTCGGCAGGCGCAGATTGACGCCGTCTTCGATTTCCTCGTTGCCCCGATCGAGGCCGCTGTAGATATTGAACATGCCCGCGATGCCCTTGTACACGTTCTGGGCCGTGAAGCTGAACATGTGATCGTGGAACCAGTGCGTGCTCATGGTCTCGTGCCAGTCGCCGGGCACCCTGACCAGGCCGCCGGAATCGTCGGGCGTCGCCGCCACTCGATTCGTGGCGTTCTTGTTCACCGAGTTCACACCTGCCAGCAGGATCGGATAGTGATAGTCGTAGAACTGGCCCGGGAAGAAGAACGCTCCCGTGAAGCCGTCGTTCTCCGCGCCGTGATGTCCGTTGTGCTCGTGCGTGGAGAGGGTGTGCCGCCCGAATCCGCCGTTCTGCGTGACATTCGGCGACAGGCCGTTGTGATGACGGAACAGAATGGGTTCACCGTAGCGGCCGATGAGGAGCTTCGGGGGAATCGTGCCATTGAACGTCCACAGCGCCGCGGCCGATTGATCCGGCAGGTCGGGATGAAAGCACGGACGGCAAACGGCGGTCTCGTCGATCCCGCAATTCTTGTCAGCGCTGACCAACGGGCTGTACGCGGTATTCCCCGTCGCGCCGAACTGCGTCACTTCCACCGCCACTTTCGGTGGATATTTGGCGAAGCCCTGATGCGCCCACAGCGGACCCGGCGGACGGCCTTCGATCGGACCGACGCCGCCGCCAAGCTCCGCTGGTACCGCGCGCAGCGTCTGATTTGACTGCGCCGTCGGCGCTGGATTCAGTAAGGACACGGCTTTCCGCGGCAGCACGTCGAATCGATACATGGGTTGCGTGAAGGGCTCGATCCCAAACAGCGGGCTGGGCGGCGCGCCGGTGGGAATCGGTTCGAGTGCGCTGCCGACGAACGGGTTGAGCCCGCGGATCGGCGCGAGCATTCCCGCCGCAGTGAACAGGCCCATCTTGATCAAATCTCGTCGCGAGACCTGTCCCCATGACAAGCCTTTGACGATCTCGGCGCGCTGGTTCCGCGCGTCCTGTGCCTCGCGGATCCGCGCTTTCGAGGCGTTTGACGGCAGGTAGATGCGGCTCATGATTCGCGCTCCTTACTTCTGATTGCTGCGACGCCACGCCGTGCCTGGCGGTAGAACCGCCGTGCGGCGGGCATCGTCGACGCCACCGGGACGCATCGCACCCGTTGCAACACGGGGCGCGGCGGCACACTCCGGCTGCGTCGGAACTGTGAACTCCCGAGGGTCCACCATGGTTCGGGTCGTACCGATCTCCGCCGGTCCCCGCCGGGCCTGGCCGATCGCTCTGTCCTTTGTGCCGATCGATACGTGACCCTCTCGCATCGCCAGAAAAATCTCGGCGAACGCCGGCGAGCCGACGGCAACCGACAGCACGACGATGAGAGGGACGCTTCGAATCGATCCGGCGAACGCACCCTTCATTGGCACACCTCGATTTACCGGTTGGTGATCAGCGCGTTGGTTGAATGAAGGCGCAGCACGCGGAGCAAGGCTCATTGCCTTGCCCCGCGTCGTTCTAACGTGTGCCTATCGTTGGCGGATTTCCACGACGGCGAGGTTCCACGGGTCGGGCATCGTCGCGCCGTAGGTGGCGTTGATGGTGACCGTTCCAGGTGTCGCCACATTGCTGGCCGTGCGCTGCGACCAGTACGTGTCGCCCGCGGTACCATTGGCCTGGCTGACGATCACCTGCCCCGCGCCCGCCGCCATCACGTGCCGCGGACCCTGGACCGTGCCGGCGCCGAGCAGCAGTGAGAAGGCATCGGTCGTGGTCAGCGCGGCAGTGGGTGCGCCGTTCGGCCCGCTGGCCGCCGTGCTTGCAGCGCCGATCAGCGATGGCGCCGCATTGGTGAGTGCCATGACCGTGATCGTCGCGGGCATCGCCAGGTTCAGTGTCGCCGTCACCGTCATGCTCGCGTGTGCCGGCGTCGTGAACGCCCACCAGATCTCCGCGGTCCCGCGTTGACCGTTCGCACGCACGGCTCGGGTCCAGGTCAGCGCCGCTCCGGTATTCGTGACGCCGGTAACGGACGTGGTCGCCACCGTCAAGGGACCATCGGCCGAGACCAGAGCCACGAGCAACGTGCTCGCCGCTGGCGTGATTGACGGAGTGGTGATGTTGAGCGACGGGCGCGTGGTGTTCCGTGTCACCGTCGCGGCGATCGCCGGGCCAGCGCCTCTCGACACCACCAAAGCGACGGCGCTTCCCGGTGCGACGCTCGCGCCGGCCGCCGGCGTCTGGCTGATGACGCTGCCGATCGGCACCGTGGTGCTGTTTGCCAGGCTCACGGTGCCCAGGGTCAGGCCCGCGCCCGTCAGTGTGGTGGTCGCGACCGGCTGCGTGGCGCCGACGACGTTCGGTACCAGCGCACCGATGGAGACCACGATCCCGACCGCGCTACCCGCTCGCACGCTCGTGCCGGCGGCCGGCGACTGGCTGATGACGGAGCCGATCGCGGCGGTCGTGCTGTTCCCCGTCGACGCGGTCGCCGTCAGGTTGGCGGAGGTGATCGCGGTGGTCGCTCCCGCCTGCGTCAGACCAACGACGGCCGGCACCAGCACGAACGTCGCCGGAACCGGAATCGTGACGTCTGCGAACCGCAGCTGCTCGACATTTCGCAGGGTGTCGGTACCATCGACGCCCGCGGTGTCGAGGACCGTGACGGTGCCGTCGTCCGCGACCGAGACGGTGTAGTTCGCGCGCGGACCGGTGAACGCGGCGGTGTCGCAGTTGACCGGTGACGCCGTGCCGCAGTCCGCGGCGCCAACCGCCGGCGTGACGATGCTGCGAACGAAAGTGATCGCGCCCGGATTCAGCAGGCCGGCGAACACGTCGTTCTTGAGTTCCTGCAGGCTGTTGGCCAGTCTGATCGTCCCGTTGGTCAGCACGCCGCGCAGTTGCACGTTCAGCCAGCGGTCGCCATCGATGATGTCGTTGCCGCCGCGGCCTTCGAGCAGGTCACTGCCGAGGCCACCGAGGAGGATGTTGCCCTCACCCCAGGAGGTCGCACCCGCGGGCAGGATGGTCGCGAGATCAGTGATTCGCGCGATGCCGTCCGCGTTCAGGACGTGTGCGTTGACCACGCCCGTCAACCCGTCGTTGGCGAGAATCGCGGCATCGCGGTTGTCGCCGCGCAGCAGGTCGTTGAAGTTCGTCCCCGAGAGACCTTCCGTCAGGTCGAACCGATCGCGGAGTTCGTTGAGCGGCGCGTTCACGGCAATCGCACCCGTGATCAACATGTCGGCGTCGACAAACTGTGTCTCACCTCGATAGGTGACCCAGTCGAATCCGAGCATGCCTTCGAACCGATGCGTTGGCAGGACGTTGCCGACCATGATGTCGTCGCCGCCTTCCATGTCGAAGTCCATGTCGCCCGGACCGGCGAGGCCGATGTCGTGTCCACCGTCCGGGTCGTTCTGGAACTGGTTGTTGTCGTCGCCGATCGCGATGCTCGCCGGCGCGTCCGTGCCCTCCATCCAGTCGTCGCCGGCGCCGCCGACCGACTCGCTCAGGCCCTTGCCCATGTAGATGACGTCGTTGCCCGGGCCGCCGAACACTTCCGACTCGTCGTTGCCGCCGACGATGAAGTCGTTGCCTTCGTTGCCCTGGAGCAAATCGAAGGGACCGGCGCCGCCGTTGATCGCGTCGTTGCCCGGACCACCTTTGATCACGTCGTCTCCGAACACGTCGGTGAGGATGTCGTCGCCGTCGCCGCCGATGAAGTTGTCGTTGCCGGCGCCGCCTTCCATGACGTCGTTGCCGCCGTCGCCTCTCAGCGTGTCATCCCCTTCGCTCGAGATGACGCGATCGACGTTCGGGTTGCGGCCGTTCCAAACCACATGCTCGGCACCGCTGTAACGCACCGTGCCGTTGGGCAGCAGCGTCAGGTCGGGCATCGCCGCTTCGTTTTGCGGTGTGGACGGATCGTCCGAGAGCACACCCGGGCTCCTGAGGATCGAGGTCAGGTTGAACGTGAACCCGGCTCGCGAGAACACGTCGGCGGCTGGACCGGTCAGCGTGGTGTTCCGTTTGATCAGCTCCGCAAACGAGTTGCCCTCGAGCTGTGACAGCAGGTTGAGGCCGTCGAGCCGTTCAAGGTAGTAGAAACGATCGGCGTCCTGCAGGTTTTCGAGCTGCACCTCGAAGATGTGGTCGAACGTGCTGCCGAGCATCGACCCGAACGGCGCGATCTCTTCGGCGAGACCGCCGATCCAGAGGTCGATGTCGTCGACGCCGCTCTGCGCCGCGGGCGCGAACATGAAGTCCGCATCCAACAGCAGCTCCGTCGCCGCGGCGCGCTTCGCCTCCACCGTCGCGGCCGTCGCGAGCGTCGGATGGATCCCGTACGCGGCGATGAAGTTGACCAGCGACTCCTGGTGCTTCAGCGCGAACTCGAAGTCGATCCAGTTGTCGTAGGGCAGCAGCGACGAGTCGTTGGTCCGCTGGAACAGCTGGCGCCGCACGACGTTCAGCGGAGCGACGCCTTCGCTGCGGCCGCGCGCGAGGTTCAGCACGGCGAGGTCGAGCGGCAATCCGAGCAGGCGGTTGCGCACCGCTTCGGTGACGAACTCGTCAATCGCGTTTCCGACCTGTTGCGTCCCGCCTTGGAAGATCGCGCCTGCCGCCTGGGCAGCGGTCAGTGGGCCCACCGTTCCGCCGTTGTTGAACTCGAGCGGATTGAGGAACCCATTGAGCAGCGGGATGTCGTTGATCGACTCGTCGGTGTTCGTGCGGGCGATCGTCTCGGTCAGCATCGAGTGGCCGAGGCGATAGACCTGGTGCGCGAACTCGGCCGAGATCGCGGGATTGGTATCGCTCCGGAAGTTGATGCCGTCACCGACGAACGCATTGATCGACGGGACCAGCTTGCGCGCGAACTCTTCGAACACGAGGTGCTGATACTGCATCTCGGTCGTGAAGCGCGCCGCCTGGAAAAGGCGCTCGCCGAAGTCCCATCCCGACGCCGGATCCAGCGCGCGCCAGGCCGCGCGCTCGGCGGTCGTCAGCAGTGAGTCGATCAGGCCGGGGAGCGCGTTGGCCATCCGATTGTGCTCGGCGTGGAACACGCTGTGGACGGCGGTCAGCGCGATGTTCTCGTTACCGCGCCCGTCGCCGGTCACGAAGTGCGCGGCGAGTAGCTCGTTGTCGTAGGTGCCGGGCTGCAGCACGGCGGTAATCGGACCCGCGACCCCGTCCCCGTCGGCGGCGAGGCCGGGCGCGGGCACCGCGTTGTGCGCGATGTCATCGAGGAAGGCGTGCCCCGTCTTCTTCGCTCCGGCGGTGGAGATTGGCGCCGCGGGATCGCCTTCGACGACGCTGTTGTCGGCCATCACCATCAGGGGAAACCCGTGCGGTCCGCGCAGGAAGCGGCCGTACGGATCCGTCGCGAGCAGCGGCACGCTGAACACGTCGGAATCGACGAGTCCGATCCCGAGCAGCGCCGCGGCCTGCGCCTTCACCTCACCCCAGTTGCCGATGTTCTTCACGGGCACGCCGTTGAGCGTGCCGCCGCCATCGATCATCCGGCCGGTCGCGATCGGCCGACCGTCGGCGTTCAGCGCGTACTCGCGCAGGAACACCTGGTGCGACGGATGCGACGTGTAGGTCTGGTTCTGGTCGACGAACGGCGTCGTCGTGTTGGTCGCTTCCTGGATGTCGTCAGCGCTCTCGTCCTGGGGGGTCGCAGGATTGTCGCCGAGCACGCCATCCGGTCCGGGCTGGTTGGTCGCCCGCGTCAGGATCATGAAGTTCGGACCCTGATTGAACAGCGGATCGTCGGGCTGCAGCGGCACGAACACGGTCCCGCCGCCCTTGGTCACGAGGTCGAGCCCGTGATCGAAGAACTGACCGAAGAACGTGAACATCGAGTTGAAGGGCGCGGAGAGGCCGACGTCGGGTGCGACGTTCGTAATCGGCAGCGTGCCGAGCGGGTCGGGAGTGACGTCACCGGCCACCGCGACCGCGGCGGGATTGCGGACCGTCTGATCGGCGATCAGGTTGCTGATGATGCGCGGCTGCGAGTCCGCGACAGTGCCCTTCTTCTGCGTGTACGAGGTCGGCACCGCGGCCGCCGGCCCGGCGCCGTCCGGATCGAAGAGTTCTCCCTGGCGGAACTGGCGTGTGGTCAATCGCGGAAACACGCGATCTGCGGCTCCGAATCCCGTATGACCCGACGTCAGATGGTTGAACGATCCATCGACGGTCCGCAGGCCGAAGGGCAACCGCGCCTCGTTGACTTGATTCACACCCGGACCAAGCAGCTGCCCTCCGGCCGCGTGCGCCTGGGCGATCTCGATCTGGTGATAGATGAATCGCAGGTCGCCGGCATTCAGGACGAAGCCGACGGCAGCGGTTTGCTGGGCGTGCACCGCAGGCGTGACGAGGGCTCCGCCATTGGTCGTCACGACCATCGCGAGGATGGTCACGACCGCCCAGCGTTTGGCGGCGGGCGTGCGGCGACAGGTAAACGGCTTGAACGCGCGAAGGGAGCGCAGATGTGGCGGACTATTGGGATGACTGGTTGCGTGGGGCATCACATCCTCCTGACGGACTCGGTTAGGAACTGAGTTGGGGTTGTCTGGTTCGGTACAGGCGATCCCTTGGGCGCGCGAGGCTGCGC
>JBKPRU010000025.1:0-7900 GCA_046734675.1 Acidobacteriota bacterium
CCGCTGGATCGATCCGCATGGCACGCCACGCGGGAAGCGCACACGCAGCCAGCGCAGTGGCGAGGAGCGCCGCCGGCGTCACGATCAGCGTGACCGGATCCAGGGGCGCGACGCCAACGAGCATCGACTGGAACGCGCGCATCACGAGAACGCCGCCGGTGACGCCAATTGCCAGGCCGACGGCCGCCTGCAGCGCGCCTTCGCGCAAGACCAGCCCGAGCACGCTCGATGGACTGGCGCCGAGCGTCATACGGACGCCCAGCTCGCTCGTGCGGAGCGCTACCAGGTGCGACATCACCCCGTGAATGCCGGCGGCCGCCAGCACCAGCGCGAGCACGCCAAAGACGACGATGAGCAGCATGCCGGCGCGTCGGGAGCCCATCGACACCGACGCGACGTCCGCCATCGTTCTCAGGCCGGATACCGGAAGGTTGGGATCGACGCTCCGCACGCGCTCGCGGACAGCATTCGCCAGCGACGATGGGTCGCCGTTCGCGGCCACCACGAAGGTCATGGTCCGCGAGACGTACTGGGTTTCGGGGAAATACATTTCCGGGTTCACCGGCGCGTCGAGGCCCCAGTGCTTCACGTCGGCGGTGACGCCGACGACTTCGATCCACTCGTTGACGCCCACGAGACCGATGCGGCGTCCGACGGGCGACTGCCCGGGCCAATAGCGCCGTGCCATCGTGTCGTTGACGATCGCGACTTTTGGCGCCCGCGCATCGTCCGCCGAGGTGAACGCACGTCCGGCCAGAAGCGTGATGCCCATCGCCTGCAAGTAGCCGGGCGTGATCGAGCGTGGATGCGCGCGCGTCGGGACGTCGGATGTGGGTTCTCGTCCTTCGATCCTGACGCCGCGGCGGCTGTCGCGTCCGCTGAGCGGCAGGTGACTGGTCGCGCCGACGGCGCGAACACCCGGCAGGCCACGGAGCTTTTCCTGGACCAGCGTGAACGAGGTGATGAGCTGATCGTCCGTTTTGTAGACTGCGCCGGGCAGCGAAATCGTCGCGGTGAGCGCTCCCTCGGTCACGAACCCGGAGGGCAGATTGAGCACGGCGAGAAAGCTTCGCAGTGTCAGGCCCGCGGCCACGAGCAGCAGCGACGCCAGCGCGATCTCGCAGATCACCAGCGTGGTGCGCAGGCCGCGCCGGACGCCTGCCGCCGTGCGCGCGCCGTCCTTGAGCGAGCCGTGCACGTCCTGGCGCGACAGGTGCCACGCGGGCAGGAAGCCAAAGAGGAGGCCCGTGACGATCGTGAGTGCGGCGGTGAAGACGACGACGCCCGGCTCGAGACGGACGTGCGAGACGCCAACGACCTGCACACCCTCGGGCGCGAGCTGCCGCAGGAAGGCGATGCCCCACCACGCGACGAGCAGTCCGGCGATGCCGCCGAGCGCGGCAATGACGAGACTCTCCGTCAGCACCTGGCCAGCAAGGCGCGCGCGTCCGGCGCCGAGCGCCGCCCGGACCGCCATCTCGCGCCGGCGTCCAGCCGCTTTCGCCAGCAATACGTTCGCGACGTTCACGCACGCGATGAGCAGTACGAACGCGACCGCGCCGAGCAGCAGAACTAACGATCCGCGGACTGGTTCGCGCAGCTGCTCGTCGAGCCTGTTCACCCACGCGCCGTGCGTCCGGTTCGTCTCGGGATATTGCGCCGACAGAAGCTGTGCGACGCGGTCCATGTCCGCACGCGCATGTTCGAGCGACACGCCGTTCTTCAGCCGCGCATACACCATCAGCGCGTGGCTCGCGCGGCTCGGCGGCTCGCTCCCGCCTGTGAGGACGAGCGGCGTCCAGAGATCGAGCGCGGCGTTGGGAAATTCGAAGGTCGGCGGGAGCACGCCCACGACTTCCCATCCGATCCCGTTCAACATGATCGTGCGTCCGATGATCGAGGGATCAGCGCCAAAGCGGCCGGCCCACAGCGGATGGCCGAGTATCACGACGTGATGCTGGCCTGGCGTCGCTTCCTCCGGGCGGAACGTCCGCCCCAGCATCGGCCGGATCCGCAGGATGTCGAAGAACGGCGGCGAGACGGCGCCGGCAAAGAGCCGTACCGGTTCACCTGCGCCAGTGAGATCGGCGGGTGCATCGGCGACCGCGGCCATCGCCTCGAAGCTCTCGTTCATCGTCGCCCAGTCGAGGAAGTCAGCCGGCGCGACGACGTTCTGCAGAACACCTTCCGCCGGGCGCTGCTCCCACACCATGGCGAGGCGATCGGGGTCCTCGTAGGGGAGCGGCCGCAGCAGGATGGCGTTGACCGCGGAGAAGATGGCGGAGTTTGCGCCGATGCCGAGCGCCAGCGTGAGCACGGCGGCGACGGTGACGCCGCGCTGCCGTGCGACGACGCGCAGGGCGTAGCGAAGATCCTGCAAGAGCGCGCGCATCCACCACCTCCATCGCTGCAGACCGCGGGCAAGCGCGGCGCCGCGGCCGCGCAGCGGGTGCAGCCGCTCGGCGACGCCGTGGTGCAGCGCGTCGACAACCGCGGCGGCGACCAGCAACGTTTTCGCGTGCAGACCGCGCGCGTCGCGCCACTGATTCGAGAACAGGCGTGCCATGTCGTCGCCGAACTCGCGACGGATGTGACGCGGAAACGCGAGCAGCAGCAGCTGGTAGGCGACGCCGCGCCACCGCATGTCAGCCTCGCGATCGGGACGACAACAGCCGTTTGGCGCGCGATTCGACGACGAGCGCTTCGAGCCGCCGCGCCTCCGCTACCGCGGCCGCTTCTCCGCGCCTGGTGAGCCGGAAGTACCGGCGCCGCTCATCCCCCTCGTCGGCGCGGATGCGGGCCGGCGCGTCCTCGATCAAGCCGTCGGCGAGCATGCCGCGCAGCGTCCGATAGAAGTTGCCGGGCATCAGGCGGCCGAACTCGCCGCGCTGCTGCACGTCGCGCACCAGACTCCAGCCATGGCGCGGGCCGTCCACGAGCGCGAGCAGCACCTGGAACACGAGAGGCTTCAGGGGAAGAAGATCCGAGATGTCGGGCGCATGCGAAGGCACTCGCGGACGATACTCTCGAAATGACACTAGTGTCAAATCGACGCTATGCAACCGGCACACGATCCGTCGGGCGGCGGCGGTGTCGGGTAATCTCCTCGGGTGCGCTCGTGGGAGCAGGCCAGCCTCGTCTTCTTCGTGTATCTCGCGCTCGTCGCGGCGGTCCGCGGTAGCTGGCCCGGCGGACGTCTCAGGGCGCTGGCAGCGGCCGCCGCCGGTCTGATCCTGACGGCTGCGTCGGTGCGCCTGCCATTGATCCCGATCCTCCACGCGCTGGTGCTCCCGCTCGTCCTGCTCCTCCTCTATTACTGGGGCACGGGCGCGCTGTTCGTCTCGCCGATGCTCAGGGTCGAAGCGTGGCTGCGCGCGATCGACGAGCGCCTCGGCATTCGATCGATGGCCGGGCGCATGCCGGCGGTTGCGGTGCAGCTGCTGGAACTCGCATACACCGCGGTCTACCCGACCATCCCGCTTGCGTTGTGGCTGACGGTCCGCGCGGGTGAATCGGTCGACCGGTTCTGGACCGTCGTGCTCGTGACCGATTACATCTGCTTCGGGTGTCTTCCGTGGATTCAGACGCGACCGCCCAGAGCGATCGAGCCGGAGCTGCGTACGGCATCGGCGCTCAGGCGCCTGAACCTGCAGATCCTCGAGGCCGGCAGCGTCCGCGTGAACACCGTCCCGAGCGGGCACGCGGCGGAGGCGCTTGCGTGCGCGTTGCTGCTGGTCGACGCGCCCTGGCCGATCGTCGCCCTGATGTTCGCCAACGCCGCTGCGATCTCCGCGGGCGCGGTGTTCGGGCGCTACCACTTCGCGGCCGACGCGATGCTCGGGTGGATCGTCGCGGTGATTGTGTGGTGGCTGGCGACGAACCGTTAACTGAGACACCTTACGCTGGAGGCGGGTCTGAAGACCCGCCCTACGTGGTATCGGAGATCGATCGCGACGTCACGTTCCCCGGGCCGGGTGTTGAGACCTGGTGACCGCTGGCTGTCTCGAGCGCCTTACGGTGGAGGCGGGTCTGAAGACCCGCCCTACGTGACACGGAATGGCTCGGGGCTTTAGGTTCCACGTAGGCCGGGTCTTTAGACCCGGCGACACGTGGCTCACTGCGCCTTACGCACGGGATCCGCTGGCGTGGCGCGTCGCGACCGCGTGCGCGGCTACGCCTTCACTCAGGTTGAAGCCCTGGAACATTTCGTCGGGGATTTCGGCGTCGAACGACAGTTCCGGCGCATTCCACAGGGACCACAATCGTGCAATCGCGGCGGCCGTCGCCAGGATGCCGAGAAACATCAATGCGCCGGACAGGCCGCCGTCCCGCAGCAGGTCGCGCTCCGCGGCTGCGGCGCTGTACGTGTAGGTCAGAAACGCCGTCATGTAAATCGGCCACAGCATGTGGAAGCGCGAACTCCCCGGGATGTACTGTCTCGCGAACGGCACGCCGACAGACCGCAGCAACAGGATCTCGAGCAGCAGCACCGAGAGCACGGTGCAGAAGAGCGTGTGCTGCCAGGCGATCGACGTGCCCCACAGTGTCGCGGCCGAGATCCAGGCCGTCAGCGTGACCGGCAGCACGACGACGAGCAGTCCGGCTTTATGTACGCCGCCGCCAATACGCATCGGCGTCAGCGAGCACGTGCGAAACAGCCACCGCGCGGGCAAATCCACCGGGATCGCCAGCAGCGCGCGGAAGCCGACCGCGAGCGCCGCGCTCAGGATGAGCGGCGCTGACAACAGGTTCGCGTTCGGCCGGGCAAGCGACGCCGGGTTGGGACTGACGATGATCGGGAGCACGACGGCCGTAATCAGCGCGAGCGCGCTGCCAACGTAGATCGCCATCAGCATCCGATGACGCCGGCTTCGCGCGAACACGCGGAGCGTGAACGCGCAGATCGCCTGCTCGACGGGATGCCGGACGAAGATCTGCCGGAGCGCTCTCGACGCGAGACGCGAGAGCGGGAACGAGGCGGACCGCGCCTGCGTTTCGAGCGCTCGCGCACAGAGCCGCCGGAATGCGAACACGTACAACCCAACCGTGATCAAGAGAGGTGTGACGGCCCACACGACACCCTGCAAGGCGAGCCAGACCATGATTGGCCGCGTCGTGCCTGCCAGCAGCTCGTAGATGCCGAGAAACCAGGAGACCGGGAACCAGCGGAGGAATGGATCGCTGACGTCGCCCCGCTGCAGCGCCTCGGCAGTGGCGGCGCGCAGCACGCCCGTGAAGAGCAGCCCGAGCAGCACGACGACGACCGTGAGTGTCTGGAGTATCGGCGCTACCCGTTCGGCAGCGCGCCGGCTGAAGCAGACGAGCAGCACGCCCTGCACGGTCGTCAGCGTGAAGAACACGAAGGCGTCCGCGGCGATGCAGGCGGCAAGATGTGCGGGTATGCCGCGAATCGCCACGTCCATGTGCAGCGCCGACGACATGGAGAAAATGACGGCCGGAACGACGTTCAGCGCTGCCGCGAACGCGGCGAACAACGCGAACAACCCGCCCAGCCGGCCGACGGCCTGCACCCGCTGCGATACCGGCAACGATCCCAGCACGAACACGTCGCGCCGCATCGGAAACAACGTGTCCCACGTGATCACGCACACCAGGCCGATCGAGCCGCACGAGAGCAGGATGAAGAGCGCGCGATCGCTCCACAGGTTGCGCTCGACCAGGTGCGGCATGTAACGCTGCAGCAGCGCGTATTTACTCAGCCCCTGTGCGGAGAGGAGCAGCGTCGGCGCCGCGAGGAACGCCGCCGCCCAGATCACCGCGGACGCCTGCAGCCCCTGCGGCATGATGTCGCTCTGCAGGAAACCACCGAACGTCGCTCGCGCGATCGTCAGAGCCTGCCGAAGCTCGGTGCGCCAGTCGGTTGCCGCCATTCCCTCTCGTGTCCGCCTATCCGTGTGTATCCGTGTGTATCCGTGGTGGTCTATCAGTGGTGGGTAATCGCCGTCACGATCTCTCCAGCGACCGCGTCGACGTCGGTCGTCATCACCAGCGTGCGGAACGCGTCCTCGAGCGAGCTCGCATTGACCTGCTGCCGCAGCGCCGCCGTCGAGGCGTGCGCCGCGACCCTGCCGTCGCGCAGGATCAACACGTCGTTGCACACGCGCTCGACCATCTCGAGCTCGTGCGAGCTATAGACAATCATGTGCCCCGTTTCAGCGAGCCGGCGAATCAGGCTTCTCACGACCAGCGTGGTGCCGATGTCGAGCCCGGAGCAAGGCTCGTCGAGCACGACGATCGCCGGATCGTGCAGCAGGGCGGCCGAGAGCAGCACCTTCTGCCGCATGCCCTTCGAGTACGCGCTCATCGGCGCATCGCGTTCGGTCTCGAGATCGAAGATCGACAGCAGCGCGTCGATGCGCTTCTCGGCCGTCGCGGCGGGAAGCACGCGCAGGCGCGCGCACAGCGTCAGATACTCGGCCCCGCTCATCCACGTGTAGAGCTGCGCTTCTTCCGGTACGTATCCGAGCCGTGCCTTGTAGCCGACGAGATCGTCGCGGATATCCTGACCGTCGAGCTGCACGGATCCACCGGAGGGTTCGAGCAGGCCGGTGATCATTCCGACCGTGGTGCTCTTGCCCGATCCGTTCGGGCCGAGCAGGCCGATGACCGCCCCTGGCTCGAGGGTGAAGGACACGTCGCGGACGCCCGTGATGGCCGAGTAATACTTCGTCAGGCCGCGCGCTTCGAGCATGGGGGAGTGGACACCAATCCAGCCCGAAAGTTCCAGCTTGATATGATGCGCGCCATGTATTCGGCGGGATTGCTCGTGCACTCGTGGCTTCGCTGGGCGATCATTCTCCTCGGCATCGTTGCCGTCCTGCGGGCGCTCGGTGCGCTCCGCTCCCGCCGCTGGACGCCGGCGGACGATCGCGCCGGCCTGCTGTTCACGGTCGCGTTCGACGTGCAGGTGCTCGTCGGCCTGATTCTCTACTTTGCGCTGAGTCCGCTGACGAAGCTGGCCCTGCAGAACATGGGCGAGGCGATGCGGGCGGCCCCCATCCGCTACTGGGCCGTCGAGCACCCCTTCGGGATGCTCATCGCGCTCGTCCTCGCGCACGTCGGCCGGGTGATGGTGCGCCGCGCGACCGAGGCGAAGAAGGCGCGAACCGCGCTGATTTTCTTCGCGCTCGCGCTGGTGCTGGTCGTCGCCGTCACGCCCTGGCCGAACATGCCGGGCGACCGGCCGCTCTTCCGGCTGCCGTAAATGGCGGACCCGAACCGTCGGCTCGACGGTTTCGTATAACCCCTCATGCTTTTTCAGGACGTGCGGTTCGGGATCCGTACGGCGCTCAAGAACAAGGGCGTCACGGCCATCGCAATCGTCTGCCTCGCGATCGGCATCGGCCTGAACACGATGATGTTCACCGTGGTCGACGGCGTCCTGGTGCAGCCGCTGCCGTATCGCAGCCCCAATCAGATCGTCGAGGTCGATGCGACGCATCAGCGGAGCGGCATCCGGCGTGGCGGTCTGTCGTGGCTCGACTTTCAGGACTGGCGCGAACGTGCGCGATCGTTCGCGGCGATCAGCGGATTGCAGGGACGTAGCTTCACCGTCAGCGACCAGGGGAATCCCGAGCGCTACCTGGGGGCCGCCGTCGGGCACGAGCTCTTTCCGATGCTCGGCATCTCGCCGCAGCTCGGACGTGCATTCAACGCCGACGACGACCGCCAGGGAGGCGAGCCGGTCGCGCTGCTCAGCGACGACCTGTGGAAGCGGCGCTACAACGCCGATCCAGCCGTCATCGGCCGCGCCATCGTCATCAACTCGCGGCCGCACACCGTCATCGGCGTGATGCCGCCGCACTTCCGGTTCCCATCCAATCATCTGCTCTGGGTACCGCTCGCGCAGTATGCGGTGTCGACCGAGCGGGGTGAGCGC
>JBKPRU010000026.1:0-17782 GCA_046734675.1 Acidobacteriota bacterium
TGACGTCGGTAAGGGTGAGGCTCGTGAAATCCAGCATCAGCGGCTCACGGCCTCGGCCGCACCGGCCTGGGTCACGCCGCTACTCCCTCGTCGAGTTGCTCGTAGACGCGCTCCAGGGACGCAAGGAGCTCGTGACGCCGCGAGGCATACCGGTCCTCGTCGATCGCGTGCTGGCGGTGCTGCTCTTCGAGCGCGGCCAGCTGCCCCATCAGCCGATCGCGCTCCGCGTGCAGCTTGCGCCGCCGTGCCTCGTCGTCGGTTCCGGCTCCCTTGCCGCGCGCGAGGACCGCGCCGCCAAGCAGAATCCCCACCACCAGCGCGAGCGCGAGATACCGGGGCCAGCGCGCTTCGTGCGGCAGCCCCGTCAAAGTGATCGTAATGGTGTCGCCTGCCTTCAGCGCCGGGCCCTGCCCGAGGACGTAGGCCTGCCCTTCCGCGGCCGTCTCGCGGTGCTGCGTCACCTGCGGCGACGACATATGCATGTTGCCGACCTTCTGCGCGACGATCGTGACCTGGGTCATCGGCGCCGGCATCGACTGACGGATCGTCATCGTGTCCGCGCCGAAGGGCAGCGAATACGCGAACTGCACGACGGTATTCCCCGGGCGGAAAGGACCGTTCACCGTGATGGTGCCCTTGCCCGCGACGGCGTTCGGCGCTGAGCCTTCGAGCATGCCGGCGCCGCGCGCATCCGGCGGAAGCGTGATCACGAGCGGCGACGAGGTCTGCACCGGCGTACGAGCGCCGTTGACGATTTGCAGGATGTTGAACACGTTCAAGCCGTCGTCACCCACCTCGATGACGAGGCGGCTCTCCTGCCCGAGGACGACGCTGCCCGGCACGGCGGCGGCTTGTGCCGCCTTGTGATCTTCTGCGTCGCGTTTCGCCGCATCCGGGTCCGTCGCGACCAGCATCAGGCGAATGCCGCCCTGCGCCGGCACGTCGAACTCCTGCGACTCGAGTTTCTCGCCGTTGATCGTCGCGGCGGCCTTGACGCGGGTGCCCGGGGCAAGACCGCTGAACTGTGCGCGCCCGCTCTGGTCGGTCTTGGCAGTCTTCGCGGCGGTGCCCGGCCCGGAGAGCTCGACGGACTCGCCGACGAGTGGATTTGTGAGTTGACCGCGAATCACGCGGACCGTGACGGTGCCGACGGGCACGTCGCCGACCGGCAGCGGCATGCCGGACATCTGCCTGACGTCGGGCATCTGCGCGAATGCGACCGCCGCCACGAGGAGCAGCGTCAGCGCGAGCAGGACGCCGCGCTTCATGCCGCCCCCAGCCTGGCGCCGCATGCCTTGCAGAACCGCGCGTCGTCGTCGTTCTGCACACCGCACGCGCAGACCCCTACGGGCACGGGCGCCGGTGCCGCTTCAACCTCGGGGGCGGCCGGTGCGGGCCCGCGCGAATGTTTCAACCGCTCCGCCAGGTCGCGCTCGATGATTGCGCGATAGCCGCCGCCATCGAGCTGCTTCATCAATCCCAGCGCGCGCGCACGCAGGCGCGCGGCCATCTCGTCGAAGTCCGGCGCGGAAAGCTTGCCCATCGCGCGATCGAACTCGAGCTCCTTGATCGATCGGAGCACGAGCATCTTCTCGCGCTCGAGATCGGCCCGGAGCCGATCGCCCATCGGTTCGCCGGCGAGCGCGTCGGGGAGCGCCAGCGGCGCCAGCGTGCGATAGAAAGCGTAAGCCGCAGCACCCGCCGACGCGACGGTGGCGCTGATGAGAATCAGATGTTCGGGTGTGTTCTGCCGCGAGACGATCACCGCGAAGGTCGCGGCGATGAGCGACATCAGGACGAAGAAGTGCCAGACGCGAAAGCCAGGATCGACTGCTGCGTCATCGGTCTGTCGATCTGGTGTAGGGCGGGTCTTCAGGCCCGCTTGTTCTTGCCGGGTCTGAAGACCCGGCCTACGCCTAGTCGAGGTCCCGGAGCTCATCGTCGAGTCTCGTGCGAAGCGAGGGATCTTCGGCGGGAGCGGCGACCGCGACCCGCTCCTCGGCGGCACCATCGTGGCGTGACCAGCGGCGCGCGACGATCGCGATCGTCGCGGCACCGGTCAGGCCAATCAGGTAGGGAAAGAGCCAGGCGAGCCGGTTGAAGCCTTTGTCGATCGGCGCGGTGAGGATGTCCTGACCTCCGTGCCACGACACCATCGCCGCGCGCACCTGCTCGCGGTTCATGCCTTGCGCGAGCAGATCGTCGAGCTTGGGATTGAGCTCCTGCAGCCCGTGACAGCTCGGTCCCATCGGGCAGTTGTTCATCGGCGCCCGGCAGCCGCAGGTGCACATGATGTCACTCTCGAGCCGCTTGCGAAGCTCGCTCTTCTGCACCGTCCCGCTCGCCTGCGGCGTCGACGGCGGCACCGACTGCGCGCGCGCGGGAACGGGCAGGAGGAGCAGCATCAGCATCAGCATGGTCGTCGCCGCGGCTTCGGCCGGCAGCTTCGCCATCGCGAACGCAAATGCGCTTTCAGGCAGCAGCGCGAGGCCGGTCCCGAACGCCAGGACCCCGAACCCGAACCAGATCCAGTTGACCAGCGGGTTGATCGTGATCGTGTAGGTTGCTGTCTGCGCGGCGACGTCGTAGCCCGCGAGCACGATGTAGAGGTCCTCGCCCGCGGCGCGGCGGATGGCAACTTCCGTCGTCGGCTCCTGCTCGTGCTTGTTGAAGAACCACTTCGCCGGCGTCATCTCCGCGATCGGCGTGCCGCCGCGCGACACGGTGACGTGGCCGGTGATCATCTGCTTCTGCTCGTCGCTCGTCACCGTCAGCGCGTCGTGGTGAATCGTGAACTTACCGAGCGTCGCGTCCTGGCCCGGCTTCAGCAGCGCCTGCGCGTCCTGCTTGAAACCCTGCCCTGCGAACCCGAGGAACATCAGCACGATCCCGACGTGGACGATGTAGCCGCCGTAGCGGCGGCGCGATCGCCCGACGAGGCCGATCATCGCCGTGATCAAATCGGTGCCGGTCGCGCCGCGTCGGACGCGCGCGCCGCGGACGAACTCCTGCGCGATGGTGACGGCGACGAAGGCGCAGAGCGCGAAGCAAACGCCCGACGCCCACATCGGAATGCCGATCGCATAGACCGCACCCGCCGTGACGAGCGTCGCGCCAGCCGGCCACGCGAACTGATCGAGCATCGCGGCGCGACTGGATTTCCGCCACGCGAGCAGCGGACCGATGCCGGTCAGCACGAGCAGCAGCAGCCCGATCGGCTGCATCCATTTATTGAAGAACGGCGGCCCGACCGTCAGGCGCTCACCGGTGACCGCCTCGCTCAGCGTCGGGAACATCGTCGCGAACAGGACGAAGAACGCCGAGAACAGCAGGACCCAGTTGTTGGCGAGGAACGCCGCCTCGCGCGATGCCCAGGAATCGAGCTCGTGCCGCGCCTTCAACAGCGGCAGCCGGTAGATGACGAGGCCGAAGCTGAACGTCAACAGCACCACCATGAAGATGCTGAACATCCACGCGAGCTCGCGGTCTTCGCCGAACGCGTGCACCGATTGCACGACGCCCGAGCGGGTCATGAACGTCCCGAAGATCGTCAGGAAGAACGTCACGATGACCAGCGTGACATTCCACACGCGCAGCATGCCGCGCCGTTCCTGGACCATCACGGAGTGCAGGAACGCGGTCGCAGTGAACCACGGCAGCAGGCCCGCGTTCTCGACCGGATCCCAGCCCCAGAAGCCGCCCCACCCGAGCTCCTCGTACGCCCACAACATCCCGAGCGTCAGGCCGAAAGTCAAAAACAGCCAGCCGATCATCGTCCAGCGGCGCACCGCGCGCAGCCACGAGTCGTCCAGATGGCCGCTGACGAGCGCGGCGATCCCGAACGCGTACGGGATCGTCATGGCGACGAACCCCGTGTACAGCGACGGCGGGTGGATCGCCATGTAGAAATTCTGGAGGAGCGGGTTGAGCCCCTTCCCGTCCGCTGGCGCCTGGGCGAGGAACGTCGAGAACGGGTTGTTGTGGATCACCATCAGGAAGAGGAAGAACATCTCCGTCGCGGAGACGGTCGCCACCACCCACGGAATCAGCTCGCGCTGCCGTTCACGGTTGGTCGCAACCGCGACCGTGCCGAACACCGACAGCAGGAACACCCAGAACATGATCGAGCCGTCGAGCCCGCCCCAGTACGAGGCGAACTTGTACGCGAGCGGCTGCGCGCTGTCGGAGTAGCGCTGCACGTACTTGATCGAATAGTTCCCGGTGACGAAGGCGTGCACGATCACCGCCGACGCGACCGTCATGAGCGCCGCGACCAGATAGAAGGCGCCGATCCCGCTCTCGATCAGCCGCCGCGAACGCCGGCGGGCGCCGACGACAGAGCTCGCCAGCGCGTAGCTCGCGACCACGAAACTCGCCAGCAGGAGAAAGGTGCCGAGTGAAGCCATGGAGACCTAACTGCCGGCGGTGCCGGCCGGCGACTGCGGGTTGTACTTCGACGGGCACTTCGCCATCACGCCGTTCTTGTCGACGGTGAAGCCGTCAGGGCCGAGACGCCCTTTCAACACGACCTCCGCGCCGTCCTTGAACGTGTCGGGGACGACGCCGGTGTAGCGCGCCGGCACCACCTTGCCGTTGCTCTGCACCTGGAAGCGGTAGTCGAGCGTGTCGGGCTTCCGAAGGATGGACTTGTCAACGACGAAGCCGTGGAGCTGCAGGCGCTTGCCCTGCCACTCCGCGGGATTCGCCATCACCTCGTCCACGTGCTTGTAGAACTCAGTGCCCTCGCTGAGCGTGGAGTACATCAGCCCCGTGAATGCGAGCCCGACGATCAGGAGGGTGGCGCCGATCTTGATGGGTTTGCTGGACATGTTCGGGAGCCTTCGAGGGTGTTACGCCCTCAGAATACACTCACCCGGTGGTATCCCAAAAGCTGTGCCGCAGGGCAATCCGGGGATTTCCTGGCCCAAACTCGCGGGCTGCCGGATTTTCGGCGTGGGCGCGCTCTGTTGCGCGCACGCGCGGGTCCTTAACTAACTGAGTCGCGAACGGCCGCGTGGTGACGCGGCTCAGGCGCCGAGGCGCTTCAGCATCTGGTAGACCGTCGCAATCGGCAGCCCCACGACGTTCGACCACGAGCCATCGATACGATCGATGAAGCGCGCCGCGTGGCCCTGGATTGCGTAGGCGCCCGCCTTCCCCTCCGGCTCGCCGGTCTCGATGTACCAATTGATCTCGTCGATTGTGAGCGGGACGAAACTCACGCGCGTGCGGACGGCCGTCGCGAGCTCCTGATCGGGAGTGGCGACGACGACCCCGGTGAACACGTCGTGCTCGATTCCGGAAAGCAGCTTCAACATGCGCACCATGTCGAGGCGGTCCGCCGGTTTGGCGAGGATCTCGCCGCGCGCGACGACCACGGTGTCGGCGGCAATGACCGCGCTGGCCGTGCGCCGGCACTCGTCGGCGAGCGCCTCCGCCTTGTCGCGCGCGACGCGGACGACGTAGTCCTCGGGACTCTCGTCGGGATAGTGACGCTCGTCGACGTCCGCCGGACGCACAGTGAATTCGAAGCCGCTGCTCGCGAGCAGTTCGGCGCGACGCGGCGATGCGGAGGCCAGGATCAAGCGCATCAGCCGAGCCGCCACGGACCGGACGTCGATCGCGGCGTCTCGTCGGCGGCGCGGCTCCGATCGAGCCGAAGGACGAGCAGGTAGAGCGCGCCGCACAGCAGGAACAGGCCGACCGAGACCGCGAAGGCCACGCCGGCCGGCCCATGATGACCCGCCAGGTACGATTCAAGCGTGGCCGTGAGCAGCCACATCTGCACCATCAGCAGCACGATCACGCACGCCATCGCCGCCTCGATCGCGACGCGCCGCCGCCGGCGCTCGAGCGGGTTCATGGTTCTGCTCCCTCCTCGACGCCGACCGCGACGACGTCGTCGCCGCGCACATCCAGCAGGATGCGCGGCAGCGGCCGCGGCGGTGGTCCCTGCAGCACGCGCCCGTTCTCCGCCGAGAAGTAGCCCTCATGACAGGGACACTCGAGACGATCGCGGTCGGCGGCGTAATACACCGCGCACGACAGGTGCGTGCACTTCTGACTGAACGCGGCCAGTGTGCCGTTGGCGCGCCGCAGCAGGATGCACGGATCCTCGGGACGGGGATACGAGAACATCCGAACCGCGCCCGGCGCGATCTCCGATGCGCGTGCGATCACCACGTCCGGCAACGCCTCCCGCCGTTTCGCGGCGAGCGACCGCAGCCAGATCCACCCATTGCCGCACGCCATGCCCAGACTGGTGAGCACGAGGAATTTGGTGAACTGCCGGCGCAGGACGTAGGCATCTTCCGCCGCGTCGATCGAAAATTCTTCGCGCCAGGCCGACGACGGGCCGTCAGGCTTCGAGGCCATCACTCCTCCACACGTAGTCCGCGACATCGACCGCGACTCGGTCCGCCGTTGCCGGCGCCATCATCCACACCTTGGTGCGCACCGGCTCGCGCCCGAACTGGAAGTCCCGCACGGCGCGCGAGGCGCGCTGCCGTTCGATGACCTCGGGCGGCCCGAACGTTAACGCTTGGCTCGGGCAGACGGTCGCGCACATCGGGCGCAGCCCGACCGAGGTGCGGTCGTAGCACATGTCGCACTTCATCATCAGCTCGAGCCGCGCGTGCACGGCAGGAACGCCGAACGGGCACGCCAGCACGCAGTTCGAGCACGCGATGCAGCGCGGCTTCAGCGCGCTGCGGACGATGCCGTCCTCGCCGCGCTTGATCGCGTCGGCGGGACAGACGAGCGCGCAGGTCGGCGCCTCGCAGTGCATGCAGACGGTGGGCACCGTCGCGATGCTGTTCTCACGATCGATGTAGTCGACGTGGATCATCGAGACGCCGCGGTGGCTGTCGCACTCGGCGCACGCGGCCACACACGCTCGACAACCGATGCACCGCGACGGATCGACGAAGAACTGGTACCCGTTCATCTATTTATTCACTCCGCTCGATGGGGTCCCCTTCACATTCCCCATCGCGCTGCGTGCTCGCGGTCGTCCGGCCGCAATGCTCCGCATTGCCGCCCTTACCACTTCCCTCCGGCGCTCGCGTGCCCGCCCTTCCGCTCGCGCGGCAGGGTGCGCGCGTCCGGTGTCCAGCCGGTCTCCTGCTTGCGCCAGCTTTCGAGTTCGTCGGGCGGGGCCGTCTTCTCGATGCGGCACGCGGACACCTTGAACTCTGGAATCTTGCTGCGCGGATCGAGCGTCCGGTGCGTGAGACGGTTGGCGCTGCGCGGCCCCGGCCAGTGATAGGGCATGAACACCGTATCCGGGCGGATGGTCCTGACCACCATCGCCTGCAGCACCATCGTTCCGCGCCGCGTCGTCACCTTCACCCAGTCGCCGTCCGCGATGCCGTGGGTGGCCGCGAGCGATGGATGGAGCTCGAGCCGCGGCTCCGGATACTGCTCCGTCAGCGGACCGATACGCCGCGTCTGCGTCCCCGACAAGTAGTGGCTCACGACCCGACCCGTCGTCAGGAGGATGGGATAGTCGCCGTCGATCGGGTCGCCGTTCTCACGCCAGGGCGTGACCTGGAAGTGCGCCTTGCCGTCGGCGTGATAGAAGCGCCCGTCCTCGAACAACCGGTGCGTGCCGGGGTGATCGAGGTCGGGGCACGGCCAGAACACGCCCAGCTCGCGCTCGATCCGCTCCCACGTGATCCCGTAGTAGTCGGCGAGACCGCCCTTGCTCGCGACGCGCAGCTCCTCGTAGATGTCGCGGGTCGATCCATAGTCGAACCATTCGCCGCGGCCGAGGCGTCGGGCGAGATCGGCAATGATCAGCGCGTCCGACTTCGCGTCGCCGGGCGGATCTACGGCCTTGTTGATCTTCTGCACGCGTCCTTCAGCGCTGCAGACGATGCCTTCGTCCTCCTCGTGCAGACTGCCGGCAAACACGATGTCGGCGTGATGGGCGGTCTCGGACAGGAAGAAGTCGATCACCGCGAAGAACTCGAGGCGCTCGAGCGCCTCGCGCGTGAAGTTCGCGTCGGGGAGCGACACGAGCGGGTTGAAGCACATCGAGAAGAGGGCCTTGATCTCGCCGCGATGGATCGCCTCCATGATCTCGACGGCACTCAACCCCGGGCCCGGAATGCTCTCCTCCGGCACGCGCCAGACCGACGCGATGTAACGGCGCGCCTCCGGGTCGGTGATGACGCGCATCCCGGGGAGTTGATCCGCTTTCTGGCCGTGCTCGCGCCCGCCCTGCCCGTTTCCCTGCCCGGTGATCATCATGCAGCCGGCGCCTTCGCGGCCGACGTTGCCGGTCGCGAGAAAGAGGTTGATCATCGCGAGACAGTTTTCGACGCCCTTCGAATGGTGCTCGATGCCGCGCGCGTGAATGCCCATGGCGCGATCGGTGCCGCCAATCCACCGCGCCGCCGTGACGATGTCGTCCGGCCGGACGCCGGTGACGGCGGCGGCGCGTTCGGGGGTCCATTCGGCCACCGACGCGCGCACCGCGTCGAAGCCGACGGTGTGCGCCGCCACGTATTCATCCTTGACGAGCCCGTCGCGCACCATCACGTGGAGCATGCCGAGAAACAGCGCGAGGTCGGTCCCGGGGCGGACGGGCAAATAGAGGTCGGCGTTGCGCGTAATCGGCGTCATGCGGGGATCGACGACGATCAGCCGTCCGCCGCGCTCGCGGCACTGCCACAGGTAATACGTGGTGATCGGCGCGCACTCCGCGGTGTTCGATCCGGCAATGAGCACCACGTCGGCGGCGGCAAGATCCGTCCACGGATTGGTGGCGCGATCGATCCCGAACGTCAGCTTGTAGGCGGTGCCCGCCGACACCATGCACAAACGCCCGTTGTAATCGATGTGCTTCGTGCCGAGCGCGACGCGCGCGAACTTGCCGAGCACGTACGCCTTCTCAGTAATCATCGACGCGCCGCCGTAGACCGCAATCGCGTCCGGGCCGTACTTGTCGCGAATCGCGGTCAGCCGGCGCGCGGTCTCGTCGAGCGCCTCGTCGTAGGAAATCGGCACGAAGCCGTTCTCGGTGCGCCGCAGCGATTTCAGCAGCCGATCCGGATGCGCTCCCTGTAGATAGCGCTTCACGCCTTTCGGGCAGAGCATGCCGTGGTTGAACGGAAATTCTTCCCACGGCTCGAACCCGACCACCTGCCCGTCGCGGACCTTCAACTGAATGCCGCACTGCATGCCGCAGAACGAGCAGTGCGTCTTCACGAGCCGATCGGCGGGACGGCGCGCGGCCTCGCCCCAGCCGCCCGGCGGCTCGTAATTCGGGTGCGGGCCGAACGACTCGGCGAGACGATCAATATCTTGCGGAACTCTGGCCACGCGCCTCGCTCCTCATGCGCAGTTGTGCCGTTGCCAGCGACGTCCGCTTGCACGGCGGACACAGCCCCTGCCAGGTGCGCGCGGGGCCCTCGATGCGGTAATCGAATCCAAGTTCGGGCAGGACGCGGCGGAGATCGGCGATCTGCATGGCGGACGCATAGCGCTGTCCGCAGCGCGCGCAGACGGCCCCTTCGTCCTGCTCGCCCGCCGACTGATACAGCTTCACGCCCAGCTGCGCCGGGCGCTGAAAGATGTGGAAGAACTTGCCGAATGGCAGATACAGCAGCGCGCCGATCACCGTGATCGCGTGGAGGATCGCCAGGAAGCCATAGAAGGCGCCACGCAGCCAGAGCGTCGAGGCGGTGAGCGCGAGCCCGGTCACCGAGATCGCGAACAGCAGAATCAACGGCAGGAAGTCCGACGAGAAATCCTGCAGCGCCAGCGCGCCGCGGTCGCGCATGCGCCGCCACAACGACAGCGCGATGCCGGCGAGCACGAGCGCGGCGGACACATCGAGCCCGTGGAACAGCAGCCACGACACGATCGTGCGAATGCGAAACGAACCGACCGGGAATCCGAACAGATAGGTGACGTAGACGAACTGGTTGTCCGCGGTCGTGCGGAAGTGAATCCAGCCGAACACGAGCGGGAACGTGATCGCGACGGCGCTGACGCAGCCCCAGAAAATGAGCTGGTGCATCCACCAGCGCAGCCGCGAGCGATGCAGGATGAACGTCTGTCCGGCGATGTGCGTCGCGAACGCCGCGCCCAGAATGCGGGCGCTCGCCAGCGCCCCGTGACGTCCGAGCAGCTCGAAGCTGCGCTCGAAGAAACGCCGCGTCGGTGGTTTGTTCAGCCAGATCGCGTAGTGATAGACGATCCCCCACGTCGCGAACACCACGGCAAAGGTGTAGATGACCAGCGCTGGATCGAAGTTCGCCAGGTTGCGGGATCCGACGACGATGGACGCGGCCAGCAGTCCCGTCGCCATCGTCGCCCACGCGCCGGCCCGCAGTTGCTCCGCCGATCGCGACGGCGCCCGCTCGCGCATCTGTTCGACGCGCTGTCGCGGCAGCAGCAGGCGCGCGTTCACAATCCACAACACCGCCGCGGTCAGCGCGAGGAGGCCGAAGCCCGGCCAGATGACGCCAAAGCGATCGCGGAAGAATCCAAGCAGCAGCGGCGGAAAGAATCCGCCGAGTCCACCGAGCGCCCCGACGACGCCGGTGACCGTTGCCGTGCTGGCCGGGAACAAATCAGGCACGAGTTTGAAGACTGCCCCGTTGCCGGCGCCCAGCAATGCCGCGCAACCGAGCGCGCCGACGGTGAACGGGATCATCGACGGCCACATCAGCAGCAGCGCGAAGGGCAGAACGCCCGCGAGGACGCCCGAAAGCACACGCGATCCGCCGAGATGATCCGAGAGGATGCCGCCGACCGGCCGCATCAGCGTCGCCAGCACGACGAAGCCGGCGGTGCGAAAGCCCGCGTCAGCCGCGGTCAGCCCGAACTGATCGCGCAGCAGCGTCGGCAGGTAAACCGAGAACGCGACGAAGCCGCCGAAGGTGAGAAAGTAGAACGCGCCGAGCAGCCAGCAGAGTGGCTGCGTCGTCAACACGTGCAACATCGCGCCAAACGATGCCGGCTTCCCTTTCGGTTGTGCGTCGCGCGCCGCTACGAAGAAGACGACGGCCCAGACGACGCACAGCACCGCGACGGCTCTGAAGACCGTCGCCCGCGAAAGATATGAGGCCGCGACCGGTCCGAGGAACACCGCAGCCGAGTGGCCCATGTTGCCGAGCCCGTAGATGCCGAGCACCGTTCCCTGCAGGGCGGGAGGAAACCAGCGCGACGTGAAGCCGACGCCCGCGGCAAACGAGGAGCCGGCGATGCCGAGGAAGAACGCACAGGCGATGAGCTGTGCGTAGGTCTGCGAGTACGGGGTCAGCGCCGCGGGGATCGAGACGATGAGAAAGAGCGCGCAGAACACGCGTCGCCCGCCGAACCAGTCCGTGAGGAGCCCGACGGGAACGCGCGCGAGCGATCCGAGCAGGACCGGAACGGCGACGAGCAGCGCCGTCTGCTGCGCGCTCAGCCCGAGTTCCGCGCGAAACGACGTGGCGAACGCGCTGATCAACCCCCAGGCGGCGAACCCGAGAGCAAATGAAAGCGTGGCGAAGGCGAGGTTCAGCCACGCCTGACGTGTAGGAACGGCCATCTTGAATCGGTCACTCTACTGCGCGCCTCTCAGCATGTCGAGAGATCGGTCCGGCGCGGTATGACGCGCGTCATATGCGGCAGCGGCGCGCGATGCGACCATCAGGCGTGGCCGAAACTCTTCTCGACATTCGCCGGCCGCGAGTGCTCCCGCAACATCCGAAGTACCCCGACCGGATCTGCTGGGGCTGCGACAAACTCTGCCCGGCTGACGACCTTGCCTGCGGCAACGGCACCATCCGTTCTCCGCACCCGGAAGAGTTGTTCGGACCCGACTGGTTCGAGTGGTTCGAGCGGAAGGAGTCCACGAATTCGCGCTGAGGCGCGAATGATAAGATCGCCTTCCGTGCTCCCCCTTCAGAACGTCACCTCCAAAGTTCTCGCGGAAATCATTCGGCGGCAGCCGGCGTCAAAAGGACGGACGGCTTTTGCGTGGTCGGTCGCGGTCGGACCCGCGTTGGCGCGGGTGACGCACGTGGAGCTCGACGGTGGCGTGCTGCGCGTGCACGTACGCGATGCGCGGTGGGCCCGCGAGCTCGAGCGCGCCCGCGACGTCGTGCTCACGCGGCTGCGGATGCTGCTCGGCGACGACCACGTCATCCGGATTGATGTATGCGTGAACCCGTAATCCTGTCCGCGGTCAGAACTCCCACCGGCAGATTCCTCGGCGCGCTCAAGGACTTCGCCGCGCCGCAGCTTGGCGCCATCGTCGTGCGCGAAGCGGTCCGGCGCGCCGGCGTCGATCCCGCCGCCGTCGACGAGTGCATCATGGGCAACGTTGTCACGGCCGGCGAGGGACAGAACCCCGCGCGCCAGGCGGCGCTGCACGGCGGCCTCTCGGATCACGTCGCCGCGCTGACCATCAACAAGGTGTGCGGCTCGGGCCTCAAAGCGGTGATGCTGGCGGCGCAGGGCATCGCCACCGCCGACATCGAGATCGCCGTCGCCGGCGGCATGGAGTCGATGAGCAACACGCCGCATCTGCTGCCGCGCGTCCGCGAAGGGCTGCGCATGGGCAACGCGACCGTCGTCGACGCGATGATCACCGACGGCCTGTGGTGCGCGTTCGAGCAGTGCCACATGGGGATGGCCGGCGAGCACGTCGCCGAGCACTTCAACGTGTGCCGCGCGGAGCAGGATCGCTATGCCGCCGAGAGCCACCGGAAGGCGGCGCATGCGACGCGGGAGGGATGGTTTCGCGACGAGATCGTTCCGATTCAGATTCCGCAGAAGAAAGGGGCGGCGCTGACCGTCGATCGCGACGAAGCGATCCGCGAGGATACGACTGCCGAAGCGCTCGCCGCGCTCAAGCCGGTGTTCAAGAAGGACGGCAGCGTCACCGCCGGCAACGCGCCGGGCGTCAACGACGGCGCGGCGGCTCTCGTCGTCGCCAGCCGCGAGAAGGCGCAGACGCTCGGTCTCGCGCCGCTCGCCCGCATCGTCGGCCAGGCGACAAGCGGCCTGCCCCCGAAGCTGGTATTGATGACGCCCGTCGAATCCATCCGCAAGGTCGCGGAGAAAGTTGGCTGGCGCCTCGAGGATGTCGACCTGTTCGAAATCAACGAGGCGTTCTCGGTACAGGCGGTCGCGGTGCTCCGCGAGCTTGGGATCGATCCCGCCAAGGTCAACGTGCATGGGGGCGCCGTCGCGCTGGGCCATCCCATTGGCGCAAGCGGCGCGCGCGTGTTGACGACGCTCCTGTATGCGCTGAAGCGGCGGAACGCAAAGCGCGGGATCGCGTCGCTCTGTCTCGGCGGCGGCAACGGCGTCGCGCTGGCGATTGAGCGCCCCTAGCTTCCGCCTTCAGGCGGATATCGAGCCTGTAGCTTCCGCCTCGAGGCGGAAGGACACGAGTACCTATGATTCAACGCATCGGCGTGGTGGGCGCGGGCACGATGGGCAACGGCATCGCCCAGGTGTTCGCACAGGGCGGCTTCGTGGTGCGCCTGGCCGACGCGGTGCCCGCCGCGCTCGAACGCGCCCGTATCAATATTGAAAGAAGCCTTGCAAAATTCGTCGAGAAGGGACGGCTCACGGCGGCGGATCGCGACGCCACGCTCGCCCACCTCTCGGTCGGCACGAATCTCGACGACCTTGGCGACGTCGACTACGTCATCGAGGCGATTGCCGAACAGGCCGACGCGAAGGTCGCGGTGTTCAGGCGGCTCGACGCGATCACACGGCCGCACGTCGTCCTCGCGTCGAACACCTCGTCGATCTCGATCACCGTTCTCGGCGCGGCCACGTCGCGGGCGGATCGTGTGCTCGGCATGCACTTCATGAATCCGGTGCCGCTCATGTCGCTCGTCGAATTGATTCGCGGGCAGGCCACGTCTGCCGAATCGATGCTGACCGCGACGAACCTGTGCATGCAGCTTGGCAAGACGGCGGTGGAAGCGGCGGATTATCCCGGCTTCATCTCGAATCGCATCCTGATGCCGATGATCAACGAGGCGATCTACGCGGTGATGGAAGGCGTCGGTACCCCGGAAGCGATCGACACCGTCATGAAACTCGGGATGAATCACCCGATGGGGCCGCTCACGCTCGCCGATTTCATCGGTCTCGACGTCTGCCTCGCGATCCTCAACGTTCTCCACGAGGGACTTGGCGATCCGAAGTACCGGCCCTGCCCGCTCCTGCGGCGCATGGTCGCCGCCGGACATCTCGGTCGCAAAGCCGGCCGAGGGTTCTACTCGTATTAGAGTGTTCCTTTTTTGAACGTGTGCGGGGCGCGCGTCCCTGTGCGGCGAAGGCGCACGAGCGCAAACATCCCCTCGAAATTCGCTGGAACTCCGTCAGCATGCGAGGGATGAATGTGCGGGCACGGTCCTTGAACTAGGCCGCCGCACGATGCTCACGTCACCTCCAGACCAGTTCACGACGGCCCCCGATCCGCTCGCTGCTGCGGCCGCCGGAGCGGCGGTCGTCACCGTCGACGGCGGAACGCCGGGCACGACGCCGCTCATCGACCAGTTGTTCCGCCGGATGTGCGAGTTGAAGGCGTCCGACCTGCACCTCTCGTCAGGATCGCCGCCGCTGGTGCGGCGCGACGGCGAGATGCAGCGGCTCGTCGAGAATGCGCCGCCGCTCACGACCGACATGTTGAAGCGGCTGTTGAGCGAGATCATGCCGGAGACGAACCGGCTGGAATTCGAGGCGCGACACGATACCGACTTCGCGTACGAGATCGCCGGGCTCGCGCGCTTCCGCGCCAACGTCTTTCTCGATCGCAACGGCGTCGGCGCGGTGTTTCGCGTCATCCCGTCGAAGATCCTGAGCGCCGAGACCCTCGGCCTGTCGCAGCACGTCCTCGGTCTGTGTGACTTGAAGAAGGGCCTCGTGCTCGTGACCGGGCCGACCGGCTCGGGCAAGTCGACGACGCTCTGCGCGATGATCGATTACATCAATCGCACGCGCGCCGATCACATCATCACGATCGAGGACCCGATCGAGTTCGTGCACCGCAACGAGAAGTGCCTGGTCAACCAGCGCGAGGTCCACAACCACACGCGATCGTTCAAGGACGCGCTGCGCGCGGCGCTGCGCGAGGATCCGGACGTGCTGCTGGTCGGCGAGCTGCGCGATCTCGAGACCATCGCCATCGCGATCGAGACCGCAGAAACCGGTCACCTTGTGTTCGGCACGCTGCACACGACCACGGCGGCGTCGACGGTCGATCGCGTGATCGATCAGTTCCCGGCCGACCGGCAGTCGCAGATCCGCGTGATGCTGTCGGAGTCGCTGCGCGGCGTCATCGCGCAGACGCTGTGCAAGAAGGTCGGGGGCGGCCGCGTTGCCGCGCTCGAAGTGCTGCTCGTCAACGGCGCGATCAGCAACCTGATTCGCGAGGGGAAGACGTTCCAGATCAACTCGATGATGCAGGTCGGCCGCGCCCAGGGCATGGTGACGCTGAACGACGCGCTGAACGAGCTGGTGAAGAAGAACCTGATCACGCCGGAAGAGGCGCTGGTCCGCGCCGTCGACAAGGCGGGGATGGACGTGCTGCTCAAGAGGAAATAAGAAAGGCGGAAGACAGAAGACGGAAGACGGACCTACTCTTACTTCCGCCTTCCGCCTTCCGTCTGCCGTCTGACGACAAGGAACGCCACCGGTCCGAGGATCAGCAGCTCGATCCCAAGCGCCTTGAGGTTGTAGACCCAGAACTCCGGCAGCCAGTAGCGGCGCGAGATCGCCGGAAACAGGTGCAGGCCGGATTCATAATAGGCGCGCGTGAACGGCCAGAGCGCCATCTCCCCGACCGGCGGGCTCGTGTCGGTGCCGAGCCAGTCCAGCAGCACGTGAGATCCCCACGCCGCCGCGGCGGCCACCGCCCAACGCCGGTTCCGCGTCGAGATCCACGCTATTAAAAAGGTCAGCACCGCCGCGCCGATGCTGTGGCTCGGACCGCGGTGGGTGCCGACGAGCAGATCCAGGTCGGCGGCGGTCCCGAGCGCCGCCAGCCACACCATCGCCGCGCGCGACCTCGACGGCGCCACGCGCCACCCCGCTGCGACTCCCCCAAGCGCGTGTCCGACCGGCGACGGCATCCCGCCATGCTATGTGACCTGGTTTGTCAGGCCGGGGCTTTACGATGCAGAAAGTGCGAAGCACCCGCCCGATCGGCGCGGGAAATTGTGCACGCTTTTGCACCGGAGGCGAAAGTCGAACGTCGCTGCAAGTGGCTGCACTATCAGCATCTACGAGGCGACCGTGAAATCATTTTCGCTTGACAGTTGTGTCAAGCGGACTCTAGAATGCGACGAACCGACCGACGAGGCGGAGAACCACCTGTGCGGGTGATGTCCGCGACGCATCCTGCAACCCCGGACCCCGCACCCCGACCGTGTAAGGAGCCACATGGCAGACGACCGTAACGACCGCGAGCGCTTGAAGGCCATCGAGATGGCCGTTGGCCAGATCGAGAAGCAATTCGGCAAAGGCTCCATCATGCGCCTCGGCCAGAAGGACGTCGTCGCGCAGATTCCCGCGATTTCCACCGGCGCCGTCAGCCTCGATTACGCCCTCGGCATCGGCGGCATGCCCCGTGGCCGCGTGATCGAGATCTTCGGGCCGGAATCTTCCGGCAAGACCACGCTCGCGCTGCAGGTGATTGCCGAGGCACAGAAGAACGGCGGCATGGCCGCGTTCGTCGACGCCGAGCACGCGCTCGATGCGCAATATGCGAAGAAGCTCGGCGTCGATCTCGAGAACCTCCTCGTCTCGCAGCCGGACAACGGCGAGCAGGCGCTCGAAATCGTCGAAGTGCTGGTGCGCTCCGGCGGCGTGGACGTCGTGGTCGTCGACTCGGTCGCCGCGCTCGTGCCGCGCGCGGAAATCGAAGGCGAGATGGGCGAAGCGCAGATGGGCCTGCAGGCGCGCCTCATGTCGCAAGCGCTCCGCAAACTCACCGGCATCGTCTCGAAGTCGAAGACGTGCCTGATCTTCATCAACCAGCTGCGCGAGAAGATTGGCGTGATGTTCGGCAACCCCGAGACCACGACCGGCGGACGCGCGCTGAAGTTCTATGCGTCGGTCCGCGTCGACATCCGCCGCATCGGCGCGATCAAGGACGGCGACAGCGTCGTCGGCGGCCGCACGCGCGTCAAGATCGTGAAGAACAAGATGGCGCCGCCGTTCCGCGAGGCGGAGTTCGACGTCATGTATGGCGAAGGCATCTCGCGCGAAGGCGACCTGCTCGACCTCGCCGTCGATCGGAAGATCGTCGAGAAGAGCGGCACCTGGTTCGCGTTCAGCGGCGAACGCCTCGGCCAGGGCCGCGAGAACGTGAAGCAGTTCCTGAGGGACAATCCGGCCATCTTCAAGTCGATCGAGGAGAAGGTCCGGAAGGAGCTCGGCCTGATCGCGAAAGACGTCGAGGTCGCGGTCTAGCGCGCGATCATCATCGCCGCCCACACAATCGTCGGCACCATCTGCACGACGACCCGATCGAGCGAGGTCGCGAGCTGCCAGCCCAGGTCTTTCGGGCTGACCAAGTATGCGGCCATGTAAACGAGAATCATCACGCCGATCACCGGCCAGGCCGCACGCGCCCCCGCGTCGGCCGGCCGGGCAATCCCCCGCGTCGCCACCACCAGCCCCATCGCCGGCAGCACGCCGATCCACGCCGCGCCGCTGAACCACAACTCGCGTCCCATCGCCATCGCAACGGCATGCACGCGCGCCGCCGTCAGCAGGTTCGAGAGCGCGCCGGCCAGCGACTGCTCCGCGACGAAAT
>JBKPRU010000027.1:0-10245 GCA_046734675.1 Acidobacteriota bacterium
CCGGCCGCGTCCCCCGCAAGCAGCAGCCCGGGCACGCCCGCCGCGCTCGCGTCGAGTGCGAGCGGCCCCAGCACGATCGGCGGCGCGATCATCCGGGCCGACGCCATGCGTTCGGCGATCTGCGCGTCCGCGGCGAGCGCCGCGTGCAGCGCGCGCGACGGGTTGTCGAACCCGCGCGGCTCCGACGTCACCAGGCACACGTTGGTGAGCCCGCCGGGCAGCGGCGCGATGCCGATGTAGCGGCCGCGGCGCACGTGCATCTCGCCGTACGCGGTGAGCCCGGTGACCCCTTCGAAGTACGCGCCGACCGCCCAGCGCCGCGGCGTGCGCGGATGGCGCGCGAGCGTCAGGGCGAGCGCCAGCCGCGATCGACGACCATCGGCGGCGATCACCAGCGGCGACGGGATCCGCACGTCCCGCCCGTCCTTCCCGGCGATGACGACGCCGCGCACCGTCGGGCGCTTCGTCGTGTCGACGAGTGGCGCGCGGACGAGCACGCCTTCTTCGACGCGCGCGCCGGCGGCAACCGCTGCCTCGAGCAGTGCCTGGTCGAGATCGCGCCGCGATAGCGCGAGCCCATGCGCACCGTCGCCATAGTCGGCGCACACGCGCACGCCCCGCTCCCCCGTGACGATGAAGCCGTGGACGTCGAGCGCGCGCGCCTCGAACCGCGACGCGAGGCCGAGCCGTCGCAGCGCCGCGACCGTGCCGGGATTGATGGTGTCCCCGCACAGTTTGTCGCGCGGAAACCGCGCGCGATCGACGAGCAGCACCCGCGCACCGCCGCGCGCCAGGAGCGTCGCCGCCACGCTGCCCGCAGGTCCCGCGCCAGAGACGATGACGTCAAACACGGCGGCGCTTTACCCGAGCGCTCCGAGCACGATCGCGCTGTTCTTCGATCCGAAGCCGAGACAGTTGCAGAGCGCCGCCGCCGGCTGCGCGGGCCGGCCGACGTTGGGAATGAAGTCCAGGTCGCACTCGGGATCGCGCTCGCGCTGGTTGATCGTCGGCGGCAGGAAGCCGCGCGACAAGGCGAGCGCCGACGTGACGATGCCCGCGGCGCCGCTTGCACCCTGGGGATGCCCGATCATCGACTTCGTCGACGATCCCGGAACATCGTCGGCGTGCGACCCAAGGACGGTGCGCACGCAGCGTGATTCGACCGCATCGTTCAGGATCGTCGAGGTGCCGTGAAAGTTGACGTACCCGATGTCCGCAAGCGGATGGCCGGATCGATCGATCGCCAGCGTCATCGCGCGGACGATCTGCTCGCCGTTCGGATCCATCTGGACGCGGTGGAAGGCGTCGCACGTGGACGCGTAGCCGTCGATCGACGCGTAGATCGTCGCGCCGCGGGCGCGCGCGCGATCCTCGCGCTCGAGCACCACCATCCACGCCCCTTCGCCCAGCACGAACCCGTCCCGGCCGCGGTCGAAGGGACGCGACGCTTCACCCGGCGTGTCGTTGTAGCGCGTGGCGACCACGCGCATTCTCGAGAACCCGAAGATCATGCCGGCCGTCACACACGCGTCGGCCCCGCCCGACAGCATGATCTCTGCTTCACCGCTCCGGATCATCGACGCGGCGTAACCGATCGCGTCGGTGGAGCTGGTGCAGCCGGTCGAGACGACGTGGCTGATGCCGTGGAGCTCGAGGGCGATGGAAATTTCGCTCGAGATCATTCCGACCGTCGATACCGGAATGGCATATGGCGTGACGTGCTTCCAGGCGTCAGTGAAGAACTCGCGGTATTGGCGCTCGGCCACATCGATCCCACCGGCGCCGCTGCCGACGAGCACGCCGGCACCCGGCTCGTTGAGGCGGAGTCCGGCGTCCTGCCAGGCCTCGAACGCGGCGATCACCGCGATCAAGGATGCGCGGGAATACCGGCGCGGGTCGGCGTGGCCGCCGCCGTCGGGGTGGCCGTTCGCACGCGCCTGAATGATCGGCGCGTCGTCAATGGTGACCGGGGGCACGGGGGCCGCGACCGTGCAGGGAAACCGGGAGGCATCGAAATCGGCGATGGGGCGAGTCGCGCTGCAGCCGCGGCTGACGTGGGACCAGAAGCACTCGCGCCCGACTCCGTAGGGCGAGACGACGCCGATGCCCGAGATGACAACCCGCGGCCGGCCGTTGAGGCCCATGTTTTTATAATCCCCTAATGAGGCGGCGACCCGGCATCGGCGCGCTCGTGTTCGCGTGGGCGGGAGGGGCGCTGTTCGTAGTTTCGCTCCTCGTCCTCCTTTATTTATATGGCATCGCGTTCCAAGCTGCGCCGGAGGGGTCCCCGGCGCTCCCGCCGGCGCTGGTCAACACCGCGCTTTTCTCGATTTTTGCCCTGCATCACTCCCTGCTCGCGCGGACCCGGCTCAAACGCCTGGTGACGCGCGTTGTCCCGCCGTGGCTCGAGCGATCGTTCTATACCTGGACCGCAAGCATACTGTTCCTGGTCGTCTGTTTGGCCTGGCAGCCGGTTGGCGGCACCCTGTACTCACTCCGTGGGTGGCTCCGCGTGCTGGGCTATGCCGTGCAAGCGTTCGGCGCCGGCGTAACGCTCACTGGATCGTCCGCGATCGACATGCTCGACCTGGCTGGCGTGCGACCCGTCCTGCTCGCGCGCGCGGGACGGACGCCCGGGCACGTCGCGCTGAAGGTCAACGGTCTATACGGGCTCGTGCGGCACCCGTTGTACTTCGGGTGGACGCTCTTCGTCTTCGCGACCCCGGAGATGAACGGCACGCGCCTGCTGTTCGCGACCATCAGCACTGCGTATCTTGCGATTGCGATCCCGTTCGAGGAGCGGTCGCTCGTGGACGTGTTCGGCGACCGCTACCGTGAGTATCAGCGCGCGACGAGATGGCGGATGCTGCCAGGTATCTGGTGATCCACCACGACGCACGGATGCCCACGGATAGAGAAAACCTTAGCGAGATCACACGTAGGCCGGGTCTTTAGACCCGGCAGGATCGTGAGCTCCTTCAAAACGCGAGGCGTCTCAGACCGAGGCGGGTCTGAAGACCCGCCCTACATCTGATTGGTCTTGGCGCTCGTTCATCCGATGTATATGCGGTTTATCCGTGTATATCCGCGTGCATCCGTGGTGGATCAATAGCGCATATCCGTGGTGCGTTACACTCGACACGTGAAGGTCAAGCGTTCGGTCGCGCTCTTCGTGGTCTGGACGGCGCTCGTCGCGTCCGGACCCGCGGCGGTGCGCCTGCCGGGCGGCGCGGAGCGGGCGGTCGAGGGCATGTCGGTGGACGCGATGCACGAGATGGTCGCGACGCTCGCGAGCGACGCCTTCGCGGGACGTGGCGTCGGCCACGAGGGCAATCGTGCCGCCGAGGAATACATTGCGCGGACGTTCAAGCAGAGCGACGTCCCGCCGGGCGCCGCCGACGGAACGTACTTCCAGGCCGTGGATCTCTTCCGGCCGAGGCTGACGCCCGACGCGCAGCTCGTCGTCGACGATGAGAGCGGGAAGCGGATCGCCACGTTCCGCGCCGGACTCGACTTCTATCCGCTCCCCGAAACCGGCGATCGGATCGCGCGCGGGCGGCTCGTCCTCGCCGGTCACGGCATCACGGCCACAGCACTCAAACACGACGATTACGCCGGCCTCGATGTGCACGACGCGATCGTCATCGTCCGCGACGAGGCGCCGACGCCGCTGGTCGCGAAGCTGGATGACGACGCGCGCGCGGAGCTCACGAGCCTCGAACGCAAGATCAAAGATGCGGAGGCGCATGGCGCGGCCGGCGTCGTCATCGTACGCGGCTACTTGCCCGAACTGCGATCGGTGTGGCCGGAACACCCCTCCGTCCGATCGGCCGCGTATCGGCTGATGTCGGACCTGCGCTTGCATCCTGTTCCCGTCGGTGCCCTCCTTGACAAGGCGGCTGAGCCGCTCCTGCATGCGCTCGAAGCCCGGCAGCGGCTCTCGGCGACATTCACGCCGGGCCTGGCGCCCGAGCGGGCGACGGTGCACAACGTGCTCGGCCTGATCGAGGGCCGCGACCCGAATCGGCGTGGCGAGATGGTGGTCGTCGGCGCGCATCTCGATCACGACGGTCTCGATTCCGAGGGCCGCATCTACAACGGCGCAGACGACAACGCGTCGGGCACTGCGGCGGTACTCTCCGCGGCGGCGGCGCTCGCGCGCGCGGCCGCGGCCGGCGACCGCCCGTCGCGCGCGGTGCTGTTCGCGTTGTGGAACGGGGAAGAAAAGGGCTCGCTCGGCGCGGAGCGCTTCGCGGCGGCGCCGGAGCCCGAGCGTCGCGTGATCGCGAACCTGAATCTGGACATGGTCGGCCGCGACGAGGACATCCCGGATCCCTCGGACTGGCGCTTCAACGGGCTGCCGAAAACCGACGCGGCGTCGAACCGCAACACCGTGCACCTGCTTGGCTATTCATACTCGGGCGATCTGGCCGACGAGGTCCTCGACGCGAACAGCGCCGTCGGCCTCACGATTCGCGAGGACTACGACCGCGGCGCGCAGAACCTGCTGCAGCGCTCCGATCACTGGCCGTTTCTCGAACGTGGCATTCCCGCCATCTTTCTGACGACCGGATTGCATCCGGACTATCACACGCCCCAGGACGACACCGAGCGGATCGACTTCGCGAAGCTGGCGCGCATCGCGCGGCTGGCCGCGCGCGCCGCCTGGATCGTCGCCGATGGTCCGGCACCGCAGATCCATCGCCGATAGGTAACGACTCGTGGCCGAGACACCGCAAACACCTCCGCTTCCCACCGACCTGCCGATCGTGCCGCTGCGCGGCGCAGTGGTGATGCCGTTGACGGTCGCGCCGCTCGGCGTCGGCCGCGGCGTGTCGGTCGAAGCCGTCAATCGCGCACTCGCGGGCGATCGCATGGTGCTGTTGCTGCTCCAGAAGAGCGACGCCGACGAGCCCGGCCCCGACGATTTGTACTCCGTCGGAACCGTCGCGATCATCCGGCAGATGGCCAAGGCGCAGGGCGGGATGCGGGTCCTCGTCGAAGGAGTGGTGCGCGCGCGCGCCGACTCGGTGACGCTCGATCGCGGCACGATGACCGCGAAGGTCACGGCCATGCCGGAGAGCAGCGAGCGCTCGCTCGAGATCGACGCGCGGGTGCGGCGGCTGCAGGAGCTCGTCGACCGGGCGTTGTCGCTCGCGACCGGCCTGTCGCCGGATCTGCGGACGCTCGTCACCAGCCTCGACGATCCGTTACGCATCGCCTACGTCGTCGCCAGCCTGCTCGACATGAAGCCAGAGGACAAGCAGAAGCTCCTCGAGGAATCGAGCGTCGCGGTCAAGATCGAAGCGGTCTCGACCGCGCTGGCGCGCGAGATCGACGTTCTCGAGCTGAAGGGGCAGATCGAATCGCGCGCCGAAAAAGAGATGACCGACGCGCAGCGGCAGTACGTGCTGCGCCAGCAGCTCAAGGCGATCCAGACGGAGCTCGGCGAGGGCGACGGCGAGATCCAGGAGCTCCGCAAACGTGTCGCCGAAGCGAACCTGCCGGAGCACGTCGCCACGATCGCCAGCCGCGAAGTGGATCGCCTCGAGCGCATGACAGCGGCGTCGCCCGAATATCAGATGATCCGGACCTACATCGACTGGATCCTCGAGGTGCCCTGGAGCACACGCACGGAGGATCGGCTCGATCCGGTCGAGGCGCGGCGCGTGCTCGACGAAGACCACTACGATCTCGACAAGGTCAAGGAGCGGATCGTCGAGTACCTCGCGGTGCAGAAGCTGCGGCAGCGTCAGGCCGAGACCGAGATCACGGCGCCGCCGACGATCGTCAGCTCGTCGCCGATCCCGCCCGCTACCGACACCCCGGCGCCGCCGCCGCCAGGCGCTCTCCGGATGAAAGGCCCGATTCTCTGCTTCGTCGGGCCTCCCGGTGTCGGCAAGACCTCCCTTGGCCAGTCGATCGCGCGTTCGATGAACCGCAAGTTCGTGCGGATCTCGCTCGGCGGCGTGCGCGACGAAGCGGAGATCCGCGGCCACCGGCGCACCTACATCGGCTCGATGCCCGGCCGGCTCGTGCAGGCGATGAAGACCGCCGGATCGTCGAATCCCGTCCTGATGCTCGACGAGATCGACAAGATCTCCGTCGGCGTCCAAGGCGATCCGGCCGCCGCGCTCCTCGAAGTGCTCGATCCGGCGCAGAACCATGCATTCCGCGATCACTACCTCGAGATCCCGCTGGACCTCTCGCCGGTGCTCTTCATCGCGACCGCGAATCAGCTCGGCACCATCCATCCGGCGCTGCTCGATCGCATGGAGATCATCTCGCTCAGCGGCTACACCGAGGAGGAGAAGATCCACATCGCGAGGATGTACCTGGTGCCGCGACAGCTCGAGGAGAACGGCCTGCGGGCCGAGCAGCTGACCATAGAGGACGAGGCGGTGCGCCGGACGATCGCCGAGTACACGCATGAAGCCGGCGTGCGCTCGCTCGAGCGCCAGCTCGGCGCGATCGCGCGCAAGATTGCCGCCCGCGTCGCGACCGATCCGTCGTACGTCGCGCGCGTCACGGCGAAGGACGTCCCGGATTACCTCGGCCCGGCTCGCTTCCGATCCGAGGGTGCGTTCCGGCTCTCTCGTCCGGGCGTCGCCACCGGCCTCGCCTGGACGGAAACCGGCGGCGACGTGCTCTACATCGAAGCGGTGCTGCTGCCCGGCGGCAACGGCCACCTCACGCTGACCGGTCAACTGGGCGCCGTCATGCAGGAGTCCGCGCGCGCCGCGCTCAGTCACGTCCGCCAGCAATCGCAGGCGCTCGGCATCGCGCCCGAGCTGCTGACGGAGCACGACGTCCACATCCACGTGCCGGCGGGCGCGATCCCCAAGGACGGACCCTCGGCGGGCGTGACGATGGCGACGGCCATCGTGTCGGCGGCCAAAGGCGTCACGGTGCGATCAGATGTCGCGATGACCGGCGAGATCACGCTCTCCGGGCTAGTGCTCCCGGTCGGCGGCATCCGCGAGAAGTCGCTGTCGGCGCGCCGCCACGGGATCAAGACGGTCGTGCTGCCGCAGATGAACAGCCAGGATCTCGTGGAGCTGCCCGAAGAGGTCAGGCGTGACATGACGTTCGTGCCCGCCGCGACGCTGCAGGACGTGCTGCGCATCGCGCTGCCCGACGTCGTCAGCCAGGGAGACGCGGCGGCTGCCGGAGCCGCCAGCGGCCAGACGCCTGCGGCCGCTGCCGCGGCGGATCGGTCGGGCCACTAGAAGCGGTGACGTGCGCGGCGTCGCGTTCTACATTTCAGGCCACGGCTTCGGCCACGCGTCGCGCCAGGTGCAGATCGTCAACGCGCTTGGCGCCCGCCGCCCTGGCATTCCCATCCTGCTCCGCACGTCCGCCGCGCGGTGGCTGCTCGAGCGAACGATCACGACGCCGTTCACGCTGAACGACGAACCCTGCGACACCGGCGTCGTCCAGATCGATGGGCTGCGTCTCGATGCGCGCGCGACCATCGAGCACGCGCGCGAGTTCTACCGCACCGTCGACGCGCGCGCCGCGCGCGAAGCCGCACTCCTTCACGATCACGACGTTGCCCTCGTCCTCGCCGACGCGCCGCCGCTCGCGTGCGCCGCGGCCGCGGTCGCCGGAATTCCCTCGTTCGTCGTGTCGAATTTCACGTGGGACTGGATCTACCAGGGCTATGGCGAGCACCTTGGGCTCGCGCCCGAGCTGCTGCCGGCGATCGAAGCCGCGTATCGTCATGCTGACGGCGCATGGCGGCTGCCGATGCATGGCGGCTTCGCGACGTTCAGCCGCGACCGGATCATCGACATGCCGTTCGTCGCGCGCCATGCCACACACTCGCGCGACGAGACGCGCGACCGCCTGCGCCTGCCGCTTCACCGCCGACTGGCGCTGTCGTCGTTCGGCGGCTTCGGCGTCAACGATCTCGACCTCTCGTCGCTCGACTGTCTCCACGAATGCGACGTCGTCGTCACCGGGCGCGGCGACGGCCGGTCGCCGGGCCGCGGCGTCCATTACGTCAACGAGGCCACCATCTACGACGGCGGCCTCCGCTACGAGGATCTCGTCCACGCCGTCGACGTCGTCGTTACCAAGCCGGGTTACGGGATCATCTCGGAGTGCATCGCGAACGAGACCGCCATCGTCTACACCTCGCGCGGCCGGTTCGCGGAGTACGACGTGCTCGTCCGCGAGATGCCGCGCTATCTGCGCTCCGGATATCTGCCTCAGGATCAGCTGCTCGCCGGCCGCTGGCGGGCTGCTATCGATACCGTGCTGACGCTGCCCGACCCGCCTGGGCGTCCGCGCACGGACGGTGCGCATGTGATCGCGGAATTGATCGCCGCACACGTATAACCCATTCCGACATCCGTGCACTCACGGGATCGGAGAGCGCGGAGAGGGCGGAGAGAACGGCATTTGATCAGGCAAACCAATGGACCGATCTCTCCGTGCTCTCCGTGTACGTGAGGTCACAGGCCCTGCGATCGTGATACAAGGATTGTCGCGCCACAGTGAGAAGGAGTCGCATGTTCACCCGCCGTTCGTTCCTCTGGACGTCGATGGCCGCCGCCGTCATCAGCCGCGCGCCGCGTGCGCTCGCCGCCGAGCGCGGGCAGCGCGATACGGAGAGCGAGGCGGTGCCGCCGTCGATCGCGGCGCTCACGTCGATGCGCGGCCAGGCTACACCGATCACCAACGAAGAGCGGCTGAAGCGGATCGCGCGCGCGAAGGCGCTGATGCGCGAATCGAAGATCGATGCGCTGATGCTCACCGGCGGCACGTCGATGGCCTACTTCACCAACATGCGGTGGGGCGGCAGCGAGCGTCTGTTCGCCGTCGTCATTCCGGTCAAGGGCGATCCGTTCTTCGTCTGCCCGGCGTTCGAAGAGGAGCGCGCCGAGGAGTTGATCGCGCTCGGCCCGTTCGCGGGCGACAAAGCGGACATCCGCACCTGGAACGAGGACGAGAGCCCGTACGAGCGGCTCGCGCAGGGGCTCAAGGACCGCGGCATCGCGTCGGGGCGACTCGGCGTCGAGGAGACGGTGAAGTTCGTGTTCGCCGACGGCGTGGCGCAGACCGCGCCGCAGTTGAGAGTGGTCAGCGGCACGCCGGTGACGGCCGGCTGCCGGATGATCAAGGACGACCACGAGATCGCGCTGATGCGCCTCGCGTCGCAGGCGACGCTGAAGGTCTACGAGGCGGTGTTTCGCGCGCTCGAGCCGGGCATGACCCAGAACACCGTCTCCGCGCTCATCGCGCAGGCCTACCGCCGCGTCGGCTTCCCCGGCTTCGCGAGCGTGCAGGTCGGGCCCTACACCGCGCTGCCCCACGGATCGATCCAGCCGCAGGTGATCAAGGAAGGCACGATCATCATGGTGGACGACGGGTGCACGGTGGAGGGCTACCAGTCCGACATCACGCGGACGTTCGTGCTCGGCAAGGCGACCGACAAGATGAAGACGGTCTTCGACATCGTCAACCGCGCGCAGACGGCGGCGCTGAAGGCGGCGCGTCCCGGCGTGCCGCTCGAGCAGCTCGACGCGGTCGCGCGCAAAGTGATCGTCGACGCCGGGTATGGCCCCGGTTACAAGTACTTCTCACATCGTCTCGGCCACGGAATGGGCATGGACGGACACGAGTGGCCGTATCTCGTGAAGAACAACATGTTCGGATGGGAGAAAGCGCTGACGCTCCAGCCCGGGATGGTGTTCAGCGACGAACCGGGCGTCTACATCCGCGGTGAGTTCGGCGTGCGCCTCGAGGACGATCTGCACGTCACACCGGACGGCGCAGAGCTGTTCACGCCGCAATCGGAGTCGTTGGAAAAGCCGTTCTGAGTGTGCCGGACTTCCGTCTTACTTCACGCACGTCACCAGCGACCAGATCTTCGGCACGTTCACTTTTTCAATCGACACCGGCTTCAGATCCGCCTGGGCGAGAAACGCGGGCAGGTCGAGATCCGATTTGAAGCCGATGTGAATGGTGAACGGGGAGATGAGGCGCTCGGCGCGGGAGAGGATCAGGTTCGGGCTGAGGAAGTGGTTCAGGAAGATGATCCGTCCGCCGGGGCGGCACACCCGCCGCATCTCACGCGCGACCTTGACCGGATCCGGCACGACGCTGATCAGATACGGCGCGTAGACGATGTCGAAGGCGCCATCGGGGAATCGCATGTCGGCGGCGTCCATTTCGAGGAGCCTCACGTTGCGAATCTCTTTTCGCGCCACGCGATCGCGCGCCTTTTCGAGCATGGAG
>JBKPRU010000028.1:0-14190 GCA_046734675.1 Acidobacteriota bacterium
GGAGATGTGTATAAGAGACAGTTCCCAGGCTGTGTGCGAGCCGGTGAGCGCCATGCTGACCGTCTGACCGGCCAGCGCTGAGCGCTCCTTGATCCAGCTTTCGAACGCCGCGACCGACGCTGGATCGACACCCGAAGGATCGAGCTTCCGCTTCGCGACCCACTCGTCCATGGCCTTCATCAAGATGTCCGCCTGCTTGCGGTCGCTTGCGAACAGGTCCATGTAGGCCTTCTTCGCATCGTCGATGCGATTGAGACCGAGGTACGCTTCGCCGCGATACTCGATGGCATCGGGAAAGCCGGGCGCCATCTGGATCGCCTTATCGTACATCTCGAGCGCCTTCGGGTAATCGCCCGTCTTGCGATAGGCGAAGCCCATGCCGTTGTAGGCCTGGAACAGCTCGGGCATGATTTCAGACGCGCGCTTGAAGTCCTTCAGCGCCTTCTCGTATTCGCTGCGCGCCTTCTTCGGATCCTTGACCTCGGCCTTCAGCCCCTTGTCCTTGTGGTTGATGCCGCTGTTGTAGGCCTCGCGCGCCATTTCTTCCGGCGACATCGTGCGCATCGGCGCGGGGCTCGACGGCACCGACATGCCCGAACCCGATGCGCCGGTCGTCACCTGCCAGCAGGCGATCGCCACTGCCAGCAGCACTCCGCCCTTCCACATACGCTTCATCGCTTACTCCTTGGACGTTTGACGTGTGAGTTCCAGATCAATCGAAATCGTGACGTCGTTGCCGACGACGGCGCCGCCGGCTTCGAGCACGCGGCTGTACAGCAAGCCGAACTCGCGGCGGTCGAGCACCGTCGACGCGGTGGCGCCAAGCCGCGTGCTGCCCCAGATGTCCTTGATCTCCTCGGTCGGCCCTTCGACATCGAGCACGACTTCCTTCGTCACGCCGTGCATCGTCAGGTCGCCGACCACCTTGAAGCGGCCGGCGCCTGCCGCTTCCGCGCGTTTCGATCGAAACGTGATCCGCGGGAAGCGATCGACGTCGAAGAACAGCGGACTGCGCAGGTCCTTGTCGCGATCCGCGTTCCGCGTGTTGATGGTGCGTGCGTCGAGCGAGGCGTCGACGCGCAGCGTCCCGGGGATGTTCGCCGGGTCGAAGCTGACGCTGCCGGTCGGACCGTCGAATTGCCCCTTGACGTTCGACACGACCATGTGGCGGACCGAGAACTGCGCGGCCGAATGACCGGCGTCGATGGTCCAGGTCGCCGGCTGCGCGGTCGCCCACGCGGGAACGGCTAACGCAAACACGAAGGCTGTCGCAAGTCGCATGGGACGTTGAGAAGTGCTGGCGCGAGCAATATGCATTCCCGGGCGGGTCGGGTGCAACTGCTGATAGGACGGCCGTTTTTCGCCGCCGGCCGGCCCGAAACGCGTAACCGTTTTCGGATTCCGTCAGGCGCTGTTGCCGCTGCCCGGGCGCGCCTTCAGGACGCCGACCTGGATGAGGACGCCCGTGAAATCCAGGATCCGGCGTTCCTGCACGATCAGGCCGTCGGCAACCGTCATCAGCAGCGCGCACACGACGTCCACCTTCCGGCCGGTCGGTCCAACGCCGAAGAACTCGCCCGTGTGCGTGCCGCTGACTCGCGCAATCTGGACGACGCGGTCGCCGTCGATCAACACGTCGTCGGACTGGAACTTGAGATCGGGGAAGGCGGAGAGCCACTTGCGAAAGATGCGCTCGACGTCGGCGGGCCCTTCGAGCACGCCGCCGGTGGGGCTGGTGACGATCGCGTGGGGTGCATACGCGCGCGCGAGCGCGGCCGGATCGTGCGCCGCCCACGCGGCGTTCTGCCGCTCGAGCAAAGCGAGGATCTCCTCGCGCGTCATGGCGGGGCCATGCTAATCCCGGACGCGAGCCGACGCAAACGGCGTCTATACTCCGAAGATGCGCTCTCGCCTGTCCCTCGCACTCCTCGCACTCACGGCATCGGTAATCGTTCACACGCAAGCGCCGCCCGCTGGCACGAGCGGCGCGCGCGACCCGAACGTCGTCGTCGATCCACGCAACTACCAGGACCTGCGGTGGAGAAATGTCGGACCGACGCGCGGCGGACGCGTGACCGCGATCACGGGCGTCCGCAGTCAGCCCTGCACCTTTTATATGGGCGGCACCGGCGGCGGCGTCTTCAAGACCGAGACGTGCGGCGAACGATGGACGCCGCTCAGCGACGGACAGATCGCCGACGGCTCGATCGGATCGATCGACGTCGCGGAGTCCGATCCGAACATCGTCTACGTCGGCACCGGGAGCGCGGCGATTCGCAGCAACGTCATCATCGGCCGCGGCGTCTACAAGTCGACCGACGCGGGGCGCACCTGGAGATTTCTCGGGCTCAGGGATTCGGGTCAGATCGGCGCCATTCGCGTGCACCCCACCAACCCCGATGTCGTCTGGCTCGCCGCGCTTGGATCTCCGTTTGGTCCCAACGACGAGCGCGGCATCTTCAAGACCACCGACGGCGGAAAGACCTGGCGCAAGGTGCTGTTCGTCAACAACGAGACGGGCGGACGCGCGCTCGCCATCAACATGTCGAACCCCGACGAGCTCTACGCCGGGATGTACAAGGGCTTTCGCAAAGGGTGGGACATCATCAGCGGCGGGCCCGCGACTGAAGGCGGCATTTACAAGTCCAGCGACGGCGGCGAGCACTGGACGCATCTGACGAACGGGCTGCCACAGAACTTGATCGGCAAGATCGATCTCGACGTCGCGCGCAGCCAGCCGCGGATCGTCTACGCGATGGTCGAGGCGCCCGGGCGCGAAGGCGGGCTGTATCGATCGGACGACAGCGGCGCGACGTGGCGCAACGTCAATTCGTCCGAGAACCTGCGCACCCGTCCGTTCTATTTCAACTACGTCGACGTCAATCCGAAGAACCCGGAAGAAGTCTGGGTGAATGCGCTCAGCCTGTTCAAGTCCAGCGACGGCGGCCACTCGTTCCAGGTGGTGCAGGCGCCGCACGGCGACATGCACGGCATGTGGTTCAACCCCGACAACCCGAACATCGCGATCCAGTCGAACGACGGCGGCGCCACGGTGACGATCGACGGTGGACGCTCGTGGTCGTCGATCCTGAACCAGCCGACGGCGGAGATCTACATGGTCTCGGTCGACGATCAGTATCCGTATCGGCTCTACGGTCCGCAGCAGGACAACTCGACGCTGGTCGTGCCGAGCCTGCCGCCGCAGTCCTGGGGCGCGGACGCGCCGGCGCAGGCGTGGGCGCAGGCCTCGGGCTGCGAGACTGGCGGAATCTGGCCGCGGCCCGACGGCAGCATCGTCTGGGGCGCGTGCAAGGGTGAGGTCGAACGCTACAACGTGCTCTCGGGTCAGTCGCAGGGCACGTGGGTCTATCCGCAGAACCGCTACGGGCAGGATCCCGACAACATCAAGTATCGATTCCCGCGCTCGACGGTGATCATGCTCTCGCCGCACAACCCGAGCGTCATCTACCAGGCGTCGCACGTGCTGCATCGATCGACCGACGATGGGGTGACGTGGCAGGTGATCAGCCCGGATTTGACCGCGCACGAACCCGAGCTTCAGATCGTCCCGGGACGTCCGATCACGCGGGACATCACGGGCGAAGAAGTGTACTCGTCGATCTATGCGATGACGGAGTCCCGGCTCGAGCCGGGCGTGATCTGGGTGGGTGCGAACGACGGCCCGGTCAGCGTCACGCGCGACAACGGCAAGACATGGAAGCGCGTCACGCCGAAAGGTCTGCCGCCGGGCGGACGCGTGCAGAACATCGACGACTCCCCCCATCGCAAGGGGTCGGCCTACATCGCCGTCTATCGCTACCTCCGCGAGCACGATCTGCAGCCCTACATCTACGTGACGAACGATTACGGCGAGACGTGGACGCGCCTCACCGACGGCACCAACGGCATTCCGAACGATTACCCGACGCGAGTCGTGCGCGAGGATCCGGATCGCGCGGGACTGTTGTATGCGGGCACCGAATTCGGCGCCTTCGTCTCGTTCGACAACGGCCGGCACTGGCAACCGCTGCAGCAGAACCTGCCGGCTACGCCGGTGACCGACATCCGCGTTCATCGTAAGGATCTCGTCATCGCGACGATGGGTCGCTCGTTCTGGATCCTCGATGACATCTCGCCGCTGCAGCAGCTGGCGGCCGCGACGTCAGAGTCGACCACGGCGCAACTGGTGCAGCCGCGTGATGGGATCCGCTATCGGTACGCGGCGAGCCGCAGCGGCGTGCCGCAGTATCCGCCGGTGGCCGCCGCGATCGATTACGTGCTGCCGCAAGGATTCTCCGGAGAGGCGACCCTCGAGATTCTCAATGCGAGCGGCGCGGTCGTCCGCACGATCGGTTCGAGCGGGCGAGGCGGACGAGGGCAGGGGGGCCGCTCCAATGTGGATTCGCGCGCCGAGGATCCGGACGCCGACGTGCCGCCGGCGGGCCGCGGGCGCGGGACCGCCGCGCCGCTGACGACGCACCCCGGTCACAATCGCTACTACTGGGATTACCGGTGGGAGGGGAACGGTCCGATGGTCGCGCCCGGCCGCTACACGGCGCGACTGACCGTCAACGGCGCCGCGCAGTCGAAAACGTTTGCCGTAAAAGTCGATCCACGGGTGATCAAGGATGGCGTGACGCAGGCGGATCTCGTCGCCCAGGAACAGTTCCTCTTGAAAGTACGCGACGCCATTGCGCAGGGAAACGCGCTGCGCGGCCGTCTGCAGAAGGCAATGCAGGCGAAGAACATCGCGGCGGCGCCGGCGCCCGGTGTCGGCGAATCGCGCGAGTCCGTCAAGTATGCGGATCCGCTGCAGGAGGCGTGGGCGTCGCTCGTGTCGGCCGGCGGTACGTATCCCCAGCCGATGCTCATTGATCAATTGCAGAACGTGCAGCGCATGGTCGGCAGCGCGGATCAGAAGGTGGGGCAAGAGGCGATTCGCCGCTTCGAGGATCTGATGAAGGAGCTCAGAGATCTTGAGGCACGCGTGCCGAAATAGCGCCGGGTCTAAAAGACCCGGCCTACGTGGAATCATTTTAGACAGGTGTAGCCCGGGTCTTTAGACCCGGCACGCACGAGGCCCGTACCCTGGCGCCGGGCCTTCGTCACCGCGCCATCGCGTCGAACGGGCCGCGCGTCCTACCATGCGCGGCCATGCTGATCTCCTTCGTCCTCACGCTAGCGCTCACGATCCTGCAGGCGGCGGCACCGGCCGACGACGCCTACGACGTGATCAAGTTCGCCGACGGCGTCTACGGTCTCGTCTGGAGCGAGAAGCCGTTCCACTACGAGCCGAACGTGCTGATCGTCGTCAACGAGACCGACGTGCTCGTCGTCGACTCGAGCATGCTGCCGTCGACGGCCACAACGATCATCAGCGAAATCAAGAAGCTGACCCCGAAGCCGGTGCGCTACCTCGTGAACACGCATTGGCACGACGATCATGTGTTCGGCAACGGGGTCTTCCGTGAGGCGTGGCCGGGCCTGCAGGTGATCGCGCACCCGAACACGCGGACCGATGCTGCGACCCAGGCGTTCGGCGCGATCAAGACCGACCTCGAGAACAACAAGAAACGGATCACGCAGTACGAAGAGTACCTGCGCACCAACACCGGGTCCGACGGCACGACGCTGACGCCCGAGCGGCGCGCGCGCGCGGAAGCGGTGGTGCGGCTGCTGAAGCGCTACGACGCGGAAATCCCGTCGGTCCGCGAGTCCCTGCCCGATCTGACCTTCACCGCATCGATGACGCTGCAGATGGGCGCGCGGACGATCCGCATCGAGCATCTCGGGCGCGGCAACACGCGCGGCGACGTGGTCGTGTACCTGCCGAAGGAGAAGATCATCGCCAGCGGCGATCTCGTCGTCGCGCCGGTGCCGTTCGGGATCGGCTCGTATTACGTGGAGTGGGCCGACACGCTGGGGACGCTGCAGCAGTTCGAGGCTTCGACGATCCTGATCGGCCACGGTCCGGTGCAGCACGACTGGTCGCATGCGGCGCGCGTGCAACGGCTGCTCGCCGATCTCGTGTCGCGCGTGAAGGCGGAAGTGGCGGCCGGCGCGACGCTCGAGGCGGTGCAGAAGAACGTGACGCTCGCCGATTGGAAGCAGACCCTGGCCGGCGACGATCCGCAGGCGCAGCGCGCGTTCGACGCCTACTTCGTGCAGCCCGCCGTCGAGCGCGCCTACCGCCAGGCGAAGGGGGACGCGCTCAACTGACCGGCTGCCCGACGACCCGCCCGTCGAACAGATAGATGTTGCGGTCGGCCATCGCGATGTACTCCGGGTTGTGCGTGGCGAGGCAGACCGTCACCCCCGCCGCGTGCAGCTCGCGGAACATCGCCATCACCGCCTCGCCGCTCTTCGAGTCGAGATTACCGGTCGGCTCGTCGGCGAGCACGATCGGCGGACGGCCGGCAATCGCCCGCGCGATCGCCACGAGCTGCTGGTGTCCGCCTGACAGCGATCCCGGGCGCGACTTCGCGCGCGCCGTCAGGCCGACCCGCTCGAGCGCCGCGTCGACGCGCGCCTTGCGCTCGGCTGCGGACACGCCGCGCAGCGTCAGCGGGTACTCGATGTTCTCGTAGACGGTCATGTCGCCAATCAGGTTGAAGCTCTGAAAGATCAGCCCGACGTCGACGTTGCGCACGCGCGCCTTCTCGGCGGGCGTGAGCTGATCGACACGCCGGCCGTTGAAGTAGTAGCGGCCGCGGGTCGGCGCATCGAGCAGCGCGAGCATCGAGAGGAACGTGGACTTCCCGCAGCCCGACGGGCCCGACACCGCGATGTAGTCGCCGCGCTCGATATCGACCGTCACGTCGTCAAGGGCGCGCGTCTCCTCGTCGGCATCACCTTTATAGATCTTCGTGATCCCCTCGAGCCGGATGAGCGGCATGTTCGGATCCGGCGGCGTGTCTTCGGTCTTGCGACGTGTCCACCAGGCCATGAGCAGGACCTCCTGAGTGTTATCAGCCGGCGGGTCTAAAGACCCGCCCGACGTGAACCAACGTGTCCGTGTCCATCGGTGTCCATCCGTGGTGGATCATCGGTGGATGATTGGACGGACGGCAGGGCGCGGAAGTTGGCGTGCGCATCGGCCGGGTGATCAGACGAGCCGGACGACAAGTATGTAGTACGATACGCGTCCTTTGGCGGTGACTTCGCGATTCACGGAGGCCCCGTTTGGAAAGGTGAGTCGATGACCCCGCGCCGGTTCCTGCCCGGCCTGCTGCTGCTGTTTGTCGGCAGCGGCTGTGCCGCCCTGATCTATGAAGTCGTCTGGTTCCAGCTCCTCCAGCTCGTAATCGGATCGTCGGCTGTCTCGATGGGCGTGCTGCTCGGCACGTTCATGGGCGGCATGTGCCTTGGCAGCCTGCTGCTGCCGCGCGTCGCCGCGGCGCGGCACGAGCACCCGCTGCGGCTCTACGCGTATCTCGAACTTGGTATCGGCGCGATCGGCCTGCTCGTTCTCGTCGGCATGCCGCTCCTCAACAGCGCCTACGCGTCGCTCGGCGGGACCGGGATGGTGGGCATCGTGCTGCGCGGCATCACGGCCGGTGTGTGCCTCCTGCCGCCGACGCTGCTGATGGGCGCCACGCTGCCGGCGATCTCGCGTTGGGTCGAGTCCACGCCCGAGGGAGTGTCGTGGCTCGGGTTCTTCTACGGCGGCAACATCGGCGGCGGGGTGCTCGGCAGCCTGCTCGCGGGTTTCTATCTGCTCCGCGTTCACGATCTCGCGTTCGCCACTTACGTCGCCGTCGCCCTCAACGTCACGGTCGCGGCGATTGCGCTGCTCATCGCGGCGCGCACGCCCGTCGTCGAACGGCTCGCGAGCGATCATGATGATGCGCCGGCGGCGCGCGTGTCGGGCAGGTGGGCCGTCTACGTCGCGATCGCGCTCTCCGGCATGACGGCGCTCGCCTCGGAGGTGATCTGGACGCGGCTGCTCTCGCTCCTCTTCGGCGCGACCGTGTATACCTTCTCGCTGATCCTCGCCGTGTTCCTCTTCGGTCTCGGGATTGGCAGCAGCGTCGGTGCCGCGATCGGCCGGAGCTCCTCGCGTCCGCGCGTCGCGCTCGGATGGTGCCAGATGCTCCTGTGCGGCGCGCTCGCGTGGGCCGCCTACATGCTGACGCAGTCGCTCCCGTACTGGCCGATCAATCCCGCAATCTCGACCGACCCCTGGTACAACTTCCAACTCGATATCGTGCGCTGCCTGTGGGCGGTGCTGCCGGGCGCGATCCTGTGGGGCGCCAGCTTTCCGCTCGCGCTTGCCGCAGTGGCGTCACGCGGACAGGACCCCGCACGTCTGGTCGGTGGCGTCTATGCAGCCAACACCGTCGGGGCGATTGTCGGCTCCGTGCTCGGCAGCCTGCTGCTCGTGGTGTGGCTCGGCAGCCAGCACGCGCAGCAAGCGCTCATCCTGGTGAGCGCGCTTTCAGGTCTGCTCGTGCTCTCGACTGGCGCGACGGAAGAACCGGCCGGCAAGAGCCAGGTCGCATTCGTGAGCACGGTCGTGATCATCGCGGCGGCGGCGATTGCCGGCCTGCTCTCGCGGACGGTGAAGCCCGTCCCGGGCATCCTGGCCGCGTACGGCCGCTACGCCGCGACGCGCATAGGATCGGCGGACATCATCTACATGGGCGAAGGCTGGAACGCGACGGTCGCGGTCTCACGTCTCCCCGGCGGCGTCCTCAACTATCACAACGCGGGCAAGGTGCAGGCGTCGAGCGAGCCGCAGGACATGCGTCTGCAGCGGATGCTCGGCCACATGACGACGCTCGTTCCGGCGCAGGCGAAGAAGGTCCTGGTCATCGGCTGCGGCGCCGGCGTCACCGCCGGTGCGGTCTCGATCGATCCGGCCGTCGAGCACGAGACGATCGCCGAAATCGAGCCGCTCGTGCCCAGCGTCGTGTCGAAGTATTTCGGCGATCAAAATTTCCGCGTGGTGGACAACCCCAAGGTGCACATCCGCGTCGACGACGCGCGGCATTTCCTGCTGACGACGAAGGAGAAGTTCGACGCGATTACGTCGGACCCGCTCGACCCGTGGGTGAAGGGAGCGGCGATGCTCTACACCCGCGAGTTCTTCGAGATCGTCAAGTCGCATCTCAATCCGGGCGGCGCGGTCACGCTGTTCGTGCAGCTGTACGAGAGCAACACCGAGGCGGTGAAGAGCGAGATTGCGACCTTCTTCGAAGCCTTCCCGAACGGCATCGTCTGGGGCAACACGAACAACGGCGCGGGATACGACCTCGTGCTGCTCGGCCAGGCGCAGGCGACGAAGATCGACGTGGACGCCATTCAACGGAGGCTGCAGCAGGCGGAGTATGCCCCGGTCGCGCAGTCGCTGCGGGAAATCGGCATGAACTCCGCGGTCGACTTGTTCTCGACGTTCGCGGGCACGGCCAGCGATCTCGCACCCTGGCTGAAGGACGCGTCGATCAATCGCGACCGGAACCTGCGGCTGCAGTTCCTCGCCGGTCTCGGCTTCAACCTGTATCAGAGCGACGTGATCTACTCGAGCATGCTCGCCTATGCGGGACGCTTCCCGGAAGATCTCTTCATCGCGTCGCCGGGCACGATGGAAGCCCTGAGGCAGGGAATCCGGCGGGAGCAAGGCCGCTGAGATCTCTTCCGACGACTGACACATGTCACACGGCCGACGGCTCGTCACAAAGATCACGAAGGGACAAGGTTCACGAAGGAAGACAACTTAGATGTTGAAAACACAAAACCAAACGAGATCGACAGCAAAGAAATAGAACTTCGTGGTCTTCATATCTTCGTGGTCTTCGTGGCGAGCCCGTAGGGCCGCGACAAGTGGACGCCCCCGCAATACTGCACCAGTGCGTCTACTTCTGATCTGTGTTCTTGGCGCGCTTCTGAGCGCGGCGACTGCGCGGGCCGCGCCGCCGATCCGCCATGACGTCGAAGTGGACGGCCACACGCTGGCGGTGTGGCAGAAGCGGCCGCCGCAGCCGCGCGCGGCGATGCTGCTGGTGCACGGGCGGACGTGGAGCAGCCTGCCCAACTTCGATCTCGAGGTCGCGGGCGAGCGGCGCTCCTTCATGGACGCGCTGGCCGGAACCGGCCTCGACGTCTACGCGCTGGACCTTCGCGGCTACGGAGCCACGCCGCGCGACGCCACCGGATGGTTGACGCCGGAGCGCGCCGTGCGCGACGTGCTCGGCGTCATCGACTGGCTGCATGGGCCGGCGCGCACGGCCGGGCGCCCTGTCTATGTGCTCGGACTGTCGCGCGGCGCGATGGTGGCGGCGCTCGCCGCGCAGCGCAACCCGGAGAAGTTTGCCGGCCTCGTGCTGCTTGGCTTCGGCCTCGATCCCGATCAGCGGATTGCGACGGTGGAGCCGCCGGCGGCGCCGCCGCGCAAGCGCAACACCTCTGACGCCGCGCGCGCCGACTTCATCACCACCGACGCGGTGTCGGCCGCGACCGTTCGCGCCTTCACCGATGCCGCGCTCCGCGCCGATCCGATCTACGCCGACTGGCGCGACGAGCAGCAGTTCAACGCATTCATCCCGGCGCGCATCTTCGTACCGTGCCTGCTCGTCACCGGCGAGCGCGATCCGCAGGCGCCGCTGGCGCTGCAAACGAAGCTGTTCACCCGGTTCGGCACGCCCGACAAGGCGTGGGTGATCCTGCCCGGCGCGGATCACGCCGCACACCTCGAGAAGTCACAGGGAGAGCTGGTGCGGACGATCGCCTGGTTCGTCCGCCGCCACGATCCGTCGCCGCCATCGACACCATGAAACCACGCGCGTCCGCGCTGCTGCTGCTCGTCCTCGTTCCCTCCGTCCTGGTTCCGCAAGGGCGACGCCGCGACCCGGCGTCCGCCTTCACCGTCGTCGAAGCCAGCATCCCCGAGATGCAGGCGGCGATGAAGGCGGGCCGCACCTCGTCGCGCGCGATCGTGCAGGAGTACCTCACGCGCATCGCGTTCTACGAGGACAAGCTGAACGCGGCGATCACCGTCAACCCCGAGGCGCTGAAGGAAGCGGACGACCGCGATCGCGAGCGCGCCCAGGGCCGCGTCCGCGGACCGCTGCACGGCATCCCCATCGCGTTGAAGGACAACGTCCACACGACGAACATGCCGACGACCGGCGGGGCGCTCGCGTTCGATGGGTTCACGCCGCCTTACGAAGCGACGCTCACGAAGAACCTGCGCGACGCCGGTGCCATCATCGTCGCGAAAACCGGCCTCACCGAGCTCGCCAACTGGGTGTCGAGCAACATGCCGGGGAATTACAACGCGCTCAAAGGCTACGGCATGAACCCGTACGATCCGCGTCGCGATCCGCGCGAGGCTACCTTCGACGGCCGTCCGGTGCTCGGCACCGGCGGTTCGAGCTCGGGCATCGGCACCGCGGCGAATTTCTGGGCCGGCAACGTCGGTAGCGAAACGTCCGGTTCGATTCTCAGCCCCTCGAACCAGAACATGCTGGCCGCGGTGAAGCCGACGGTGGGTCGCGTGAGCCGCTACGGTGTCATTCCGATCACCGCCGATCAGGACACGCCGGGACCGATGGCGAAGTGGGTGACCGACGCCGCGATCATGCTCGGCGTGCTCGAGGGCGGCGCACCCGACCCGAACGATGCCGCGACGCGCGCGTGCACACCGCCCGCGGGACGCGACTACACCCAGTTCCTCCGTGCCGACGGACTCAAAGGCGCGCGCATCGGGATCCCGCGCGCGTCGTTCTACGAGCGCGTGGCGGCCCCTGGTGCCGATCGGCCGCGCGGCGGCCTCAATCCCGATCAACGCAAGGTGATGGAGGATGCGATCGCGGTGCTGAAACAGCAGGGTGCGATCGTCGTCGACCCGGCCGACATCCCCAGCATCCTCGAGAAGGATCCGAAAGAGAACTTCCTCGCCTGGGGCATCTGCTCCGGAATGGACGATGCGAAGGGGAAGGACGAGGACTGCTCGATCGATCTGAAGTACGGCATGAAACGCGACTTCAACGCGTGGCTCGCCTCGCTCGGACCGTCAGCGCCGGTGAAGACGCTCGCGGAGCTGCGCGCATGGAACAAGGCGCACGAGAAAGCGGGCGCGATCAAGTACGGACAGCAGCAGCTCGACATCTCTGACGAAATGGACGTCGAGCGAGACCAGCCGCGCTACGAAGCGGATCGCGCGAAGGACATTCGCTTGGGCGGTACGAACGGGATCGACGCGGCGATGAAGGCGAACACGCTCGACGCGCTGTTGTTCCCCGGCGCGAACGGCTCCGCGCTGGCCGCGCGCCCGGGATATCCCACGGTGATTGTGCCGTTCGGCACAGTGCCGAACATACCCTTCGCATTCAATCCGACGGCGCCGCCACCTGCGCCGTTCCCGCCGGGCTTCAATCCGAAGCCGGCGCCGTTCGGCGTGAGCTTCACGGGCATGGCCTGCAGCGAGCCCACGTTGCTGCGCCTCGCATATGCGTTCGAGCAGGCCACGAAGCGGCGCACACCGCCTCCGCTTTTTCCGTGAACGTCGACGCGGCACGTGTGAGCTGATCGATATCGATCGTCGTTGAGCTCACCGCGGCTGCGGAATTTCCTGCGTGCTCCGTACAAAGCAAATACGCCCGAATTTCTCGCTGTCGTCGCAAAAACACTCGCCGCCGCGCGTTTTTCGCGGATCGCCGCGATGGCGACGTGATTGCAGAACACCATCCGTGAGAGACCCTACGAAAGCGAGGAGGCATTAGATGAAACGCGAATTGGTATTTGGCGCCGTGATGGCAACAGCGATTGCCGTCGGTGCGAGCGCCCAGAGCACATCGCCGAGCAGCCAGAGTCAGAGCGACCGGGATTCGTCCCGCGGCCAGACCGTTACGGTCACGGGCTGTCTGGTGAGCGCGGACTCGATGAGCGGTGGCGCCACGGGAACGTCGGGCGCGGGCGCGACAACAGGCTCTACAGGGGCGGCCGGCAGCACGAGCGCGAGCCGTTCAACGGGTAGCGAAGGACAGTTCATCCTTACGCAGGCATCGATGGGATCGGGCTCGAGCTCGACGACAGCTGGCGGCGCGACGACCGGCACGGGCAGCACGGCGGGTACGGCCGGCACCAGCGGCACGGCGGCGGGCTCGACAAGCGCGAGCAGCCAGAGCTCCTACAAGCTCACGGGTAAGGACAAGAGCGATCTGCAGGAGTACGTGAACAAGCGCGTTGAAGTCCGTGGCACGCTCGACAGCTCGTCATCGTCGTCGTCGTACGGCGCCGGGTCGACGGGCAGCACCGCGGGCACCGGCAGCACGACCGGGACGGGCAGCACGACCGGCACGGGCAGCACCACCGGTACGGGCAGCACCACCGGGACCGGCAGCACGGCCGGCTCGACGGCCGGCGGCTCGATGGCGAGCGCGAGCAGCGCGGGCACGCTTCACATTTCGTCGATTCGCGAAGTCTCGGGCAGCTGCTCCGGCGGGGGCAACCGGTAAGCTGCCGGGCGGGCCGCTACGTCCTCCGGCGGTCCGCCCACTTCGACCTCGTCCGTCACAGATTTTTCATACCACTCGACGTTCTGCCGCGGCACGGTTCCGGTGTTAAATGGTCGCGCCTTTTTTCGGTTGACCTCGATAAGGAGCGACTCTCGTGACCCGAACTCGCGCCCGGCAGTTCGTGTGTGTCTCAGCCGTCGTTGTGAGTATCAGCTTCGGTCTGCGCGCGCAGCAGACCGCGCCGCCCGCCGCCACGCCGCCGCAGGGAACACCGCCAGCCGGTGCCGCCCCGCAGGGACCAGGCAGTGGCCGCGGCAACCAGCCGCAGCGCCCGCCGCGCCCCGGTGAGACCGCGGGCGAGTACTACAAGAACATCAAGATCCTGAAGGACGTGCCCGCCGAGCAGCTGCCGGTGTCGATGCAGTTCATCGCCGCCTCGCTCGGTGTGGGCTGCGATTTCTGTCACGTTACCGGCCCACAGGGCGGTTTCGATCGCGACGAGAAGAAGCCGAAGGAGACCGCGCGCAAGATGCTGCAGATGGTCGAGGCCATCAACACGCAGCAGTTCGAGGGGCGCCAGCAAGTCAACTGCACGACGTGCCACCACGGCAACAACCGACCCGACCGCAACACGGTGATCGCGACCGAGATGACGCCCGGCGAGGCGGCTGCCGCGCAGCGCGCGGCTGCGGCGCGTCAGGGCGGGCCGGGCCGCGGTGGTCCGGGTGAAGGT
>JBKPRU010000029.1:0-24880 GCA_046734675.1 Acidobacteriota bacterium
GTAGCTCGCGAGGAACGCAATCGTCGTGAGGAAGATGGAGACGGCGATGAAGCTGACCGGATCCGTGGGGCTGACGTTATACAGCTGCGTCTTGATCACCGGCGTCACGCTGATTGCCGGCAGTCCTGCAGCTTCCCCGGCCCGCATGGCCGCCGCCAGCACGGCATCCTCGCCGGTCACCTGGTCGTTGATGTACTGATCGACGTCGATCCACAACTTCTCGTCGGCCGACATGCGTTATCTCGGGTTGGAAGTGACTCGCGATTAGGATTGAGGAGTAATGCGGTAGGGCGCACCTTCAGGTGCGCCTCGATGCCCTACCATCACTGCGCGGTCTCTCCTGGCTTCAGCACCAGGACATCGACGCCGCGCGGCTCGACGAGCTTCTTGAGCCGATCGGGCGTGCCGGTGAGGAGCGGGAACGTGCCGTAATGCATCGGCACGACTTGCCGTACGCCGAGCATGTCGACGGCGAGCGCGGCCGCCTCGGGGTTCATCGTGTAGTGATCGCCAATCGGCAGGAAGGCGATCTCCGGCGCATACAGCTCGCGAATGAGCCGCATGTCGCCGAAGAGCGCCGTATCGCCCGCGAAGTACACGGACCGGGCGTCTTCGAGGCGCACCACGAAGCCGGCAGCGTTGCCGAGATACACGGTCTGGCCGTTCTCGGTGGCGCTGCTGGTGTGAATCGCTTGTGTCATCGAGATTCTCAGGCCGGCGACGTCGACGGTGCCGCCGATGCCCATCCCGATGACGTTCTTCAGTCCCTTCGCTTGAAAGTAGTTCGCGAGCTCGAATACGGCGACGACAGGCGCGTTGGTCGCACGCGCGATCGGCACGACGTCGGTCGTGTGATCCGAGTGGCCGTGCGAGACGCAGATCACGTCCGCCTTGTCGATCTTCGCGCCCGCCGGCGCCTTCGGGTTGCCCTCGAGCCACGGGTCGAAGACGATGCGCTTGCCGCCCGGCGAGACGAGCACGAACGTCGCATGACCGAACCAGGTAATCGACAGTGCAGTCATGGCCGCTAGTATAAAATTGAAGGGTTGACCACGGCGCCTCTCAATTTCATTCGCGGCCGCAAGAAACGCTCGGACGAGCTGCCTCGCCAGCCCAAGCCTGAATGGCTCAAGGTGCGTGCCCCTGGATCCGAGAATTACCATCGCCTCAAGGGGCTGATGCGCGGGCTCGGCCTGCACACCGTCTGCGAGGAAGCCAACTGCCCGAACATCGGCGAGTGCTGGCACCACGGCACCGCGACGTTCATGATCCTCGGCGATACCTGCACGCGTTCGTGCGGCTACTGCAACGTCGTGCACGGCACGCCGAAGCCGCCCGACGCTGACGAGCCAATCAAAGTCGCCAGCGCGATCCACGCACTGAGCCTCAGTTACGTCGTGGTCACCTCGGTCGATCGCGACGACTTGCCCGACTTCGGCGCGACGCACTTCGCGCGGACCATCGCCGAAACCCGCGCGCGCATCCCCAGCTGCCGGCTCGAAGTGCTGATCCCTGATTTTCAGGGGGACGAAGCGTCGCTGCGCATCGTGCTCGACGCACGGCCCGACGTCCTCAATCACAATATCGAGACGGTGCCGCGGCTGTATCGCATCGCCCGTCCGGGCGGACGGTATCCGCGCGCGCTGGACGTGCTGCGCCGTGCGCGTGAGTACGCCCCGGACGTGCCCACGAAGTCGGGCCTGATGGTCGGCCTCGGCGAAGAGTGGGATGAAGTCGTGGCGACGCTGCGCGATCTGCGCGAGGCCGGCGTCAGCATCGTGACCATCGGCCAGTACCTGCGGCCCTCGCTCGCCAACCTGCCGATGGTGCGCTATTACACGCCGGCGCAGTTCGCCGAATTGAAGCGCATCGGCCTCGAGCTCGGATTCGGGCACGTCGAGTCCGGCCCGCTCGTGCGCAGCTCCTACCACGCGCACGAACAAACGCAGGCGTACGAAGCCGCGCGTTAAATGAACCAGGCTACCAGAGGGCCCGACCTTTCCGCCTTCGCGCGACGCGCTTCGGCGAGACCCCGCCGGAGCTTCGGCGGAGGCGGGCAAGTCGGGCCGTCGGGAATGAGCAACGTGCCGGCTGGGCGTGCTGCGGCCGGCCTTGCCGTCGTCCGAGAGCAGATCGTCTCGTGCACGACCTGTTCGCGTCTGCGGACCTATTGCCAGCGCGTCGCCCGCGACAAGAAGGCCGCGCATCGCGACGACGTGTATTGGGGACGCCCGGTGCCTGGCTTCGGGGATCCGAACGCACGCCTGCTCGTGCTCGGCCTCGCGCCGGCGGCGCACGGCGCGAACCGCACCGGACGCGTGTTCACCGGCGACGGCTCCGGCGACTTCCTGATGCGCGCGATGTACGCGGCGGGATTCGCAAACATCACCACGTCGCAGCGCACCGACGATGGACTGGCGCTGACGGATGCCTATATCGCGTCCGCGGTCCGCTGCGCGCCGCCCGACAACAAACCGAGTCCGATCGAGATCGCCGCGTGCCACGGACATCTCGTCGCCGAGGCGGCCGCGCTCCCCAACCTGCGCGCGATCCTCTGCCTTGGCAAGATCGGCTTCGACGCCGCGTGGCGCCTGCTCGCCTCACGCGGCATCGTCGTCCGGCCGCGCCCGCCGTTCGGGCACGGCGCGATCTATCGCACCGAGGCGATGACGGTCATTGGCTCGTACCATCCGAGCCGTCAGAACACCAACACGGGCAAACTCACGCCGCCGATGCTCGCGTCCGTGTTCCGCCTGGCGCGGCGAGAAATCAATTCAACGGCGGTGCGCTGACGTACACGGGGAACGCGGGGAGAACGCGCTCTACATTGGGCTGGCTTTGGGTTCCACGTAGGCCGGTTCTTCAGACCGGCACACGCGTGAGCTCTTCGGTTTTCTGTCTTCCGTCTTCCGTCTTCCGTCTTCCGTCTTCGGTCTTCCTGCTGAGGCTCTCAAACTTGCAATGGCTCGCGGCGGGAGCAAGCAATGACACACCGAACGTCACATCAACTCACGCACGCATGTGCGGCCATCCTCTTGGCAGCGGTCGCAGTGGCGTGCTCAGGCACGAAAGAGAACACCGCCAACCCGCGCGCCCAGCAGAGCGGCGGCGATCGCGGCCGGCTCGAACGCATCCGTATCGAGGGTTGCCTGCAGGAAGCGCCGGGGACACCCGGACGCGAGTACATCCTCTTGCACGCGACCGTGCCGCCGCCCGAAACGCAGCCGAACGGCCAGGAAACCATGCAGCGACCGGCGATCGTGCCGGACGGGTCGTGGGTGCGAGTGAAGTCCGACGCGACGGATCTGAAGGATCAGCTCGGGCAGCGTGTCGCCGTCATCGGCGAGGTGCTCGACCGCGGCGACAACACCCTCGGCACGTCGGGCCGGACGACGCCCGCTAAGGAAGGAACCAACGACGCGGAGAAGATGCGCCAGTCCTCAAAGGACGCGAACAGCAATCCGGGCCGCGAGACGAAGCCGTCGACGGTGGCGCCGGTCGGCGCGAACGCGAATGGTACCTCGCCCCTGATCGCAGCCGAGAAGGTCGAGCGCGTGGACGGCACCTGCGAGGGGAGCAAACAAACCCCGCCGACTGGAAAGTAGGCCACAGAAAAACACGGAACAACACACTAGAATTCGTGTTCTTTGGTGTTCTTCTGTGGCGATCCGTCTGTGTTGTTTTTGTGGCTAGCCGCGTTTCGGGCGGTAGACGTGGGTGGCGTGGCCGAAGAAGACTTCGGCCGACTCCATCACCGTCTCCGACAGCGTGGGATGCGGGTGGATCGTCATCGCGACGTCCTGCGCGTTCGCGCCCATCTCGACGGCGAGCACCCCTTCTGAGATCAACTCACCCGCGCCCGGGCCGCAGATGCCGACGCCGAGCACGCGGCCGCTTTCCGGATGCAGCACGAGCTTCGTGACGCCGTCGGTACGCCCGAGCGTAATCGCGCGTCCTGATGCGCCCCATGGGAAGCGCGCGACCGCGACCTTCTGACCCTGGCGCTCCGCTTCCGTCTCGGTCAGGCCGCACCAGGCGATCTCCGGGTCGGTGAAGACGACCGCGGGAATGGCCAGCGGCTCGAACGCGACGTTGCGATCGCCGGCGATCGCGTCGACGGCGGTCCGTCCCTCGTGCGACGCCTTGTGCGCGAGCATCGGCTCACCCACCACGTCGCCAATCGCGTAGATGTTCGGCTCCGCGGTGCGGCGGCTCTTGTCGACGACGATGAAGCCGCGCTTGTCGACTTCGATCTTCGTGCGATCGAGACCGGGAATCTGCGAGTTGGGCCGCCGCCCGATCGAAATGAGCACGCGATCGAACGTCTGCTCGGACTTTCCGTCCTTCCCTTCGAGCGCCACCGTAATGCCGTTCTTCGCGGCCTTCATGCCGGTGACCTTCGTGCTGAGCAGCACCTTGTCGCAGATCTGCTCGATGCGTTTCGCGAGGATGTTGACGAGATCGCGGTCAGCCCCGGGCAGCAGGCCATCCGTCATTTCGACGACCGTGACCTTGCTCCCGAGCGCGGCATATACGGTCCCGAGCTCGAGCCCGATATAGCCGCCGCCGACGACGAGGAGAGACTTCGGCACCTCCGGCAGATCGAGCGCCCCAGTCGAGTCCATGACGCGCGGATCGTCGATCGACAGACCCGGGATCGTCGCCGGACGCGAACCGGTCGCGACGATCGCGTGCTCGAAGGTCAGCGTCTCCTTCTTGCCGTCGACGAGATCGATGTCGAGCGTGCGCGCGTCGCGGAACGCGGCGATGCCCTGCAGGTGCTGAATCTTCCGCAGATTGCGCACCTGTCCCGCGCCGGACGTCAACTGACCGACGACCTTGTTCTTGAAATCGCGCAGCTTGTTGAGATCGATGGTCGGCTTCTGAAACGCGACGCCGAAGTCGGCGGCGTGCGCCGACTCGCTGATCACGTCAGCGACGTGAAGGAGGGCTTTCGACGGGATACAGCCACGGTACACGCACACGCCGCCCGGGTTCTTCTCCGGGTCGACGAGCGTGACCTTCATTCCGCGATCGGCGGCGTAGAACGCGGCGGCATACCCGCCCGGCCCCGCGCCAATGACGACGAGCTCAGTCGAGACCGGCACGTTACAACGCCATCACGAAGGGCTGCTCGAAGGCCTGTGCGACCCAGCGGAGGAAGCGCGCCGCATCCGCGCCGTCGATGACGCGGTGATCGTAGGAGAGCGACAGCGGCAGCATGAGCCGCGGCTGGAACTCCTTTCCGTCGAACACCGGCTCGTAACCGCCGCGCGAGATGCCGAGAATCGCGACCTCCGGCCAGTTGACGATCGGCGTGAACGACGTGCCGCCGATGCCGCCGAGGTTTGTGATCGTGATCACGCCGCCCGACATCTCGTCGAGCGACAGTTTGCCGGCGCGCGCCTTCTCGGACAGCTTCTGGAGTTCCGCCGCGAGCTCGGTGACCCCTTTCGTGTCGACGTCGCGAATCACCGGCACGAGCAGACCGCGGTCGGTGTCGACCGCAACAGCGATGTGCGCGTACTTCTTGTAGACGACCTCGCCGGCTGCCCCGTCAACCGACGACGCAAACTGCGGGAACTTGCGAATCGCGGTCGCGAGGATCTTCAACGCGACCGCCGTGACGGTCAGCTTGCCGCCCGCCTTCTCCACCTGCGCGCCGAACTGCTTCCGCAGCGCCTCGAAGCCGGTGATGTCCGCCTTGTCGTGCTGTGTGACGTGCGGGATGACGTTCCACGCGTAGCCGAGATGCTCCGACGTCTTGCGCCGGATGTTGCTCATCGGCTTGCGCTCGACCTCGCCCCACTTCGTGAAGTCGGGAAGGGTGCGGGCCGTTCCCGGAGCCGCCGGGGCGCCGGCCGGCGCCGCTCCGCCCGACATCACCTTACGCACGAATGCCTGGACGTCGTCGACGGAGATGCGTCCGCCGGCGCCCGAGCCCTGCACCTGGCGGATGTCGACGCCGAGCTCGCGCGCGACGCGGCGCACGGAGGGTGCAGCTGGCGCCGCGGGGCCCGACGGGGCTTCAGGCGCCTGCGCCGGTGCGGCCGCTGCGGCGGCGCGCGATCCGCGTCCGATGTCGACGACTTCGCCGCGCTTCTGCCGCGGTGGCTCGGGCGTCTCTTCGCGCGCTTCTTCCTCGTCGAACTCCTCGGGACGCTTGCGTTCCGCTTTCGCGCTCGCGTCCGCCGTCTCTTTCGTTTCGGTCGTCTCTTTCGTTTCGGTCGTCGCCTTCTGGCTCACGCCCCCTTCGGCGACGGCTTCCGCGGGCTGCGCTTTCGGTCCCGTTCCTGATGCCTTCTCGTCGCCCTTTTCCGCCTTCTCCGCCGCACCGCCCGCATCGTCGACGGTGAGAATGGTCTGGCCGACCTTCCCCTTCTCGCCCGTCTTGATCTTGATGTCCTTGACGGTTCCGGCGACGCTGGAGGGGACTTCAATCGTCGCTTTGTCGGTCTCGAGCTCGAGGATCGGCTGATCCTTCGAGAGGGTGTCGCCTGGCTTCACCAGGATGCGGACGACGTCGCCGGCCGTGACGTTCTCACCGAGCTCGGGGAGCTTGAATTCGGTAGGCATGTCTACGACACCGCCGGATTCTTCTTCTCGGGATCGACGCCGAGATCCTTGATCGCTTTCTGCACGACCTTCGCGTCGATCTGCCCTTCCTTGAGCAGCTCCGACAAGGTTGCGATCGCCACGAACTTTGCGTCGACTTCGAAGAAGTCGCGCAGCGCCTGCCGGTCTTCGCTCCGGCCGAAGCCGTCGGTCCCGAGCGAGCGGATGCGGCGCGGCGCCCAGCGATCGATCGAATCAGGCAGCACTTTCAGATAATCCGACGCGGCGACGAACACGCCCGGTGCATCGGCCAGGCACTGCGTCACATACGGGACGCGCGCCTTCTCACCGGGATGCAGCATGTTCCAGCGCTCGCACGCGTGTCCTTCGCGATAGAGCTCCTGATAGCTCGTAACGCTCCAGACGTCGGCGGCGACGCCGTACTTCGCGAGCAACTCCTGCGCGGCGACGACCTCGTTGAGGATCGCGCCGCTGCCGAACAGCTGCGCGCGCAGCTTCGACTTTTGGGCATTATCAAGATTGGGGGCGGGCTTCAGCTTGTACATGCCCTTCAGGATGCCTTCGCGCGCTCCCTTCGGCATCTCCGGCATCGCGTACTGCTCGTTCATCACCGTCAGGTAATAGAAGATGCTCTCCCCTTCGCGGTACATCCGGCGAATGCCGTCCTGGATGATCGCCGCGAGCTCGAACGCGTAGGCCGGATCGTAGGAGACGACGTTCGGATAGCAGAGCGAGTAGACGTGGCTGTTGCCGTCCTGGTGCTGCAGGCCTTCACCCGCCAGCGTCGTCCGGCCGGCGGTTCCGCCGAGCAGGAAGCCGCGCGCGCGCGAGTCGGCGGCCGCCCAGATCAAATCGCCGACCCGCTGGAAGCCGAACATCGAGTAGTAGATGAAGAACGGGATCGTGTTGACCGCGTGCGTCGCATAGGCGGTGCCGGCGGCGATGAACGACGACATCGAGCCCGCTTCGGTGATCCCTTCTTCGAGGATCTGCCCGTCCTTCGCCTCCTTGTAATACAGGAGGGTGTCCATGTCGACCGGCTCGTAGCGCTGGCCGACGTGCGAGTAGATGCCGACGGCGCGGAAGAGCGCCTCCATGCCGAAGGTGCGCGCCTCGTCGGGGACGATCGGCACGACCAGCTCACCGACTTCCTTGTCGCGCAGCAGCTTCGACAACATGCGCACGAACACCATGGTCGTCGACGCCTTGCGCCCTTCGGTGCCCTTGTAGAACTCCTCGAAGAGATCGTCGAACTCCGCCTTGATCGGCGGCACGGTCACGCGGCGAGCCGGGACGGAGCCGCCCAGCGCCTTGCGCCGCTCGCGCATGTAGGCCATCTCGACGCTGTCGTCGGCCGGCCGATAGAACGGCGCTTCCGCGATCTGCTCATCGGAGATCGGGATGCCGAAGCGCGTGCGGAACGTGCGCAGGTCGGACTCGTTCATTTTTTTCTGCTGGTGGGTGATGTTCTTGCCTTCACCCGCCTCGCCGAGTCCATAGCCCTTGATGGTGCGCGCGAGAATGACGGTCGGCTGCCCCTTGGTTTCCACCGCGGACTGATACGCGTTGAACACCTTCACCGGGTCGTGGCCGCCGAGCCGCAGCCGCTTCAATTGATCGTCGGAGAGATGTTTGACCATCTCCAGGAGACGCGGATCGCTGCCGAACAAGTGCTCGCGGAAGTAGCCGCCGGATTCGACCGCGTACTTCTGGAACTGCCCGTCGACGACGTCGCCGAGGCGGTTTGCGAGAAGGCCGTCGTGATCGCGCGCGAACAGCGGATCCCAGTCGCAGCCCCACAGCACCTTGATGACGTTCCAGCCGGCGCCGCGGAAGATCGCTTCGAGCTCCTGGATGATCTGACCGTTGCCGCGCACCGGCCCGTCGAGGCGCTGCAGGTTGCAGTTGATCACCCAGATCAGGTTGTCGAGCTTCTCGCGCGCCGCGAGGCTGATCGCCCCGAGCGTTTCCGGCTCGTCGGTCTCGCCGTCGCCGAGGAACGCCCAGACCTTGCCGTTCGACGCCTTCTTCAGCGCGCGATCTTCCAGGTAGCGATTGAAGCGCGCCTGGTAGATCGACATGATCGGGCCGAGCCCCATCGACACCGTGGGGTACTGCCAGAACTCGGGCATCAGCCACGGATGCGGATACGACGACAGCCCGCCGGCCGGCCTGAGCTCGTGACGGAAGTTCTCGAGCTGCTCGACCGACAAGCGTCCCTCGAGGAACGCGCGCGCGTAGATGCCGGGCGACGCGTGTCCCTGGAAATAAATGATGTCGCCGTCGCCGTCGGCGTCCGGCCCGCGGAAGAAGTGGTTGAAGCCGACTTCGTAGAGGGTCGCGGCAGACGCGTAGGTCGAGATGTGCCCGCCGATGCCGTCCGACACGCGATTGGCGCGGACGACCATCGCCATCGCGTTCCAGCGGATCAGGCTCTTGATGCGCCGCTCGATCTCCTGGCTGCCGGGCAGCGGGACTTCTTCCTCCGGCCGGATCGTGTTCACGTAGGGCGTCACCGCCGAGAACGGCAGCGCGACCCCCTGCATGCGCGCGTGATGACGAAGGGTCGAGAGCAGCCGCTGGACGCGGCCGCGATCGCCCTGCTGGATGACGTAGTCGAGCGACTCGCGCCACTCGCGTTGTTCGAGCGCTTCGACCTCGGCGTTGTCGCGTGGAGCCGTGTTTCTCATCGGGGATGAATCCTTCAGGAATCTGGTCGGGCTACAATCCTCCTATTCTAGGTCAAAACGATGATGCGCTTCACCACGACCCTGGTGCTCACGATTTCACTTGCCGCTGCCGCCGTTGCGGTGCGCGCGCAGCAACAGACGGATACCGAGATGCCCACGCTAGCCGAGCTTCAGAGAATGACGGCGCGGTTCGCGCCGGCCGACATCGGCGCGGATCTTTCCGCGCTGCCGAAGAACGAACGCGACGCGCTCGCCCGCCTGGTGGAGGCCTCGCGGATCATGGACGCGCTGTTCCTCCGTCAGGTGTGGGCCGGCAACGACGCGCTGCTGCAGGATCTCGCGCGCCGCGCCGCGTCGCCGGCAAGCCCGCGCGCCGCACGCGCGGAAGCCGCGCGCCTGCACTACTTCCTGATCAACAAAGGGCCGTGGGATCGCCTCGACCACAACCACGCGTTCGTCCCGGGCGCGCCGGACAAGCCTGAGTCGGCGAATTTCTACGCCGCGGGTGCGACGAAAGAAGAAGTGCAGAAGTGGCTCGACGGTCTTTCGGGTGAGGCAAAGGCTGCCGCCAGCGGCTTCTTCACGACCATTCGCCGCAGCGACGACTCGTTCGTCGCCGTGCCGTACAGCATCGAATATCAGGGGGAGCTCGCGCGAGCTTCGGCGCTGCTACGCGAAGCCGCCGACCTGACGTCGAACGCATCGCTGAAGAAGTTTCTGACGGCCCGCGCCGACGCGTTTCTCAGCAACGACTACTACGCGAGCGACGTCGCCTGGATGGAGCTCGACGCGCCAATCGAGCCGACGATTGGTCCCTACGAGGTCTACGAAGACGAGTGGTTCAACTTCAAGGCGGCGTTCGAGGCGTTCATCACTGTGCGCGACGACGCCGAGACGAAGAAGCTCCAGTCCTTCAGCGATCACCTGCAGGAACTCGAGGACAACCTGCCGATCGATCCGAAGTACCGCAATCCGAAACTCGGCGCGCTCGCGCCGATTGCCGTCGTCAACGAGATCTTCGCGGCCGGCGATGCGAACCGCGGCGTGCAGACCGCGGCCTTCAACCTCCCGAACGACGAGCGCGTCGTCCGCGAGAAGGGCACCAAGCGCGTCATGCTGAAGAACGTGCAGGACGCGAAGTTCAAGATGGTGCTGCTGCCGATCTCGAAGGTCGCGCTGTCGGCGGCGGACCAGGCGAAGGTCGCGTTCGACGCGTTCTTCACGCACATCCTGATGCACGAACTGATGCACGGCCTCGGGCCGCATGCGATCACCGTCAGCGGCCGGCAGACGACCGTTCGTCAGGAGCTGAAGGAGACCTACAGCACGATCGAAGAAGCGAAGGCGGATGTCTCAGGCCTGTGGGCGCTGCGCTATCTCGCGGACAAGAAGCAGATCGACGCGTCAATCGCGAAGACGATGTACACGACGTTCCTGGCCTCGGCCTTCCGATCGATTCGCTTCGGCGTGAGCGAGGCGCACGGCCGCGGCATCGCGATCCAGTTGAATTACCTTCTCGACGCCGGCGCGTTCAAGACGCGTCCCGACGGCACCTTCACGGTCGACAACGCGAAGATCGGAGACGCGGTCGCGGCGCTGACGCGCGACATCATGACGCTCCAGGCCGAAGGGGATTACGCGAAGGCCAAAGGAATGATCGACAAATTCGGGATCGTGCGTCCCGAAGTGCAGAAGGTGCTCGACAAGCTCACAGGGGTGCCGGTGGACATCGAACCGAAGTTCACGACCGCGGCCGAACTGACGAAGAAATAGCCACCACGGATAGCCCACCACGGATGGACACGGATGTACACGGATAAACTTCTATCCGTGTCCATCAGTGTGTCCGTGGCGGATCTCTCTCACCGAAAGGTTGCTGCTACGCGGGGATGCGCAGCACCTGGCCGGGCTTGATCTTGTCCGGATCAGACAACTGATCCTTGTTCGCGTTGAAGATCTTCATGTACGCGTTGGCGTCGCCCAGGTGCTCTTTCGCGATCTTGCTGAGCGTATCGCCTGACTTCACCGTGTAAGTTTTCTCGGCGGTTGCGGTCGCGGTGGCGCCGCTCGTGCCGACCGGCTGCGCCTGCGGCGCGACGCGAATGTCCGCATTGATGTCCTTCTGCCAGTCCGGAATCGTCTTCAGCGCGTTCCAAATCTGGTTCTTTTCGTCCTCCGACCTCACGGTGCCGCGGAAATTCAGCTTGTCTCCTTCCTGCTGGGCCGATCCATCAAAGCCCAGCCGCTTGGCCGTCTGAATGGCAAAATCGTACTTCCCTCGTAAATCCGACATGCGTCCTCCTTTCGTGATCGGACGGGCTTCAAGGCTCATGCCGTAAGATCGTCGAGGTGCCTCGTCCTCATCCGGCCGTGTCCCTTTCACGTCCTCAGGTGTTCGCGCACCGCGGGGGCGCGGCGCTTCGACCCGAAAACACAATCGCCGCGTTCGATCACGGGCTGTCGCTCGGGGCGGACGGGCTGGAGTTCGACGTCCATCTCTCACGAGACGGGATCGCCGTCGTGCATCACGACAAGACGCTCGATCGGACGACCAGCGGGCGCGGGCCGCTCGCGGCGCACACCGCGGCGGAGCTCGCGCGCTTCGATGCCGGCTTTCACTTCACGCCGCGCACCGCCGACGCCGCCAACGGGTTTCCGTACCGCAACGCCGGCATGATGATTCCCACACTTCGCGACGTGCTGCGCCGGTATCCCGACATTCCGATCATCATCGAGCTGAAAGAGAACGAACCGGAATTGGCCCGTCGCACCATCGACGAGGTGCGCGCCGTCGACGGCGTCGATCGCATCGCCCTCGGCTCGTTCGGCACGCGCGTGCTGCGCGCCGCGCGCGCTTACGAACCACGCATCCGCACCGGCTCCTCGCGCGAGGAAACACGCGTCGCCCTGTATCGTTCGTGGTGCCGCTGGCCGGTGCGCAACCCGCCGTTCGACGCGTTCCAGGTCCCCGAGACGTCCGGCTCGACGCGCGTCGTCTCACGGCGCTTCGTGGAGGATGCCCATCGTGCCGGCGTCGCCGTGCAGGTGTGGACCGTCGACGAGGAAGCGGACATGCTCCGACTAATCGAGTGGGGCGTCGACGGGATCATCAGCGACCGTCCCGACGTTGCGGTCGAGGTGGTGCGAACCGCCAGACCTCGCACTACGCGCTCTGACGGTCGGGCGCCTCTTTAGAGGCGCCACCGTGGAGGCGCACCTGAAGGTGCGCCCTACCGCACGCCTTCGCGAACTCGAAACATGAAGCCCTAACCCTGCTAATATCCGGTTATGTCCCTCCCGAAGACCCTAGGTGCCCTCCGCAACGACATCGACGCAGGACGGGTGCGGCGCCGTCCCGTGAAGAGTGAGATCCGCGAAAACCTGATCCGGAAGCTGCGTGCGAACGAGACGCTGTTCCCCGGCATCGTCGGCTACGACGAGTCCGTCGTGCCGCAGATCGTCAACGCGGTGCTGTCGCGCCACAACTTCATCCTGCTCGGCCTGCGCGGCCAGGCGAAGACGCGCATCCTGCGCGCGCTGACGTCGCTGCTCGATCCGGAATTGCCGGTCGTCCCGAACTGCGAGATTCACGACGATCCCGTCGCACCGCTGTGTGCGGCCTGCCGCGCGCGCATCGCGCAGGCGGGCGACGATCTGCCAATCGAATGGCTGCCGCGCGAAGCGCGCTACGTCGAGAAACTCGCGACCCCTGACGTCACGATCGCCGACATGATCGGCGACCTCGATCCGATCAAGGCTGCCCGCGCGAGCCTCCAGCTCTCCGACGAGATGACGATGCACTACGGGCTGGTACCGCGGGCGAACCGCGGCATCTTCGCGATCAACGAGCTGCCGGACCTTGCCGGCAAGATCCAGGTCGGCCTGTTCAACATCCTGCAGGAAGGGGACGTCCAGATTAAGGGCTACCCGGTGCGGCTGCCGCTCGATCTCCTGATGGTGTTCAGCGCGAACCCCGAGGACTACACCGCGCGCGGCAAGATCATCACGCCGCTCAAAGACCGCATCGGATCCGAAATCCGCACGCACTACCCGGCGAGTCGTCAGCATGCGATGCAGATCACGCAGCAGGAGGCGTGGACCAATCGCGACGGCGTCGAGGTGCAGCTGCTCGTCACGGATTTCGTCCGCGAGGTGGTCGAGGAAATCGCGTTCCAGGCGCGCCAGGATCAGAAGATCGACAAGCGGTCCGGCGTCAGCCAGCGCCTCCCGATCTCGCTGCTGGAGAACGTCGTCTCGAATGCGGAGCGACGGGCGCTCATGACCGGGGAGCCCGTGGCCGTGCCGCGCATCACGGACATCTACGCGGCGCTGCCCGCAATCACCGGCAAGTTCGAGCTGGAGTACGAAGGGGAGCTCAAAGGTGCGGACAACGTCGCGCGCGAACTGATTCGCGGGTCGGTCGGCAACGTTTTCAACGGCTGGTATCCGGCCGCGGACCTGCGGCAGATCACCGAGTGGTTCGACCTGGGCGGCACGCTGCACATCGACGACACGCTGTCGTCGGCGGAGCTCCTCGCGCGCACCGCGCCGGTGCAGGGCCTGCACGATCTCGCGCGCGAAGCGCGGCTCGGCAAGAAAGCGTCCGAACCGCTGCTCGCCGCCGCCGTGGACTTCGTGCTCGAAGGCCTCTACGCGCAGCGGAAGATCAGCCGCTCCGACGAGGGGCAGTTCCAGGCCGCCGAGCCGGTGAAGCGCGCGCCGCGGATGGCCGCCGATCCAATCGAACGCGATATCTCGATGCCCGGCAGCAAGAAGAAGTACTACAACTAACCGCCGTGGCCCGCTACCGCTACTCGAAGTTCACCGGCGACGATCTCGACGATCTCGATCTCGAGGATCTGCTGTCGAAGCTCTCGGACCTGCTGCTCTCGAGCGGCTTCGACAACCCGTACGGCGTGCCGTACGACGATGACGAGCCGGGGCATTCCTGGCAATCGCTGCACGACGCGATCCTCGAGGCGCTGCTGAACGGCGGCATGCTCTCTGAGGAGACGCTCGAGAAGCTGCTCGGCAAGGACTGGCAGACCGCCGAGGACGCCGAAGAGCGGCTCGACGCGTTGATTCAGAAGATCATCGAGAAGCTCCAGTCGCAGGGCTATCTCACCGGCGGCCCGAACATGGATCGCGAGCGCGAGCAGCGCGAGCGCGCCGGCGCCGGCGGTGGCATGGGCAATCCCGAGCAGTACCGCTTCGAGATCACCGACAAGAGCCTGGACTTCCTCGGCTATCGCGCGCTCCGCGATCTGCTCGGATCACTCGGCAAGAGCAGCCTCGGGCGCCACGATACGCGCGAGATGGCGACCGGCATCGAGGCGAGCGGCGCGCCAAAGCGGTACGAGTTCGGCGACACGATGAACCTCGACGCCAGCGCGACGATCCTCAACGCCGTGCTGCGTACGCGCCGCGAATCTTCTCAAAGCGGCCTGTGGCTTCCGCCTTCAGGCGGAAGTCTGCACGCGGCGAGCGAAGACCTTCCGGCTACAGCCGGAAGCTACGGGGGGAACGCTCGCACCGGCATCGCCGTCGACTACGAAGATTTGATGGTCGCGCAGGGCGAGTATCAAAGCTCCTGCGCAACCGTCCTCATGCTGGACTGCAGCCACAGCATGATCCTCTACGGCGAGGACCGCTTCACGCCCGCGAAACGTGTCGCCCTCGCGCTTGCGAACCTGATTCGCCAGCAGTATCCCGGCGACGCGCTGAAGGTCGTGCTCTTCCACGATTCCGCGGAGGAGATCCCGCTCGGCCAGCTCGCGCGCGTCCGCGTCGGTCCGTACTACACGAACACGCGCGAAGGCCTCCGTCTCGCCCGCCGCATCCTCGAGCGGCAGCAGAAGGACATGCGGCAGATCGTGATGATCACCGACGGCAAGCCGTCGGCGCTCACCCGCGCCGATGGCCGCATCTATCGCAACGCCTTCGGCCTCGATCCCTACATCGTGTCGGAGACCTTCGCGGAAGTCGCCGCGTGCCGCAAGGCGGGGATCCTGATCAACACTTTCATGCTGGCGCGCGACTACGACCTCGTGAGCTTCGTCCGCAAGGTCGCCGAGATCTGCCACGGTAAGGCGTACTTCACTACCCCGCGCACCCTCGGTCGTTACGTGCTCATGGACTACATGGACAAGAAGACCCGGACGATTCACTGAGGTGCGACGTGCTGCCGCCGACGATCCCGATCTTCCCGCTGCCCAACGTCGTGCTGTTCCCGAACGTGTTCCTGCCGCTGCACATCTTCGAGCCGCGCTACCGCCAGATGGTCGACGATGCGCTGAAGGGGGATCGGATCATCGGGATGGTGCTGCTGCGGCCCGGGTGGGAAGGGGATTATGAAGGGCGGCCGCCGGTCTACCCGATCGGCTGCGCCGGCGTGATCACGCACGCGGAGCGGCTCGGCGACGGCCGCTTCAACATCGTCCTGCGAGGAATGGAGAAGTTCCGCGTGGTGGATGAAGATCGCAGCCGCACCTATCGGATCGCGCAGGTCGAAAGCGTCGACGAGCCGTCGCCCGAGAGCTGCCGCGACGAGATGCGGGCGGAGCGGCGCCGGCTCGAAGCACTGCTCGTGCCGCAGCCGGCCGGCAGCCCAGAGCCCGTCGGCGGGCGCGACCGCAAGGTCCCCTCGTCGATGCCCGACGAGGATCTCGTCAACGCGCTGGCGCAATACCTGGAGTTCGAGCCGGTCGAGAAGCAGGCGTTACTCGAGCGCGAAGGGCTGCTCGATCGCTGCCGCTCGCTCATCGAGCTGCTCGAGATGAAAGTCCTCGTCGCTCGCCACAGCTGGGACCGCGACGGCGTCCACTGAGACCGGCGGGTCTAAAGACCCGCCCTACGTGCATCTTCCAGCGGTAGGGCGCACCTTTAGGTGCGCCACCACCACGGCGCATCTTTCAGTCAGTCGTAGGCCGGGTCTTTAAACCCGGCTATCTCTTGCGCGGGGGCGGCGCGGGTTTGTACTCCACCAGCACATTGCTGACGATGGCGACCGGACGTCCGGGCATGACGGCGGTCTCGTGCCCGGCCGGCGTGATCGCGTCGAGCGTCTCGCCGAGCAGACTCACTTCGTCGACGCCGGCGGGAATCGTGACGAAGACCTGCTCGTCGCCGACCGGCGCCACCGCCTTGACGCCGCCCGGTCCCGCGCCGCCGCCGATCCGGTCGAACAGATCGCGCGCCGTCCGGAACTCCCCCTGCACCGCCGCGCGTTCGATCAGATCCCCCTTCGAGGACAGCACGCCGATGATCGCGCTGTAGCGCGAGTAACCCTTTCCGCTCTTCGTCAGTTCTTCCGAATACGTGTGACGCGCGTGGAGGTCGAACTGCAGCGTCACCGGTCCGCTGTGCGGCGGCAGCGTGATCACCACGCCTTGCGCCGGATCGCGGCCGGCGGGCACGTCGCAGAAGCTGCGGATCGTCTTCACGCCCATGCCGATGAGCGACGGACACTTGATCTCCGGCGTCGCCGTCTTCGACGCGACCGGCTTGGGCGGCGCAGGTTTCCTGGTCGGCGCGCGCCGCTGCTGCGCGTCCACGCCGCTGGTGAAAGCGGCGGCGAGGACAAGCATCAGAACAGCGGAACGGCGGACGCGTGTCATGCTTCCAGTATAGATTTCATTGCAGCGTGAGTACATATCCTTCGCGCATCGTGTGCCTGACCGAAGAGACGACCGAGACGCTGTACCTGCTCGGCGAGGGCCACCGCGTCGTCGGCGTGTCCGGCTACACGGTGCGTCCGCCCGAGGCGCGCGAGAAGCCGAAGGTGTCCGCCTTCATCAACGCGCGGTTCGACAAGATCGACGCGCTGAAGCCGGATTTGGTCTTGGGATTTTCGGATCTGCAGGCGGACATCGCGGCCGAACTGGTCCGCCGCGGCTACCCGGTCTACATCTTCAACCAGCGGACGGTCGCCGAGATCCTGCAGATGATCCGGATCGTCGGCTCGCTGGTCGGCCGCACGGAGGCCGCCGATACGCTCGCGTCGCAGTTCGAGGCGGAACTCGAGCGGGCGCGGGCGCAGGCGGGGACGCGGGACCGCCGGCCCCGTGTGTTTTTCGAGGAATGGGACGACCCGCTCATCTCGGGCATCTGCTGGGTCGAGGAGCTGATTGAGATCGCCGGCGGGACTCCGATCTTTCCGGAGCTGCGCGACAAGCGGCTCGGGCGCGAGCGCATCGTCGATCCAAATGCGGTCGTCGAGCGCAATCCTGACGTGATCGTTGCGTCGTGGTGCGGTAAGGCGATGCGGAAGCGGACGATCGTCGAGCGGCCGGGATGGGAGCGCGTCAACGCGGTCCGCGACGATCGCATCTACGAGATCAAGTCGACGTACATCCTGCAGCCGGGACCGGCATCGCTGACCGAAGGCCTGCAACGCCTCCAGGCAATCCTGACAGCATCGGGCGCTTGATCAGTTCGAGAAACTCCATGCGCGTGCGCGCGTCGGACTGAAACGACCCGAGCATGGCGCTGGTGATTGCGAAGGAGTTCTGCTTCTCGACGCCGCGCATCGCCATGCACAAATGTGTGGCCTCGCAGACGACAGCGACGCCGAGCGGCTGGATCGTCTCGCGGATCGTCTCGGCGATCTGGTTGGTCATCCGCTCCTGGATCTGGAGGCGCCGCGCGAACACTTCGACCAGGCGCGGAATCTTGCTCAGGCCAATGACCCGCCCCTGCGGGATGTAGGCAACGTGGCAGCGGCCGAAGAACGGCAGGAGGTGGTGCTCGCAGAGACTGTAGAAGTCGATGTCCTTCACGATGACCATCTCGTTATAATCCACCGTGAACAGCGCGTTGTTCAGCACGCTGCCCACGTCGGCGGTGTAGCCGCTGGTCAGGAAGCGCATCGCCTTCTCGACGCGCGCCGGCGTGTCGCGGAGCCCTTCGCGCGCGGGGTCTTCTCCGAGTTCCGCGAGCAGTTGTCGGATGATCTCCTGCATCCTTTTATTGTATATGGCGGTCCCTTGCGGGTCCTGTAGCTTCCGGCTTCAGCCGGAAGGACTCGCGGGCGTCAACCGCGTCAGCCTGAAGGCGGACGCGACGGGCTTCCATGCGCCTCAGTCGGAAGACCCCGACCAGCTCTACGCGCATCGCGACGATCTCGCGAGCGCGCGCGCGGCCGAGAAGATCTGGGCGGAGCGCGTCGCCGAGGATGCGAAGGACTTCGAGTCGGCATGGAAGCTGGCCCGCGCCCGGTACTGGCTCGGCGGCCACGCGAACGGCGACGACCGCAAGAACAGCTACGAGGCGGGCATCGAAGCCGGACGCGTCGCCGTCGCCGCCGCGCCGAACAAACCCGAAGGCCATTTCTGGATTGCCGCGAACATGGGCGCGCTCGCCGAGTCGTTCGGCTTGCGCCAGGGGCTGAAGTACCGCGGCGACATCAAGCAGGAACTCGAGACGGTGCTGAAGATCGATCCCGCGTTCCAGCTGGGATCCGCCGACCGCGCGCTCGGCCGCTGGTACAACAAGGTGCCGGGCCTGTTCGGCGGCAGCAACAAGAAGGCCGAGGAACACCTGCGCCGCTCGCTCACCTACAACCCGAACAGCACCGCATCGCTCTACTTCCTCTCCGAAACGCTGATCGACGAGGGAAAGAAAACCGACGCGCGCGCCACGCTCGAGCAGTTGATCGCCGCGCCCATCAATCCCGACTGGGCGCCCGAGGATCGCGAGTTCAAGGCGAAGGCGCAGCGTCTGCTGACAACACTGCGCTGACGCGCGGAGACGTGACAGCGGAGGGCGGCGCTAGTACTTGTAGAACCCGTGGCCGCTCTTCTTACCCAGGCGGCCGGCGAGCACCATGCGCTTGAGCAGCGGCGGCGGCGCATACGCCGGCTCGCGGTACTCGTCGAACATGATGTTCGCGATGTAGTACGTGGTGTCGAGGCCGACGAAGTCGAGCAGCGTGAACGGTCCCATCGGGTAGCCGGTCCCGAGCTTCATCCCCTTGTCGATGTCCTCGAGGGAGCCGAGGCCGTTCTCGTACGCGCGAATCGCGTCGAGCAGATACGGGACGAGCAGGCGGTTGACGATGAAGCCCGGCTTGTCGGGCGCGGTGATCGGGTCCTTGCCAAGGGACTGCGCGAACGCGAAGACCGTCTGATACGTCTCGTCACTGGTCGTGAGCGCGCGGATCACCTCCACGAGCTTCATCAGCGGTACGGGGTTGAAGAAGTGCAGACCGGCGAAGCGATCGGGCCGTTTCGTCTTCGCCGCCAGCTCCGTGATGCACAGCGACGAGGTGTTCGAGCAGTAGATCGTCCGCTCGCCGACGACCCCGTCGAGCACGCCGTACACCTTCGCCTTCTCCTCCACGTTCTCGATGATCGCCTCGATGATCAGATCGCAGTCCTTCAGATCCTCCAGCGTCGTCGTGCCGGAGAGATTCCCGAGCGTCTTCTGCCTCGCATCCGCCGTCACCTTCCCGCGCTCGACGCCGTCGTTGAGGAATTTCTCGATGCGTCCCATTCCTTTCTTCAGGAACGCGTCGTCGACCTCGCGGACGATCGTCTTGTAGCCCGCAGCCGCCGACACCTGCGCGATCCCCGACCCCATCAACCCGCAGCCCAGCACGCCGACCGTCTTGATCTCCATGTCGCTCTCAATCAGATGTAGGCCGGGTCTTTAGACCCGGCGTTCGCCGCGGCGGACCTGAAGGTCCGCCCTACAGGGGGAGGAGTTAGACCGTCTCCACGATTGCCGCGATGCCCTGACCGCCGCCGATACACGCAGTCGCGAGCCCGCGCTTCGAGCCGCGACGCCGAAGCTCCAGCGTCAGCGTGAGCAGCAGGCGCGTGCCGGTCATGCCGAGCGGATGGCCGAGCGCGATGGCGCCGCCGTTGACGTTCACACGGTCGCGATCCAGTCCGAGTTCTTTTTCGACCGAGAGATACTGCGCCGCGAACGCCTCGTTTACTTCGATGAGATCGAGGTCCCTGAGCGACAGCCCCGCCTTCGCGAGGACCTTCCGCGTCGCCGGCACCGGCCCCATTCCCATCAGTGTTGGTTCCACGCCGACAGAGGCCCAGTGCGTGAGTTTCGCCAGCGGCGTCAGCCCGCGGTTCTTCACCGCCGCGTCCGAGGCAAGCAGCAGCGCTGCCCCGCCGTCGACGATCCCGCTGGCGTTGCCCGCCGTCACGCATCCGTTCTTGCTGAATGCCGGCGGCAGCTTCGCGAGCGCCTCCATCGTCGACTCGGGCCGCATGTGATCGTCCTGGGCGAATACCTCGACGCCTTTGCGCGACTTGATCTCGACCGGGACGACTTCCTCCTTCAATCGCCCGTCGCGCCAGGCCTTGTCGGCCAGCTGCTGGCTGCGGATCGCGTAGCAGTCCTGCTCCTGACGGCTCACGTTGTACTTCGCCGCGCAGTTCTCCGCGGTCCCGGCCATCGTGCAGCCGCAGTGCGTGTCGAGGAGCGCGGACCAGAGCGTGTCTTCGAGGTTGCCCTGCCCGAGACGGAGGCCGCTGCGAAGTCCGCGAATCACGTGCGGCGCCTGGCTCATGCTCTCCGTGCCGCCCGTCAGCACGACGTCCGCTTCGCCGAGCAGGATCATCTGCGCGCCGCTGACCGCCGCCTGGATGCCGGAGCCGCACAGACGGTTGACGGTCAGCGCGGGCACGTCAACGGGCAAGCCCGCCTTCAACCCGACATGCCGCGCGCCATATACCGCGTCCGCGCTCGTCTGCAGCACGTTGCCGAAGACGACGTGGTCTACGTCATCCGGCTTCACGCCGGTGCGTTCCATCGCGGCGCGCGCCGCGATGGCCCCCAGCTCCAGCGCGGAGAAGTCCTTCAACTTGCCCGTGTATTCGGCCATCGGCGTACGCGCGCCGCCGATGATGTAAACGTCTGACATGGTTTTTCCGCCCCCTACTGGTCGATCGACTTCGCGATGTACTCGCCGGCTTCGCGTGTCCCCAGTGTGCCGCCAACATCCGCGGTCACCTGGTTCTCGCGCACGGCCTTCAGCACCGCGGCGTCGATTGCGGCCGCTTCCGTCGCGAGCCCGAGCGTCTCGAGCATCAGCGCGGCCGACGAGATCGCGCCGATCGGATTCGCGACGTTCTTCCCTGCGAACTTCGGCGCGGAGCCGTGCACCGGCTCGAACATCGACGTCCGGCCCGGATGGATGTTGCCCGACGCCGCCATGCCGAGACCGCCCTGAAACGTCGCGCCCAGATCAGTAATGATGTCGCCAAACAGGTTGTTCGTGACAATCACCTCGAACTGCCCCGGGTCGAGGACCATGTACATGGCAAGCGCGTCGATGTAATAGTGCGTCGGCTGGATCCCCGGGTACTCCGCCGCCACGGCCTTGAAGACACGCTGCCACAGCGCGTGCCCCTGCTGCATCGCGTTGCTTTTGTCGGCCATGCACACCTTCGTCAGCCCGCGCGCCTTCGCGAACTCGAACGCGTAGCGGACGATCCGGTGCACGCCCTTCCACGTGTTCAGCTCCTCCTGGATCGCAATTTCGTCTTCGGTGCCGGCCTTGAATCGTCCGCCGACGCTGACGTAGAGGCCTTCGGTGTTCTCGCGAAAGACGACGAAGTTCACGTCGGCCGGCCGACGATTCTTCAGCGGGCAGAAGCGCTCGTCGAGCAGCTTCACGGGGCGGTAGTTGACGTAGAGATCGAGCTCGAACCGCGTGCCGAGCAGGATGTCGCGCGCGTGACGATTGTCGGGCAGGCGGGGGTCGCCGAGCGCGCCGATGAAGATCGCGTCGAACTGGTCGCGCAGCATCGCGTAACCGTTCGCCGGTATCGTGATGCCGCTCTGCAGGTAGTAATCCGCACTCCACGGCAGGTGCTCGAACGCGAATCGTCGCCCGTAGACCTCGCCGACGCGCGTGAGGACCTTCACGGCTTCGGCGGTCACCTCCTTGCCGATCCCATCGCCGGCGATTATCGCGAACCGCATGTCTGCATTAATCAATCGCGTTTGGGGCCCCACCCCCAAACGCCTGCGCTCGCTTACGCTCGCGATCTTGCTTGCACGAACTAGCCGCTTGGATCTGCGACTCCGTAGGATGTCTGCGCGGGTTCATGTCAATTCGATCGCGAGCGCCATCCCCATTCCCCCAGACACACACAATGTCGCGAGTCCCAAACGCGATCCGCGGCGCATCATTTCGTACAGCAGCGTGACGACGATGCGGGTGCCGGTGGCGCCGATGGGATGACCGAGGGCGATCGCGCCGCCGTTGACGTTGACCTTCTCTGACGGAATGGGCAACTCGCGCAGGACGGCCAGCACCTGCGGCGCGAACGCCTCATTGAGCTCGACGAGATCGAAGTCCTCGAGCCGACGGCCCGTCCGATCGAGCAGTTTCCTGACGGCGGGCACCGGTCCGATGCCCATGATCCGCGGATCGACACCCGCGCTCGCCCAGCCGACGATGCGCGCGAGCGGCGTCAGTCCCTCGGCCTTCGCGCGATCCGCGTGCATCAACACGACCGCGGCGCCCCCGTCGGTGATTCCCGACGAGGATCCGGCGGTAATGATCCCCGGTTTCCCTTCCACGTTGCCGAAGACGAGCGGCAGCCTGGCCAGCGATTCGCTCGTCGTTCCCGCGCGCGGATGCTCGTCGCGATCCAACGCGTCCACCGGCGCGATCTCGTCGCGAAATCGTCCTGCCGCGACGGCCGCCTCGGTGCGACGCTGGCTCTCGCACGCGTAGGCGTCGGACTCCTCGCGCGTGATCCCGTACTCGCGGGCGAGCACTTCGGCGGTCTCCCCCATCACCATGCCGCAGACCGAGCAGGTGAAGCCGTCGCGATACATCGCGTCGACGAGCGTGAAGTTGCCCATCTTGTGCCCCCATCGCGCATCGTCCGCGTCGACGAGATAGGGCATGCGGCTCATCGACTCGATGCCGCCCGCCAGGACCACTTCCGATTCGCCGAGCATGATCGATTGCGCGCCGCCGGCGATCGTCTGGAGGCTCGACGCGCACGCCTTGTTGATCGTTTGCGCGGGGACGGTGTCGGGAATGCCGGCGCGGCGCCCGACCTGGCGCGCGGGGTTCGGCCCCGAACCCGCCTGGCGACCGTGACCGATGAGCACTTCGTCGATCCGATCGGGGGTCAGTCGCGCGCGTTCGATCGCCGCGCGCGCCGCGGCGGCGCCCAGTTCCGCCGGGTGGAGATGGCGCAGCGATCCGCCGTAGCGCCCGATCGGCGTGCGAGCGGCCCCCACGATGACGACCTCGGGACGCGGCATAACCTGCCAATCATAGCAACGCGATCAGGCCGTCCTGCGGCGGGGTGGACGCGTGGACGCGGGCCTGTCGGTCTGTCCGCCGCGCACAAATCCGTATGTGCGGGATCCGCTCACCGGGATTCCGGATCGGCGCTCCAACAAAGCCGACCGAGGCGCGGCGCACCCCTGCCAAAACTTGACGAAACCACAATATTTAGGGCCTAATCGACGGTTGGGCGGGACGGGCACGTCGCGTGCTAGGCAGGGGCGATGACCGGAACCGTCAATTCATATCCTGTAAGGCTGCGCAGACAAAGGCCTTAGTACTATCGGGTGCCCTCAGCTCCTTCAGGTAATCCGGCGCATCAGGAGGATGGAACAGCAATGCGAGTACGTACATGGGCGGCGTTTCTCGTCGCCGCGCTGCTGGCGCTGCCAGTCGCGGCACAGGAAACCCGCGGATCTATCGAAGGCGTGATCAAGGATTCGTCCGGCGCTGTGCTGCCCGGCGTCACGGTCGAGGCCAAGGGCCTCAACGTGGCCGGCGGCCAGACCGCGGTGACCGACGCCAACGGCGTTTATCGGTTCCCGTCGCTCGCTCCGGGCAGCTACGAGATCTCCGCGGCGCTGCAGGGCTTCAACCCTGCGAAGAGCGAGCAGGTGAATCTCAGTCTCGGCCAGGTGCTCAAGGTCGATCTGGCGATGGCGGTCGGCGCGCTCAACGAGACCGTGCAGGTCACGGCGGAGTCGCCGCTCATCGACGTCAAACAGAGCGCCGCGTTCCAGAACATCCAGAAGGAATACATCGACCGCGTGCCGAAGGGGCGCGACTTCACCTCCGTCGTCACGCTGGCGCCGGGTGCGAACCAGGAGAATCGCGGCGGCGGCATCTCGATTGACGGTGCCTCGGGGTCGGAGAACCGCTATTTCATCAACGGCGTCGACACGACCAACCTCCGCACCGGCGTCTCGGGCAAGAACCTCCTGACCGAGTTCGTCGATGAAATCCAGGTGAAGTCGGCCGGCTACCAGGCGGAGTTCGGCGGCTCGACCGGCGGCGTCGTCAACGTCGTCACCAAGAGCGGGACGAACAACTTCAACGGCGACATCGGCTCGTACTTCACGGGTGACAAACTGTATGGCGACCCCCGCCCGACGCTGCGGCTGGTGCTGACCGGCCAGAACGCCGCGGAATACGTCACCTTCCCGAACGACAAGTACTCGCGCGTTGAGCCGTTCTTCCTCGTCGGCGGACCGATCGTTCGCGACCGGTTGTGGTTCTTCGGCGGCTACACGCCGACCGTGGAGAACACGAAGCGGACGGTCACGTTCGTTCGGACGACCACGCCGGTCTCGTTCACGTCGGACGAGAACACCCACAACACCAG
>JBKPRU010000030.1:0-5009 GCA_046734675.1 Acidobacteriota bacterium
GTGCGTCCCAGCTCGGCGACGCGGAGTCGAACCTCCAGCGCCTCTCCGTAGCGCACCGCGCGCAGATAGTCCATCTCGGCGCGCGCCATGATCACGCCGGGAAGTCCCGGCGGCAGCTGCGGCGTGCCGAATCCCCAGAGCGAGCGCCAGTGATGAAACCGCGCCTGCTCCAGATACGTGAAGTAGACGGCGTTGTTGACGTGACCCATCGGGTCGCAGTCGCGGAAGCGGGCTTCGATGCGATGAATGAACATGGATAAATGCTCGTCAATCATTTAGCATGACCGGCGTGTCGCTTCCCGAAAAATTCACCGACGAGGAACGCCGCGTCCTCGAGCCCTACTTCACGAACACCGATTCGCACGTCTTCGCGCTCGTCAACCTGCCCGACACGGTGAAGGGGGCGCTGTTCGCGCGCTACTCGCGCTCGGCGAAATCCCTGCGGCGGCTCTTCCTCGACGAGTTCGCCGGCGAGGTTGGTGCGGCCCCGACAGCGCAGCCGGCGGTGGGCGTCGCGCGGGCCGAGAAGCTCTACGCGAAGGTGTTCAGCGAGTACGGCGACGATTCGGTGGCGCAGCTTGGCGGTGCGCACATCGCGTGCGAGTACGTCTCGAACGTGCTGACCAAGGCGCTCGAATGGGGACGCCTGATGGCGTATCTCGAGCAGTCGACGCGCTACGTGCCCTACACGGACAAGCTGCACGGCCGCTGGCGCTATCACGTCCCGGCGGAGCTCGAAGGCCGTCTCCGCGAGCGCTACGTCCGCACGATGGACGACACCTTCGACACCTACGCGCGCCTGATCGATCTGATGCAGCGTTACTTCGCGGCGCGTTACCCGAAGGCGCCCGCCGACTCTGACGCAGTGCACCGCGCGGCGACCCGCGCCAAGGCGCTCGACACGGTGCGGGGACTCCTTCCCGCGGCGACGCAGTCGAACGTCGGCATCTACGGCACGGGACAGGCGTTCGAGGCGCTGCTGCTCCGTCTGAACGCGCATCCGCTGCACGAAGCGCGCGACTGCGCCGCGATGATGCTGCGCGAGCTGCGAAAGGTCATTCCGGCGTTTCTCACTCGCGTCGATCAGCCGGACCGCGGCGGCCGATGGAGCGAGTACTTCGCCGACATGCGAGAGGAGACGCGGCGGATCGCCCGCGATCTCCTCGACGACACCGCCTCGGACCCGCGCGACGAGGTGACGCTCACCGACTTCGACCCGGACGGCGAGATCAAGATCATCGCGGCCGCGCTCTACGCTGCGTCGGATCTTCCCGACGATCAACTGCTCGCGATTGCGCGGCGCATGACCGCCGACGAGCGCGCCGCCGTGCTGCGGGCCGCCGTCGGAACCCGCGGCAACCGCCGCCATCGTCCCGGACGCGCGTTCGAGCGCACCTCGTACCGCTTCGACATCCTCACCGATTACGGCGCGTTCAGGGATCTCCAGCGTCACCGGCTGCTCACGCTCGAATGGCAGCCGCTGTCGACGCGCCACGGCTACTCCGAGCCCGACGCGATCCGCGACGCCGGCGCCCTCGACGACTGGTCGCGCGTCATGGACGCCTCGGCGGATCTGTACGAAGCATTGATGTCGTCGCAGCTGGAAGCCATCGCACCCTACGCGGTGTCGATGGCCTATCGCGTCCGCTTCTATCTCGACATGAACGCGCGCGAAGCCATGCATCTCATCGAGCTGCGGACGGCGCCGCAGGGCCATCCCGCCTACCGCCGCGTGTGTCAGCGCATGCACACGCTCATCGCCGAGCGCGCCGGCCACCACGCCGTCGCGGCCGCCATGTCGTTCGTCGATCATTCCGAAGTGGAATTGGAACGATTGAAATCGGAAAGAGAACTGGAGCGAAAGCGAACGGCGAAGCGCTGAAAAGCTCCTTCGACCCTTCGAGTTCCTTCGACCCTTCGCCTTATTCCTCAGGCACCGTGCGGCGTGCGTTCCAGAACCTTCCGAATTCATCCAGGAAGGTCAGCGTCTCGAACGACTTCATGCGATCGAAGAACAGCACGCCGTCGAGGTGATCGGTCTCGTGCTGGATGACGCGCGCGGTGAAGCCGCGGAAGCGCGCGTCGATGCGCTTGCCGTGCCGGTCGTAGGCTTTCACCTGGATCTCTCGCGCGCGCGGCACCTTGCCGCGGATGTCGGGAATGCTCAGGCACCCTTCCCAATCCTCGGCGGTGGCGCTGCCGACGCGCGTGATCTCCGGGTTGATGAGCGCCATCAACGGGACGCGCTCCTGGTCGCGATCCTCTTCTTCGTCCTCTTCCGGGTCGAGGCCCGGCTCCGGCGAGAAGCCGGCGACGAACAGCCGGAAGGGCACATGCACCTGCGGCGCGGCCAAGCCGACGCCCTGATACTCGCGCATCGTCTCGAACATGTCGTCGATGAGATGTTGGAAGCGCGGCGACTTGATGTCTCCGGGATCGACCGCCTTGGCGCGCGCGCGCAGCACGGGATGCCCCATGCGCGCCACTTTGAGAATGGACATGAGGATCGATTATTTCACAGGCGGTCCGGTGGCCGGCTGTGGGTTGCCGGTTGCCGGACGGTCGCTGTCAACGACGTCACGCGCTCGTACCTTCGGAGAGTCGAAGTCCGCGCAGGTAGTCGCGCAACGCTTCGCCTGTGCTTCGGAACGCCAGTTCGTTCCACGGAATTTCGTCGGGGCGAAACAGCCGCGCGTCCAGGCACTCGTCGTCCGCGCACAGCGTGCCGCCGACGATCGTGGCCGAGTAGACGACGATGATCGGCGCGCTACCGGCGTACGAGTAGACGTTCACCAGCGAGTCGAGGGCTACGTCGAGACCCGACTCTTCCCTCGCTTCGCGAATCGCTGCGACCCCAAGCTCTTCTCCGCGGTCGACGTAGCCGCCGGGAAACACCCATAGCCCGTATCCCGGCTCGATTGCGCGGCGGACCAGCACCAGCCTCGAATCGTCGGTCCGGATGATTGTGCCAACCGCAACCTTCGGATCGAGATAGAAGACGAAGTCACACTCGCCACAAACGAGCCGCTCGGGATCAGCCGGACGCAGGTTTCGCTTCTCGAGCGCGCCACCGCACTTCGGACAGAAGCGGTAGTCCACGCGCTTAGCTTACCGCCTACCTGGCGAGATCGTCGGCCGACTTGACGCCGTAGAACGAGTACCACGGACGCGCGGCCTGCAGGCGCGCGTTCACGTTCTCGATGTTCTTCACCCCTTCGCCTTCCAGCCACTGACGGAACGCCGACGCGCCCTGCTTCGCGTAGACCGGGATGCCGTCCTTCCACGTGGCGCGGCCGCACAGGACACCGGAGAACGGGACCTTCGCGTCGTTCGCGAGTTCGAGCGTCTCGGTGAACTCCGCGTTGCTGACGCCCGCCGACAGATAGATGAACGGCTTGCCGGCCGCGTCCGCGGCGCGCTTGAACGCGTCCTGCGCTTCCTGTTTCGTATAGGCCTTGGTGCCGGCGAACGTTTGCGTGCCCTCGACGAACTTCATGTTCACGGGCACCTCCACCTTCAGCACGTCGACGCCGTAGCGGTCCTGCGCGTACTCCTTCATGCTGCGCATGACGATGTCGGGCTTCTTCTTCGCGAACTCGAGCCCTTTCTCGTCAGCCCCTTCCTGGTAGCCGATCAGCTCGAGGAAAAAGGGAATGTCGTTGGCGCGGCACTCGTCGCCGATGCGCTCGACCCAGGCGTGTTTCAGCTCGTTGATCGGTTTCGGGTCGTCCGGCGTGTAGTAGAGCAGGATCTTGATGCTGTCGGCGCCCGCCGCCTTCAGCCGCCGCACCGACCATTCGTCGAGCAGGTCGGGCAGCCGCCCGGGCGTGTTGGCGTCGTAGCCGGTCTTCTCGTAAGCCATCAGCAGGCCGGCATTCTTCGCGCGGCGCTTGCTTGCGGGAATTCCCCACTCCGGATCGAGCAGGATCGCGCTCGCGTGCGGCGTCAACACCTCGGTCACGAGTGACTTGAAGTCCTCGAGGTCCTTGTCGCTCACCTCCGCCCCGCGCTCCTTGGCGAGCGCCTTCTTGAGCGAGCCGCGCTGATCCATTGCCGCCGCGGCGATCACGCCGCGATCGTTCGAAACGGCTTTCATGCCGGAGAGCTTCCCTGGTGTGATTTTCACGTCCTTGACTCCTCGCGTGTATGCAGCCCGTGATTGTACAACGAGGAGATGTCGCTCGCGCGCGTCTACAGACGGGTCAATACGAATCCTTCCTTGCGCGCCGCAGCCGCAAGACGATCGTCGAGCGTAACGACCTCGAGCGAAGACGGGCGGCGTTCCGCGCTCACGAAGGCGGCCGCGAGTTGAAGCGCATCGGCGGCGCGCAGCGGGTGCAATCTCAGAAACCGCACGGCCGCTTCACGGATTGGATCGCTGGGCTCCACTTCGTGCCAGACATGCGCGAACTGGTTCAAGCGGTCGAGGGCTTCGTCGATGCCGTCCTCATCGAGCGCATCTTCGCGCCTGAGCCGCGCGATCGCCGACGCGCATTCCACCTGGCTTCCCCACCAGACCAGCATGTCGGAATCATCTTCGAGAATCGCCCGCAGCGGTTCGGTCGTAGCTTCCGCAAGGAGGAGTGGCACGATCGCCGAGGCGTCCCAGAACTTCATCGGCTGTCGCGTCGTTCGTCGAGCAGCGCGCGGACGGCGGAGATTCGCCGCTTGGCGCGAGGCGGCTTGCCGCTGACGAGCGGCTTCGACATGCGCGCGCGCGCAGGCCGCACGATCCCATCGCGAACGAGACGGACCAGTCGGCTATCGCCCTCGGAGGCAGCGGCACCGACCGGTTCTAACCGCGCGACGGGACGTCCGCGGTCGACGATCAGTATCGACGTCCCGCCTTTCACGCGGTCGATGAAGGCGCTCAGGTTGTTCTTGAGCTCGCTGATGCTCGCCTTTCTCATTAAGGCCATAATAGCCTTTTCAACCTGGCCCCTCAAGCCCGGTCGGCCCACGCCCGCTCAAGCGATGGCGAGCCGAGGCCATCGGAAGACGAGGAAAGC
>JBKPRU010000031.1:0-19704 GCA_046734675.1 Acidobacteriota bacterium
GCACGGTCTTGGTGCGGGGCGACACCGGCACGGGCAAGGAGCTCGCGGCGCGGGCGATTCACGAGAACAGTCCCCGGGCGCGGCGGCCCTTCGTCGCCGTGAACTGCGCGGCGCTGACCGAGCCACTCCTCGAGAGCGAGCTGTTCGGCCATGAGAAGGGCGCGTTCACCGGCGCCGTCGCGCTCAAAAAGGGCAAGCTCGAGATCGCCGACGGCGGCACGATCTTCCTGGACGAAGTCGGCGAGCTCGCGCCGGCGCTCCAGGCCAAGCTGCTGCGCGCGCTGCAGCACCACGAATTCGAGCGACTCGGCGGGACGCGCACGATCAAGGTGAACGTGCGGGTCATCGCCGCAACGAACGCGGACATGGAAGCGGCGGTCGCCTCGGGACGGTTCCGGCAGGATCTCTGGTATCGGCTGAACGTGGTCGTGCTGACGCTGCCGCCGCTTCGGGAACGGCGGGCCGACATCCCGCGGCTCGCCACGCACTTCGCCGCGAAGTACGGCGCCGGACGCGACGTCGAGATCTCGCCCGAGGCGCTCGAGGCGTTGGCCGCGTACGACTGGCCCGGCAACGTGCGCGAGCTGGAAAACGCGATTCAGCGCGCGGTCGTGCTCGGCGGCGAAGACCGCATCGTCCCCGACGATCTGCCGGAGGCGATTCGCGAAGCCGGAACGCTCGCGCCGAGCGCGTCCGAGGCCCCCTATCATCAGCATGTGCTCGAGACGAAGCGCCGGCTCATTCTCGAGGCGATCGAGCGGTCGGGCGGGAACTTCACGGCCGCCGCGCGTCTGCTCGGGATCAATCCCACCTATCTGCACCGTCTGCTCAAGACGCTTCGATTGCGCGAGCTGACGGCGAGGCGATGACGGGCGCCGGCGGTGGCGCGCCATGCCGCTGAGCGCGGGTGCCCGGCTCGGACCCTACGAGATCGTCGCCCTGGTGGGCAGCGGCGGTATGGGCGAGGTCTATCGCGCCCGCGACACGCGCCTCGATCGATCCGTCGCGATCAAGATCGTCGGCGCGCAGGTCTCGCCACTCGATGCCGGCGGCCTGGAGCGTGAAGCGCGCGCGGTCGCCGCGCTGAACCATCCTCACATCTGCGCCCTGCACGACGTCGGACGCGATCGCGATACCGCGTTCCTGGTGATGGAGTACGTCGCGGGGCAGACGCTCGCGGCGCGGGTCGCGCACGGTCCGCTGGAGCCCCGTGAGGTCGTGCGGTTCGGCATTCAGATGGCCGAGGCGCTCGACCACGCGCACCGCAACGGCGTCGTGCACCGCGATCTGAAACCGTCGAACGTGATGCTCACGAAGTCGGGCGTCAAGGTCCTCGACTTCGGCCTCGCGACGCTGCGCAGCGGCAAGCCGGTGCGCATTGGCTCGGTCGACGAAGGGGCCTCGACGGTCAAGCAGGCACTGAGCTCCGACCCCGCGCTCGTCGGCACGGTGCATTACATGGCGCCGGAGCGCCTGGAGGGCCAGGACGCGACGATCGCGTCGGATATCTTCGCGCTCGGCGCGGTGATGTACGAGATGGCGACCGGCCGCCGGCCGTTCGCGGGCAGCAGCACCGCCGCCGTGATCGCGGAAATTCTCCGCGGCGATCCGCCGGCCCCTTCGACACTGCAGCCGCACATCCCGCCGGCGCTCGACTGGGTCATTCAGAAATGCCTCGCGAAGAATCCCGACGCGAGATGGCAAGCAGCCGGCGACGTCGTGGAGGTGCTGCGCTGGATCGCGCGCGGCGGCGACCGCGCGCCAATCGAGTCGTCGTCGCGACGCTATCTGTGGCCGCTCGCCGGCGCATCGGTGCTCCTCGCGGTCGCACTTGTCGCGGTGTCGTGGCGCAGCCTGCAGCGCGAACAGCCGGAACCGCAGACGCTCTCGTTCGCAATTCTTCCCCCTGCCAACGGCGGCTTTACTCCGACGCCATCGTCGGTCCCGACGCCGCAATTCGCGCTTTCCCCCGACGGCCGCCGCATCACATTCGTCGCCGCCGTGCCTCCCAACCCGCCGATGCTGTGGGTGCGTGCGCTCGATTCCATGAACGCAACGGCGCTGGCGGGCACGCAAGGCGCCGAGTACCCCTTCTGGTCACCCGATAACGCATCGATTGCCTTTTTCTCGAACGGCTCGCTCAAACGGGTGGAGCTGTCGGGTGGGCCGGTGCGCGTGCTCGCCGCCACACCCAACGGGCGTGGCGGCGCCTGGAGCCATGACGGGACGATCCTGTTCGCGCCGACGACCCAGGGCGCCCTCTATCGCATACCTGCCGGCGGTGGTGACGCGGTCGCGGTCACGCGGCTCGATCCGGCGAAAAACCAGGCGTCGCATCGCTGGCCGCAGTTCCTGCCCGACGATCGGCATTTCCTGTATTTCGTTCAAGGCACCACCTCCGACGCGCATCGGATCTATTACGCGGACATCACCAACGCCGCACCACCGCGCGAGCTGCTGTCCTCGCGCCTCAGTGCGTCGTTCGTTCCCCCGAATCACCTGCTGTTCGTCGTCGAAGATGCGTTGATGGCGGCGCGCTTCGATTGGGCCAAGGGGCGTATCGAGGGGGATGCCTTTCGCGTCGTGTCGCACGTTTCGGGCTCGAGCAACTTCTTCGCGGCCTTCTCCGCGTCCGAAACGGGACTACTGTCGTATGCAAGTGCGGAGGCGACCGCCGATCTGACGTGGTACTCGCGCGAAGGGCGGCGGATGGGAGCTCCGATCGCGTCCGGTGAATACGTGGATTTCCGGTTGTCGCCGAATGACACGCAGCTCGCGGTTGCGGAAGTCGATCCCGATAGCCACCGGCCGGATCTCCGCGTCCTGGACCTCGCACGCGGTGCACGGCTGCGGCTCACCTACGATGCCGCGACGGACGCCTCGCCAATCTGGTCGCCGGATGGCCGGACGATCGTCTATCGATCGAATCGCACCGGTCTCCACGATCTCTATCAAAAGGCAGCCAACGGCGCCGGCCAGAACACCGTGCTGCTTCAGAGCCTCAACGCCAAGTACCCGACCGACTGGAGTCCCGACGGACGCACGATCGTCTTTCACACATATCAGCGCGGCAGCGGCGCCGACATCTGGGTCGTCAACGCCGACGGCACGGACCCGCGGCCGCTCGTGCAGTCGACGTTCGACGAGATGCAGGGGCAGCTGGCGCCCGACGGTCGCTGGCTCGCCTACACGTCCGTCGAATCCGGGGCCGCGGAGGTCTACATCCGCAGCATCTCCGACCCGACGATCCGCTGGCAGGCGTCGGCAGGTGGCGGCGCCGATCCGCGCTGGCGCGGCGACGCGCGCGAGCTGTTCTACCTTTCAGCCGACGGGTGGCTGATGGCGGTGACGTTCAACGGCGACCATCCGTCGACGCCGCGCCCGCTCTTCGGCACGCACGTGCCGCCGCCGGGCGATCCATATTTGAGCAACTATGACGTCGCCGGTGACGGTCAGCGGTTTCTGCTGAAAGTGCCGGTGCACGACGTCACGTCGACGCCGATTAATGTGGTGACGAACTGGCTCACGGCCGCGAAGCGCGTGAAGTCTTGACGCCTGCGGGTTCGTCCAGCTCGGCGCGGATCGTCGAGGCGAGGCGGGACACGCCGTCGGCGATTTTAGCGGGCGTCGGCGCGGAGAACGAGAGCCGCATCGTGTTCGCGGCATGGGTATCGACAAAGAACGCTTCTCCCGCCACGTAGATCACGCCGTGCTCGACGGCCCGCGGAATCATCGCGTCCGCATCGATCGTCGCCGGCAGCGTGAGCCAGAGAAAGAACCCGCCCCTCGGTTCCGGCCACGACACGACGTCGCCGAGCTCGCGGCGTAGTCCCTGCTCCATCACGTCGCGCTTCTCGCGATAGTGCTGGCGCAGCCGCGGCAGCTGACGATCGAGCACGCCGCGTCGGCACGCCTCGTAGACGACGCGCTGGTCGAGCGACCCGGTCAGGAGATCCTCCGCCTGCTTCGCCATCTCGAACTTCGTGGCGAGCGGCGCGGGCGCAGCGATCCAGGCGACGCGGAAGCCGGGCGCGAGCGTTTTCGAGAAGCTGCTCAAGTAGATGACGCGCCCTTCGCGATCGTCCGCCTTGATCGGCCGCACGTCGCGTTCGCTCGTCCCTTCGAAGTACAGCTCGCGGTACGGATCGTCCTCGACGATCAGCACGTCGCGCCGCGCCGCCCACTCGAGCAGGCGCTGCCGCTTGTCCCGCCCGATCAGGAGTCCCGTCGGATTCTGAAAATTCGGGACGACGTACAGAAGCTTGACGCGCTGACCGTCCCGTCGCAGACGCTCGTAGGTCGCGTCGAGCGCAGGGAGATCGACCCCGTCCGCTTCCTGCGCGACTCCGACAATGCGCCCCTGCACGTTCCGGAATGCGGTGAGCGCGCCGGTATAGCTTGGACGTTCGACGAGCACGATGTCACCGGGATCGAGCAGGACCCGCGCGATCAGATCGAGTCCCTGCTGCGACCCGGTCGTCACCAGCAGCTCCTCGAATGACGTCGGCATCTCACGCTGCTTCATGATCGCGAGAATCGTTTCGAGGAGCGGGCGGTAGCCGCGCGTCGGGCCGTACTGCAGGACGCCGCCGTCGCCGCCGCTCAGCAGCTCCGCGGCGATCTCGCGGAATTCCGCCCACGGAAACGTTTCCGGTGCCGGATATCCGGGCGCGAAGGAGATGATGTCCCGCCCCGAGGCGAGCACCGTCCCCATCCTGCGGATGGCGGACTCCTTCATCTGTTCGGCGGCTCGTGAGAGGAACTGGTCGTGATTCGTCATGCGAGGCGGATTTCGGGTTCCTTGGGAACGACGCCGGACGATTGCCCGTCCGCGGCGCGCTGATACCAGCGGTAATGCGAGAGATACGCGCCGAGCGCCGCCAGCGCGAGATATTCGAAAACGATGCCGCGCAGCAGCCACGCCGCAAGTTGCAGCGGCACCATCGCCAGTCCGACCAGTGGTACGAATCCGATCAGCCCGAGCCCGGCGGTCGCGAGAATCGACGCAGCCGTCGCGATCACGACAACGACCAGCACGACGCCAAACACCGCGGCGATCTCGCGCAGGTGCCCCCAGACGAACTGCAGCGCCAGGCGGACGCCGACGCGGACGCTCACGTCTTCGATCGCGACCACCATCTGCGTCATCAGGTAAAAGAAATTGACGACGGTGATCCAGACGATGAGCGCGCTCGACGCGAGCGCGGCGAGCGCGGTCCATCCCAGCATCAGCGCGGGGCTCGACGCGAGCTCGTAACCGCCGAGCACGAACAGCAGATAGGCGCCCGCGGTCAGGGCATAGATGATGAGGAGCCCGAGACCGATACGGATGTAGCGACGCGACAACCGCGCACACCCGTCGAGGAAACGGTCGATGCCCACCACGGCGGCGCGCCGCACCGGATCGAGGCGCAGCGGCGGCCGCTCGATGGGGCCGGCGATCCGCTCTGCCTGCGCGAGAACGGCGACTGTTCCCCCCTTCACGACGAACGTGATCATCGATCCGCCGACCAGCACGATCAGCGCGGACGTCAGAAACGCGATGAGCGCCGCGGGATTGGCGGTGAGCGCGGAGATGATCGCGGTGACGATGTCGCGAACGTCGCCGCTCAGTAGGTCGGTCAGGCTGGTGTCGAGGAGCAGCGCGACCAGGAAGGCGCCGCCGACGATGGGGACCGCCAGCAGCAATTTGAGGCTCGATTCCGCGACGAACTGCACGATCACGAGCGGCCAGTTCGCGGCCGCCAGCAGCGCGCCCCGCTTGAGTGCGGCCTTCAGTCCGGGTGTGGTGCTCATGGATCTCGTCCGCCGGACTCCGGCCGAGATCATTCTAACATCGGTGTATCCTGCGATCGGTGGTCCCTTCGACCCTCGCACGACCGACCATCACCCGCGAACGGACCGTCCGTCCTTTCCGCCTCGTCGCGGCCGGCGTCGCCGTCGCCGCGCTGGTGGCGCTTGGCGGCACCGCGTTCGAAATTCAGCGCTTCGGCACGAGTGACGCGGCGGCGGCCGAGCGCGTCCGCCCCCGCGTCCTCAGCGACGTCGCCGAACAGGCCGCGCGCATCCAGTCGACCGCGCGCGCCGTCGCCAGCAACGCGTCCGTGCCCGGCAGGATGACTGGCGACGCGGACGAGCGCGCCCTCTTCGACGTCGTCAGGAAAGCGCGCGAGCGGGCCAATGGCAGCGCGTCTCCCCTGGCGCTCACGATCTACAACCCGGCCGGTGTGGCGCTCGCCTGGGCCGGCCGGCCCTCGACCTTGCCGCGTGAGCGCGGGAACGGTCCCGCCGCGCTGTTTGTGACCCCTTCGCCGCTCGGCCTGCGGCTGGTCTGCACCGAGCCGATCGTGGCGTCGACGCCGGACCGTACGCGCTTGGGGACGGTAGCCGTCGAGCACGTGCTCTCGAATTCGTCGGCGACCTCGCCCATCAGTCCGGACGCCGAGTACGTGCTGTCGGATCGTCTCGCGCCGGTGACGCTCCATCCGGCGGGCACCTCGGGCGCACCGGCAGGGCCGCACACGTTCGTCATCCCACGGCCGGATGGCGCGCCGCTGTTGATCGCGTCGATCGATCCCGACGACTTGTCCGCCGCGCGCGACCGCGTCCGCCGCGTCGTGATCGCGCTGGTCGCGGCGACGCTCGCCGTGACGCTGCTGCTGCTCGTCGGTCCGCTGCTGGATCGGCGCGCCACCACGCGCACGGCGTCGCGGGAGATCGCGTTGTCCGCGGCGACGATCGGCGTCGTGCTGGCGGGGACGGCCGTCCTCTGGATCGCGTGCGCGCGCGTGCAGCATGCGTCGTGGAACGCGCCGCTCACGTTGCTGTTCGTCGGCGGCGCGGCCGCCGCCATCGTCGCAACCGCGGTGCCCGGCGCGGCGCGTCTGCGTATTGCGCTTCGCACCGCCCGTCGCTGGCCCGACGACGAGCGCGTGCTGTTTGTCGGCGCCCAGCTGCTGTGCGGCTGCGCCGTGGCCGCGCTGCTGGTCGCCTTCGAGCGATGGCTGGGCGCGATGGTCGATCCGGCCTCAGTCGATCTGCGGCACTTCACGCTGCACCCGTGGGGTGGCCCGCGCCTTGCGGTGCTGAGCGGAATCCTCTTGTGTCACGCGGCGGTGATGTGGGCGTGTGCGGTGGGCTGCCTGACGGCGCTGACGCGGTGGCGCCTGCCCCGCCGCGTCTCTGGATGGCACGTGACCGCGGCGACGCTGTGGGTCGGTCCGACCGTCCTGGTCGCGGCGCTGGGCACCGGACGCGAGTGGCCGGTCGCGGGGGCGGCGATCGTGCTCGCGGCGCTCGCGTGCGCGGTCGCGGCCCTGGTCGCGCCGCGCCTGGTCGTCTGGTATCGGCATACGACCGTGGCGTCGCGGATCCTCGCGCTCTTCATGGCGTTCCTGCTGCCCGCGCTCCTGATCTATCCATCCGTGCATTTCTTCGCCGAACGCGCGACGCGCCGCCTGATCGCGACGCGGTATGCCGCCGAGGCGATGGCGCATCCGCAGGCGCTCCAGGACCGGTTGAACCAGGCGCTCGCGGAGATCGACGCGCTGCCGTCCCTTTCCGAGCTGGTGAGTGGCGGAACGCCGGCGGAGACGGGAATGGCGCGCACGGATAACGCCTTCGCCATGTGGAGCCGAAGCGTGCTCGCACGCGAGCGGCTGACCAGCGACATCGAGTTGTACGACGCGGCGGGCGCACTGGTGAGCCGGTTCGCGCTCAACTTCCCCGAATACACCGGCGCGCCGCAGAAGCCGGCGGCACTCAGCGGCTGCAAGTGGGACGTCTTCGGCGAGGCGCAGCAGTTCGGCGCGCAGGAGCGCAACATGCTCCACGCCGAGCGCAACATCTGCGAGAACGGCCGCAGGGTCGGCGCGATCGTCGTCCACGTCGTCTTCGACTACCGCACGCTGCCGTTCATCAGCTCGCAGTCCCCCTACTTCGACGTGTTCCGTCCGTCGGATCAGCGCAGCGAAATCGAAGGCGCCCCTTCCGGCGATGTCGACTTCACCGTCTACGGATGGGGCCTGACCGCGATCTTCACAACCAGCAAGTCGGTGTGGCCGCTCGACGACGCGACGTTCGCGCGCGCTTACCGGTCACGAGTTCCGTTCTGGACGGTGCTGCGCAAGGGGGACACCGCCTACAACGTGTACTTCGCGAACAACCGGTTGGCGATCTTTGCGCTCGGGTATCCCCGGCCCGACATGTTCGAACATCTGGTGCGCCTGGCGGAGCTGACGACGCTCGCGGCCGTCGGCTACGTGATCATCCTCATCGGCAACGCCTTCTTCACCCGAATCGCGCGGATGCGGGCGGCCACTGGCCGCGCGCTGCTGCGCGAAGTACGCGCGAGCTTCTATCGCAAGCTGTTCCTCGCGTTCGTCCTCGCGTCAATCGTGCCCGTGCTCACGCTGGCGCTCGTCATTCGCGCCTACTTCGCCGGCCTGCTCGTCGACGGCATCGAGGGGGATGCGGCGCGGACGGCGGCGGTCGCGCAGCGCGTGATCGAAGAATCAGAAGCCATGCTGCGTCGCGGCACGGAGACGGCGGCGCCGTTTGCCGACGACGTGATGGTCTGGATCAGCCAGGTCATCGATCAGGACGTGAACATCTTCGACGGGCCCGAGCTATACGCGACGAGCGAACGCGATCTGTTTGCCTCGGGGCTGCTGCCGACGCGGACCCCGGAAGACGTCTACCGCGCGATCATGCTCAATCATCTGCCAAGTTACGTCAGCCAGGACGTGATCGGTTCGGTGCCCTACATGATCGCGGCGGCGCCGGTGCGAAGCAGCGGACGTGATGCAGTCCTCACCGTCCCGCTCGCGCTCCGCCTCCAGGAAGTCGAACGCGAGATCGACGATCTCGATCGCGGCGTCCACCTGGCTGCCCTCTTCTTCATCCTGCTGGGCGCGGCGATCGGCCTCTCGATGGCCGAGCGTATCGCCGATCCCGTGCGCCAGCTGACGCGCGCCACAGGTCGCATCGCGCGCGGCGACTTCGATGCCCGCATCGCCCTCCGCTCGTCGGACGAACTGCGGCGGCTGATCGACGCGTTCAACGGGATGGCCGCGGAACTGAAGGCGCAACGCTCGCAGCTCGAACGCACGCATCGCATCGAGGCGTGGGCCGAAATGGCGCGCCAGGTCGCGCACGAGATCAAGAATCCACTCACGCCGATCCAGCTCTCGGCCGAGCATCTCCGCCGCGTCCACGCCGATCGCGGGCAGCCGCTCGGACCGGTGCTCGAAGGCTGCGTCGATTCAATCCTGAACCAGGTCCGGCTGCTGCGACAGATCTCCGCGGAGTTCTCGAGCTTCGCCTCGTCGCCGACGGCGCGGCCCGCCGCCGTCGATCCGGTGCAGCTCGTACACGACGTCGTCGAACCTTATCGCGCCGGACTCGAAGGGCGCATCGACCTGCAGAACCAGGTCGCGTCGCCGCTTCCGCAGGTGTTCGTCGATCGCACGCTCGTCAGCCGCGCGCTCGCCAACATCGTCGAAAACGCGCTGCACGCGATGCCCGGCAGCGGCCGGCTGCTGGTGACGTCCGGCGTAGATGATGGGTTCGTGACGATTCGCGTCGAGGACACGGGCGTCGGGATGGACCGCGAGGCGCTGGAGCGTGTCTTCGAGCCCTATTTCTCGACGAAGACGACCGGCACCGGCCTCGGGCTTCCGATCGCGCGCAGGAACATCGAGATCAACAACGGCACCGTGTCGGTCGCCAGCGAGAAAGGGCGCGGGACGACGGTCACGGTTCGCTTGCCGGTCGCGTAGCGGACGTCAGAGCGTGGGACCCGATGGGGGCGGCGGGACCGGGCGGCGATGTAATCGCGAGTACGCGAGTAAGACCAGAGCCGCGACCACGTACGAGTACGAGAGGACCACGAGCGCGACGCGCGGATGCGAGGCGATCAGCGCGAGCACGACCGCCGCGAGGAACAGCGCGAAGTACGAGCGGCGCCATCCGACGTCGATCGCCTTGATGCTGCGGAAGCGGATCGTGCTGACCATCAGGAACGCCGGCACGAGCACCATGGCGAGCGCCGGCGCCGCGGCGCGCGGATCCTGCAGTCCCCACGGATAGAGATACACGGTCGACGCGATCACCGAGGCCGCCGCCGGGCTTGGCATTCCCGCGAAGTAGCGCTTGTCGGTGACCGTGCTCGTCTGAATGTTGAAGCGCGCGAGGCGCATCGCCGCGGCCGCAACATAGATGAATCCAGCCGCCCATCCCAGCCGTCGCAGCGGCCACAATCCCCACGTGAACGCGAGAATCGCCGGCGCGAGCCCGAACGACACGACGTCGGCGAGCGAGTCGAGCTCGACGCCGAACGCCGACGACGATCGCGTCAGCCGCGCAAAAAAGCCGTCGAGCGTGTCGAGGACCATCGCGACGCCGATCAACACCGCGGCGGTGTCGAAGTCGCCGCGCGTCGAATAGACGACGCACGCGTAGCCGCAGAATAGGTTGCCGACGGTGAACAGCGACGGGAGGATGTAGACGCCGCGCTTGAATCGCAGCGGCTGATCGTCGCGGCGGCGGCGCAGCGGCCCGAGCATCAGTCGGGCACGTGCAGGCGCGCGAGCACCGTTTCGCCCGCGACCACGTGCTGGCCGACCCGCACCAGCAGCTCCGCGTCCGGCGGAAGGAAGACGTCCATCCGCGACCCGAATTTCATCAGGCCGATGCGCTCGCCGCGTTCGAGGCGCTGCCCTTCGGACACGCGGCAGACAATCCGCCGCGCGAGCGCGCCGACGATTTGACGGACGACGACCTGCCGTCCCCGACTCTCGATCCAGAGCTCGTTCAGCTCGTTCAGGCTCGCTTCGTGTTTGTACGCGGGGAGGAACGAGCCCGGGCGGTACTCGATCTTCGTGATCCGTCCTTCGACCGGCGTGCGATTGATGTGCACGTCCATCGGCGACAGAAAAATCGTGATCTGCTGCCACTCGCCGGGCGGCGCCCAGCGATGATCCGTCGGGCCGGCAATCATGACCTTGCCGTCGGCCGGAGACACGACGAGATCAGGCGCGGTCGGCACCTCGCGCTCGGGATCGCGGAAGAAGAAACAGAAGAAGCCGCCGAGGGCGGCGAAGGCGGCGGCCCACCCGTAACGCCTGGTGGCGGCGAGCGCCGTGGCGGGCACGAGCGCGGCCGCGATGAACGGGACCCCTGCCTTATCGATGTGCATGAATCGGCGACGACGTGGCGCAAACAAAAGGGGCCGGGAGGCAGTCTCCCGGCCCTCTGGAACCGGCGGCCGGCCGCCCCGTCAGCCTCGCGCGTGCGTCGGCTCGTGGCGGTGATGGCGCAGAATATTTTCCATCTGGTCCTTCAGATGTAGTTTCTTTTTCTTGAGGGTAACTTCTTCGAGCTGTTCAGGTTGGGATAGATACGGGCGGGTCGCGAGGTTGTGGATCTTCTCATCGAGATCGTGATGCTGCGTTGCGAGCTGGCGGAACTGATCGTCGCTTTGCAGCAGCCTCTGCTTCAGCTCTTCGAAGTCTATCGGCATTGCCGCCTCCTTGCTGGAAGGACCCTACTCAACATTCATGAAAATACGGTACTACAGATTCAAGCCGTCGCGCCACAAAATGAGGGCGTCCTCCTCCGGCTGGCTGTAGTAGCGGGGCCGGGTTGCCGCGACGCGGAATCCGAGCCGCTCGTACAACGCCAGCGCTGCGGCGTTCGACGCCCGCACTTCGAGCGTGGCACGGATGGCACGCCGTGACGCCGCCTCAGCCATGACGTGCCGGAGCAGGCGCGTGGCATGGCCTCGGCGACGCTCGGCCGGCGCCACGGCCAGCGTGTTGATGTGCAGTTCTTCGAACACGATCCAACAGACGCAGAACGCCATGATTTGGCCGTCGTCACCGCGCAGCACGTAGACGAAGGTGACGTCGGAGTTGTGCAGCTCCCATTGGAGCGTTTCACGCGACCACGGGTTCGTGAACGACTCGGCCTCCAGTGCGACGATCGCGTCGAGGTCGCGCTCGTCGGTCACGCGTTCGATGCGCACGTCACTCCCGCGGTATCTCGACGGCGCGCTTGCGGTCGCGCGCCAGCTCGGCGTCGGGACGCCGCACGTAGAGCGGCACGATCGCGTGCGGGTGCACGGCCCGCGACGCGGGCGCCGCGGCGATTTCTGCCATGGCCCCCGCGAGGAGCGGCGCCTCGGCGTCGATGATCGCGCGCTCGCCCAGCGCGGCGCGGATCACTGGCGCATATCGCACCGCGCCATCACCGGTGAAGCGCACTTGAGGACATGCGTCGAGCGCCGGCCTCCACGCCTCGATCGTGGTATCGGGCGGGAGCGACGACGGAGGCTGCAGCACGGCGACGCCGTCGCGGGCGAAGAGCGTTGCGTAGACTTCGCCGCGGTGCGCGTCGACCCATGCGGCAATCGCCGGCCCGCTGGTGCGGACGCGCCACGCCAGCGCGTCGAAGGTCGACACCGGCACGACGAGTTTCTGTGCGGCGAACGCGAGCCCCTGGATCGTCGCGATGCCGACGCGCAGTCCGGTGAACGAGCCGGGGCCGATCGCGACGGCGAACCGATCGATCGACGCGAGCGTGACGCGCGCGTCATCGAGCAGCGTCATCAGCTCCGCCGGTAGCCGCTCGCCATGCGTGCGCGAGGGATCGCCGCCGCGTTCGAGCAGGACGCGGCCGTTCTCGGCGACGGCGGCGCTGCCGACCGCCGACGAGGTGTCGAGCGCGAAAATTCGCATCGTCGGTCGAATGTTATACTCGCGTGCACCCACCCCGCATGTCGTCCCCGTCTGTGACTCCCGGGCCGCCGGTCGGCGCGACGCCGGCCATGCGTCAGTACTTCGAAGCCAAGCGGCAGTACCGTGACGCGATCGTGTTTTTCCGGATGGGCGACTTCTACGAGATGTTCTATGAGGATGCGCTGACCGCGGCGCGCGCCCTCGAGCTGACGCTCACTTCGCGATCGAAGGACGCGGCGGGCGGCGCGATCCCGATGTGCGGCGTGCCGTTCCACGCCGCCGACGGCTACATCGCGCGCCTCGTGCGCAAAGGATTCCGCGTCGCCGTCTGCGAGCAGGTCGAAGACCCGAAAAAAGCCAAGGGCCTCGTCCGGCGCGAAGTCGTGCGAGTGGTCTCGCCCGGCACGCTCACGGACGCGGGGTATCTGGAGGCGCGCGAGCCCGCGTTTCTCATGGCGCTGGCACCGGCGCACCCCGCCCCGGGATTCGGTGCTGCCCTCCTCGATCTGTCGACGGGCGAATTCACCGTCGCCGAATATCTCGGTCACGATAGCCGCGAAGCGCTCGCCGACGAGCTCGCCGTCTTGCGTCCGCGCGAGATCGTCGCGCCCGTGGGGTTCGACGTTGCCGGCGAGGTCCTGACCGCGGCGCGCATCGATGCGCGCATCACGACCGCAGAGCCGTGGACGTTCGAGTACGAGTCGGCGCGGGGCACGGTGCTCGCGCAGATGCGCGCGCAGACGCTGCAAGGCTTCGGCCTCGAGACGCGGCATGCCGCCGTCTGCGCCGCCGGCGCGCTCGTGCAATACCTGCGCGACACGCAGAAGGCCGATCTCGCGCACGTGCGCGACCTCTCGTTCCGCACCGGCGCCGACGGGATGCTCATCGATCCGACGACGCTGCGGAACCTCGAGGTGATCGAGTCGAGCGAGGGAGGACGCGCCGGATCGCTGCTGCACGAGATCGACCGGACGATCACGCCGATGGGCGGGCGGCTGCTGCGGGCGTGGCTGCTCCGTCCGCTGATTGTCATCGAGCGGATCCAGGATCGGCTCGACGCGGTCGAAGACTTTGCGTTCCGCAGCACGGCACGCGTGAAGCTGCGCGAGACGTTCAAGACGGTGCACGACATCGAACGGCTCGTCGCGCGCGCGGCGCTCGGCACCGCCGGCCCGCGCGACCTCGTGTCGCTGCGCCAGTCGATTGCCGCGGTGCCGCGCGTGCGGATGGTGCTCGAGGAGTTCCAGTCGCCGCTGGTCAAGAGCCTGGTCGCCGAGCTCGACGATCTGGCGGACGTTCGCGACGAGCTCGATCGCACGCTCCTCGACGAGCCGCCGCTGGTCGCGCGCGACGGCGGGGTCGTCCGCGACGGCATCGATCCCGAGCTCGACGATCTGCGAGGCATCAGCCGGTCAGGCAAGCAGCGGATCGCGGAGATGGAAGATGCCGAACGCACGCGCACCGGCATCTCGTCGCTGAAGATCCGCTACAACCGCGTGTTCGGCTACTACATCGAGGTGTCGAAGTCGAACCTCGCCAGCGTGCCGAACGACTACCACCGCAAGCAGACGATCGCCGGCGGCGAGCGATTCATCACGCCGGGATTGAAGGAGTACGAAGAAAAGGTCCTCGGGGCAGACGAGCGCATCGTCGAGCGCGAGGTGGAGATCTTCGAGGCGCTCCGCGCCCGGGTTGCGGCGGAGGCGCCGCGCATCCAGGACACGGCCCGCGGCCTGGCGGCACTCGACGTGCTGGCGTCGCTCGCCGAGACCTCCGCTGTCCAGAACTACACGAAGCCGTTGATGCACGGCGGCGACGAGCTGATCGCGACCGACGCGCGGCACCCCGTCGTCGAACGGCACGTGCCCGACGCGTTCGTGCCGAACGACGTCACGCTCGACGGCACCGATCATCAGGTCATCATCCTCACTGGCCCGAACATGGGCGGTAAGTCGACGTACCTGCGGCAGTGCGCGCTCCTCTGTCTGATGGCGCAGGCCGGCTCGTTCGTTCCCGCGCGCACCGCCAAGCTGCCGATCGTCGATCGGTTGTTCGCGCGCGTCGGCGCGTCCGACAACATCGCGCGCGGACAATCGACGTTCATGGTGGAGATGCAGGAGACCGCGAACATCCTCCACATGGCCACCTCGCGCAGCCTCGTCATCCTCGACGAAATTGGCCGCGGCACGGCGACCTTCGACGGCCTGAGCCTGGCGTGGGCGGTCGCCGAACATCTCGCGTCGAACCCCAAGGCGCGGCCCAAGACGATTTTCGCGACCCACTACCACGAGCTGACGGATCTCGCCGACGCGCTTTCCTCGGTCGCCAACTTTCACGTCGTGGTCCGCGAGTGGAAAGACGACCTGGTGCTGCTCCGCAAGGTGGTGCCGGGGCGCGCGGATCGCAGCTATGGCATCCAGGTCGCACGGCTCGCAGGTCTCCCGCCGGCCGTGGTCGCGCGCGCGCGCGAGATTCTGGCGGGCCTCGAGCACGACGAGCTGTCGCGCGGCGGCCGGCCGTCGCTGAGCGGCGCTCCCCGCGACACGCAGCAGCAGCTCGGCCTCTTCCACGCCACCCCAGACGACGATCCGATCCGCCGGCGCCTGCGCGACCTCGACGTCAATCAGCTCACGCCGCTCCAGGCGCTGACGTTGCTGGCGGAGCTGAAGGATCAAGCCGGCGACTGACACTGATCACGGCCGACGGCAATGAGTGTTTCTTCGTGGCCTTTGTGAGCTTCGTGACGAGCCGTCGGCCGTCGGTGTGTGTGGCGCGTCAACCGATCGCAGCATTGCTGGCGCTGCTGCTCGCCTTCGCCGCGCCGGCCGCCGCAAATACGCGCTACGACTGGCGCCTGCGATTTCGCACGGTCAGCACCCCGCACTTCGACATCTACGCGCATCAGGGCGAGGCGGCGATGGCGCGGCGCCTCGGCGAGATTGCCGAACGCGTCCGTGCGAGGCTCGAGCCGCTGTTCGGCGTTCCGCGCGGACGCGTGCGCGTGATCCTCGTCGATCAGACGGATCTGTCGAACGGCTTTGCGACGCCCGTTCCTTACGACCTCATCGAAATCAGCGCGGTGCCGCCGGCGGGCGAATCCTTGATCGGCAACACGACCGATTGGCTCGAGCTGGTCTTCACGCACGAATACACCCACATCCTTCATCTCGATCGTTCGCGCGGCTTGTTCAACGGTCTGCGCTCCGTGTTCGGCCGGGTGCCGGTCGTCTTTCCCAACGCATTCCTCCCGAAATGGCAGATCGAAGGTCTGGCGACGTTCGAGGAAAGCCGCATGACGGGGGAAGGACGGCTTTCCGCAGGCGATTTCCGCGCGATTGTCGACGTCGCCGCGAGTCGTCAGCAGTTTCTATCGATGGATGCCGCCGCTGGCGGCCTCGATCGCTGGCCGTCGGGGAACGCGCAGTACGCCTACGGCGGCTACTTTCACGACTACCTCGCCGATCGATTCGGCGCGGAGAAGATCGACGAGCTCGCCGATGCGACGGCCGGCCGTGTGCCCTTCTTCGGCACCGGCGCGTTTCGACATGTATTTGGCGAATCGGTCGGCACGCTGTGGAAGGACTTTCGCCGGACGCGCGAGTCGGCGGCACGCACCTACCCGACCGACGCGCGGGCGACGCGCCTGACCGCGCACGGCTACACCGTCAACGCACCACGGATTGCCCCTAACGGCACCATCTATTACGCGACCGCCAATGCGCACGGTTTTCCCGCGCTGATGCGCGTGGCGCCGGGCCGTACGCCCGAGCGCGTCGCCTGGCGCTTCCTCGGCAACAGCACCGCAATCGGCGACGACTGGGTCGTCTACGATCGCCTCGAGCGCACGCGCAATGTCGCGCTCTTTTCCGACCTCTATGCGGTGCAGCTCTCGACCGGGCGCCTTCGGCGCCTGACCCGCGAGGCGCGCGCCGGCGATCCGGATCTGTCACCCGACGGACGCCGCATCGCCTGCACGGTTCAAACCGTCGGCGGACGCGCGATCGCCATCATGAATTTCGATCCGTCTGCCGTCGCCGCACCGCGCGTGCTGAGTGGTGGCGATGATGCCGATTACTCGCACCCGCGATGGTCGCCGGACGGCCGTCAGCTGGTCGCCGAGCGCCGCGTGCGCGGGCGCGGATTCGAGCTGGTGCTCCTCGACGCGGCCACGGGCGAGACACGCACGCTCGTGAGCCGCCGCGACGCACGCCTCGTCACGCCCTCATGGAGCCGCGACGGCGCATTCATCCTGTTCTCAGCAGACGTGGGCGACGCGCCGTTCGACATCTACCTTGCGGACGTTGCCACCGGCGCGGTGTCCCGCGTCACGGAGACCGCCGGCGGTGCGGAGTTCCCCGAGCTCTCGCCTGACGGAGCGTCGCTCGTTTACGTCGGCTACACGCCCGACGGGTACGATCTCTTCTCCGTCCCATTCGATCGCGCAGCAGTCGCAGCCGTCGCCGACTTCAACGGAGGCGCGCGACTCGGAATTCCGGATTCAGGACTCGCAACCAGGGACTCGGGACCCGCGACTCAGGACTTGGGACCAGCGACCAAGGCCTCGGAATTGTCCGCGTATAACCCCTGGCCCTCTCTCCTTCCCAGCTACTGGTCTCCCGTCGTCGAATCGGACGCGGACGAGTGGCTCGTCGGCGCGGCGACGGCGATGTCCGACGCGCTTGGCCGCCATGCATATGGCGTCGAGGCGGCGTGGACGTCGAACCGCGTGCGGCCGGACTGGAACGTCGCGTATGCGTACGACCGATGGGCGCCGACGCTCTTCGCCAGCTACAGCGACGATACGGATCCGCTTCGCGGCGGCGCCGTCCGGTCGCGAGAGCTGACGACCGGCGCGCTGCTGCCCTTCCGTCGCATTCGCTGGGTGGAAACGTTGTTCGGCGCATTTGCGGCGGACACCGACAGCTTCGAATGCGACGAGCCGTGCACGCTTCCCGCGGCCGCGCGGCGGCGATCGCTTCGTGCGGGGTGGATGCACGACAGCCGCCGGGCGTTCGGCTTCTCGCTTGGCGCGGAGGAAGGGTTCCAGCTCGAGACGGCGGTGGAAGCGACGCGTGAGGCGTTGGGGTCCGATGCGGACGCGAGCGCGACGATCGTGGACCTTCGTGGATATCACCGGCTCACGCGGGCGCACGCGATGCTTGCCGGGCGCGTGGCGTTCGCGGGCTCGTCGGGCGACGCGCGGGTCAGCCGCCGGTTCTCCGCGAGCGGCAGCGGACCGGCGGTCGCGGCGTTTGATTTCGGTCGCGACACGATCGGGTTGCTCCGCGGCGTCGCGTCCGAGGATGTCGTCGGTCTGCGCGCTGCCGTGGCCAACCTCGATCTCCGGATCCCGCTCGCGCGTCCGCAGCGGGGGATCGGCAACTGGCCGATCTTCTTCCGCACGATCCACGCCGCTGCATTCACCGACATCGGCAAGGCCTGGAGTGGCGCGTTCAACGCGCGCGATCTCGTCACCTCCGTCGGCGGCGAGCTCTCGCTCGATCTCGTCGTCGGCTACGGCCTGCCGATCACGCTGACGAGCGGCGCGGCGTGGACGCGCGATCCGCAGCGCGACCTGTCGCAGGCCGCCTTCTTCGCGCGCATCGGACGCGCATTCTGAACGGTTGCGGGTGCTCGGTTGTCGCTTGTCGGACGCAACGATGACGCTGCGACGAGTCACTGCCGTCAACCGGCAACCGACAACCGACTCATGGCAGAATAGCGGCGAATGAAAACGAAGTCGCGTTTTCTTCGCGCGCCAGTCGAACCCTTCACCGTCGAAGCGGGCGCGGCCGCCGACGACGTGCTGGCGCGGATGGAGCGCATTTCGTTCCAGGGGCGCAATCTCGCGACCGCGCGGCGCATCTGGGAGAAGATGCTCGGCGATGACTGCACGATCTTCCTCGGGCTGGCGGGCGCGCTCAGCGCCGGCGGGTTGCGGTTGATTGTCGCGCACCTCATCGAGCATCGCTACATCGACTGTCTCGTCTCCACCGGCGCAAATCTCTACCACGACCTGCACGAGACGCGCGGCCGCCGCCACTACATTGGATCGCCGCGCGAAGACGACGCGGCGCTGCAGGCGGAACACATCGATCGCGTCTACGACACCTATGCGAAGGAGGACGAGTTCGTCGAGAACGACGAGTGGATCGCGGCGTTCGTGCTCACGCTCGAGCGGCGTCCCTACACGACGCGAGAGCTGCTCTACCGTCTCGGCGAGTACCTCTGGAAGGAGACGCGGCAGGACGGCATCCTGACGGCCGCGTACCGCGCCGGCGTGCCGATCTTCTGCCCGGCGATCGCCGACTCGTCGATCGGCATGGGCGTGTCGCAGGCACGCCACCGCGACCTGCGCGCCGGCCACATCGACGTCGTCGGCGACATCATCGAGTCCGCGAATCTCGTCATCCGCCGCCCGCGAACCGCGTCAATCGTGTTCGGCGGCGGCACCCCCAAGAATTTCATCAACCAGGCGAGTGTGCAGGCGGAGTTCTACGACGACCGCGTCGGTGGCCATCGCTACGCCGTGCAGATCGTCACCGACGTGCCGCACTTCGGCGGAGCGTCCGGCTCGAGCCTCGAAGAGGCGCAGAGCTGGGGCAAGCTCGCGACCGACGCGGAACAGGTGACCGTGCACGCGGACGCAACCGTCGCGGTACCCCTGCTCGTCAGCGCGCTGGCAAGCAGCGCACGCGCGGCCCTCGCCGGCCGGAAGCCGCTGCGCTTCGATCTATCCGGCCCTGTCATGGCGGTCGACGGCCGTCCGTTTCCCGAGGCGCGCTTCGAGGCACGCACGTAATGGAGTTCCCGTTTCAGTACGATCATGGCAGCCCGCTGACTTTCGGCGGCGCCGTGCCGCATCCCTGCTCGTTCAACGATTCACGCATCGTCGTTCTTCCGATCCCGGTCGACCGCACCACCTCCTACGTGGGTGGCACGCGGATGGGCCCGCACGAAATTCTGC
>JBKPRU010000032.1:0-12647 GCA_046734675.1 Acidobacteriota bacterium
CGGTGGGGCGCCGCGCGCCGATCGACCTTGCGGCGGCGCGCCATTGGCCGGCTCGCCGCGGTTCTGGTTCTGCATCAGGCTGCGAACCTTCGTCTCCGCGAACAGCTTCTGGTTGGTCAGACCCATTTGAATCGTCCGGGCGTCGACGTTGATGCGTCCATCGCTGACGTGTGGGCCAGTTCCGGGATCGCCGGTCGCCGACGGCGAGAGATCGAGGCGGTCGTCTTTCACGGAGTAGATCGCGAGCGGCGCGTCGGCGGTGGTCTCGCCGTTCGTGAAGTGCACGTTGCCGTGGAACTCGGCGCGCTCGATGTCGCCGAAACCGGGCTTCGTCTGGACGTCGAGGCGGAGCGATCGGGCGGTTCGGTCGATCGCGGCGAGGTTGGCGCGTGCCGGGCGTGATTCGCGGAACTCGACGTTGCCGTTGAAGCCGAAGTTCTGGAGACCGGTGCCGGCCGCGCCGGTCGCGACGAGCGTCGCGGAACGAATGCGCCGCGACGGCATGTCGCCCTCACCCGGCAGCACGACCTCAACGCCCTCGTTCGACGTGAGGCTCGTGACCGTCTGTCCGTCGGGCGCGAGCGCGATGTCCATCGTCTTGCCGCTGACGCGGCGTCCGCTGGCGGCGGTCGTGCCCGGCAGCTGCACGCTCGCGCCTTCGATCAGCCGCGTCGCCTGGAGCGTGCGGCCATCCTCGCCATAGACGAGATCGATGTCGCGCGCCTGCATCGACTGCGGGCCGGTGCCGGTTCCGGTGATGTGCGAATTCCCCCGCAGCTCCATCTTCGTGACGCGCTCGTCGTCCGAGGTTAGGTAGGCGGTGGCTTCGTCGGCGTTCATCACGCGCCCTTCGCCCTCGAACCGCGGTGCGCCGAGGAACTTCATGTAGTGTTCCTGGCGCGCAAGGCCCGCGGCCTTCGCGGTCACGTGCATGGCGCCGCCTCCACCCTTCGGATCCGCGGCCACGTCGATGACGGCTCGATCGAGGATCCAGAGCACTTCGCGGGTGCGATCGTAGGTTGCGCCGACGCCGCTGCCCTTCATCCGTCCTTTCGAGAACTTCACCGGCCCAGGGACACGCGCGATGCCGTCCTGATCGTTGTACGACGCGCGGTCCGACGTGACGACGATACCGTCGCTCGTCTCGAGCTTGACGTCACCTTCGACGTCCGCCTCGGCGAGGCCCTTGTCCGGGGGCTTCATGAGCATCGCTTCGCGCGCCGTGATGATCACGCGCCGCCCTGACTTGTCGGGCAGCTCGATCCATACGCCGTCGGAGAGCTTGGTGCGGCCGTCCGCGTAGGTGAGACTCCTGCCGAACTTCAGCGAGAAGGTTTTCTTGCCGGCTTCGAACTGATCGTAGACGCCGCTGCCGCGGTTCTCGACCGTTGCCTTGGGGTCGGTTCGCTCCACCGCCGCGGTCGCGCGCTGATGATGGCCGCGGCGCAGCGACACGGCGACGAAGGCCGCGAACGCCACGACGAACACAGCTATCGCCAGCCGAAGTTTGCGCTGCCACATCGTCGAATACGTAAAGACGGAAGGCGGAAGACGGAGGAAGGAAGTACTTCCGCCTTCTGTCTTCCGTCTTCCGTCTTTCTCTATTCTACGTCGCTGAGACTCTTCACATCGGCGACGGAGAGCTCGAGATAGGTCTCCCCCTGGAACTCGTTCTGCTCGAGTGAAAAGGCGAGGTTCACGCCGGCCCGGTTCTCGGTGAGGAACGCGGCGCGCTCGGCGGCGCGCCAGGCAATCGCGCGGAAGCTGCGGCCGTCCTGCCGGAAGGTCATCTTGAGATGCCGCTCCTTCAGCGGCCGCGGCCCGTCGACGATTTCCACCGGCATCGCGTGAAACACCGGACGAGGATTACCGCAGCCGAAGGGCGCGACCGCGTTGAGGCCGTCGACGAACGCGGGCGTGATGTGACGCAGGTTCAAGGCGCCGTCGATGCGCAGCCGCGGGCGCAGCTGGTCGGGCTCGAGGATTTCGTCGGCGTAGGCATTGATCCGCGCCCGGAACTCCGGCACGCGCGCCGCTTCCATCGTCAGGCCGGCGGCCTGTTTGTGGCCGCCGAAGCGCAGGAATACATCGGCGCACGTTTCGAGCGCCGCAAGCATGTCGAAGTCGGGAATGCTGCGGCAGGATCCGTGCGCGACGTCGCCGTCGATCGACAGGACGATCGCGGGCTTGTGGTAGGTGTCGACGAGTTTGGACGCGGCAATCCCGATGACGCCGCGATGCCAGCCGTCGCCGCCGACGACCAGCACGTTGTGCGCGCCGATCGCGGGATCAGTTTCGATGGCCTTCTTCGCCTGCGCGACGAGGTCCGCTTCTTCCTGCTGGCGGCGGAGATTCTCTTCGTTGAGCTGCTGCGCCAGCGCGCGGGCATCCTCGAGTGCGGTTTCGTCGGTTGCGAGCAGCAGGCGGGTCGCAATGTCGGGCGTGCTCATGCGTCCCGCCGCGTTGACGCGCGGCGCGAGCATGAACGACACCTGGTAGCTGTCGATCGTCTTGCCCGACAGGCCGGCGCACTCGAGCAGCGCGCGCAAGCCGACCGTGTGCCGGCCGCGGCTCAACGATCCGAGGCCCAGCTTGGCGATCACGCGGTTCTCGCCGACGAGCGGCACGACGTCGGCCAGCGTGCCGATGGCGGCGACCTTGACGAACGCCGGCAGCCATTTCGCCTTGTCCGCGCGCTGACAGAGCGCCTGCACGAGTTTCAGTGCGACGCCGACGCCCGCGAGGTTCTTGTCGGGATACGAGCAGTCGGTTCGCTTCGGGTTGATCACCGCCAGCGCGGTCGGCAGCGTGCCGTCCGGCTCGTGATGGTCGGTGATGATCAGATCGACCCCCAGCTCGCGCGCGCGCCCCGCGGCTTCCGTGCCGCGGATCCCGCAGTCGACCGAGACGATCAGGTGAACGCCTTCGGCGTGCAGCCGTTCGATCGCGGCGCTTTGCAGCCCGTAACCGTCGCGCAGACGCTCGGGAATGAAGTGGACGACTTCCGCGCCGAGCATCTCGAGCGCGCGGCGGAGGATCACCGTCGACGTGATGCCGTCGACGTCATAGTCGCCGTGGATCGCGATGCGCTCCTTCTGCGCAATCGCCCGCTCGATGCGCTCGACCGCCTTCGTGAGATCGGCCAGCCGAAAGGGATCGTGGAGGTGATCGAGCGACGGCTGGAGGAAGCGGTGCGCGACCTCCGGATCGCCGAGCCCCCGCATGCACAGCAGCCGCGCCACCGTGGGATGCAGGTCGAGCGCCGCGGCAAGTTGCCGCGCCTGCTCGTCGTTACAGGGCAGGTGCTGCCAGAGTAATGTCTTCATCGTCCGGCCGGGGCTCCGCCCCGGACCCCGGCTCGGTCGCTCGCGGGGGCCCAGGCCCCGCGCCGCTCCCTCGCGGGCGCGCTGTGCGCGCCTCCGTTATGCGATGAGAATGGAGTCCGTGAGGCGACGCATACCGCCCTCGTGGTCCTCATGATCCCGCAGGTCCGGGCTTCGGATGAGACGCGTCCGACTGCGCCGGTCCGCTATTCGTATCGATGAAGGCGATGCCCTCCTCACCCATGCGGCGGAACTTGGCGTAGCGCAAGTCGAGACGCTCCGGCACGGTGAGCGCGGCGACTTCCGCGACCGCCTGCGAGAGCGCCTGATCGACGAGCGCCGACGCGCGGTCGATGTCGTTGTGCGCGCCGCCGAGCGGTTCGGGGATGATCGCGTCGACGAGGCCGAGCGCCAGCATGTCGGGCGCGGTGATCTTGAGCGCCTCGGCGGCTTCGACCTTGCGGTTCGCATCGCGCCACAGGATCGCCGCGCAGCCTTCCGGCGGGATGACGCTGTAGACCGAGAACTCCTGCATCAGCACGCGATCGCCGATCGCGATGCCGAGCGCGCCGCCGCTTCCGCCTTCGCCGCACACGATCACGACGATCGGCACCTCGATCATCATCATCTCGCGCAGGTTGACCGCAATCGCTTCCGCGACCCCCCGCTCCTCCGACTCCATGCCGGGATACGCCGCCGGCGTGTCGATGAAAACGATGACCGGGCGGGAGAACTTCTCGGCGAACTGCAGCACCCGCAGCGCCTTGCGATAGCCTTCCGGCCGCGCGTAGCCGAAGTTGCGGAAGATCTTCTGCTTCGTGTCCCGGCCTTTCTGATGCCCGAGCACCGCGATCGGCTCTCCTTTGTACTCGGCCAGCCCGGCGATGATCGCGTGGTCGTCGGCGAAGCGGCGATCGCCGTGCAGCTCGTCGAAATTCGTGAACAGCCGTTCGACGTAGTCGAGCGTGTTCGGCCGGCTGGGGTGACGCGCGACGAGGACGCGCTGCCACGGCGTGAGCGTCGTATAGAGCTCGGCGCGGATCTCGTCGGCGCGCCGCCGCAGCGAGGCGATCGATCGCTCGCGCTCCGGCGTCTTCGGCAGCATGCTGAGCGCTTCAATCTCTTTCAGCAGGACGCCGACAGGCTCTTCAAACTCGAGAAGTTCAGGCATGATTGACGCCGCCGGGTCTAAAGACCCGGCCTACACCTGTCATCGCTGTACGTAGGCCGGGTCTTTAGAGAGCCGGCAGACAGCTGTCATCGCAGTACGACCGATCCGCTGCCGCACAACTGCTCCACTTCGTTCACGAGCCGCTCCGAGGGTCTGACGCGGAGCGCCGCTTCGGATCGCACGCGCAGCGGGCCGTTCTGACTCTTCACATCGAGTTCGAGATAGACGCGCCGATCGCCGCGGTGGCGCGATAGCAGCTCCGCCAGCGCCTCGAGTGTATTCCGCGCGGACCCTGGCAGATGAATGACGACCTCCCTGGTCGTCCGCTCTTTCAACATCGAAATCGGCTGCAGTTCGGTCGCAACCAACCGCGCCGACTCGTCGTCTTTTTCGAACTTGCCGCGGACGAGCACCATCGCGTCCGCGGCGACGAGCGATCCATGCTTGCTGAACGTCTCGGGAAAGACGACGACCTCGATGCTGCCCGCGATGTCGTCCAGCATGAAGACGCACATCCGGTCGCCCTTCTTCGTCTTCAAGGGGCGGAGGCCGCTGACGATGCCGCCGACCCAGACGTCGGCGAGGGATCCGGTGAGATCGCCGATGCGCTGCGCGCCAAAGGTCTTCAACTCGTCGGCGAAGCGCTCGAGTGGATGGCCGCTCATATAGAGGCCGAGCGACTCCTTCTCGAACGCCAGCTGCTGCGCTTCCGACCACGCCGGCACGTCGGGCAACGGCCACACGGTCGACGAGCCCTCGTCGTCCATGCCGCCGAACAGCTGGTTCTGTCCCTGGTCGCGATCGCGCTGGTGGCGGCCGCCGTTCTCGATCACCTTGTCGATGGCGGCAAAGAGCCGTGCCCGCTTCGACGCCATCGATCCATCCGCGACCAGCGAGTCGAACGCGCCCGCCTTCACGAGGCTCTCGAGCACGCGTTTGTTGACGAGCCGAAGGTCGGCGTGCTCGCAGAGCGTGTAGAGCGAATCGATCCGTCCGAATTCCTTCCGAACGTCGAGCATCGAGAGGATCGCCCCTTCGCCGACGTTCTTCACCGCGCCGAGACCGAAGCGCACGCCGGCCTGCTCGACGGTGAACGCGAGCTGGCTGGAGTTGATGTCCGGCGCCAGGATCGGGATCCCGAGCTCACGGCATTCACCGAGATACATCGCCAGCTTCTCGGTGTTGGCCGCTTCAATCGTCAGCAGCGCGGCCATGAAGTGCCACGGGTAGTTCGCCTTCAGAAAGGCCGTCTGATACGCCACCCACGCGTAGGTCGTCGAGTGCGACTTGTTGAAGCCGTACCCGGCGAAGAACTCCATCAGATCGAAGATCTTCTTGGCCTTCTTCTCGTTGATTCCCTTCTTGAGCGCGCCCTCCATGAAGGCTTCGCGCTGCTTCGCCATGACCTTGGGATCCTTCTTCCCCATGGCCTTGCGAAGCACGTCCGACTGCCCCATCGAGAACCCGGCCAGGACCGCGGCAATGCGCATGACCTGTTCCTGGTAGGCGATGACGCCGTAGGTGTCCTGCAGGATCGGCGCGAGCAGCGCCAGCTCGTACTTGACCTCGGTCTTGCCCTGCTTGCGCGAGATGAAGTCGTCGACCATCCCCGACTTCAGCGGGCCGGGACGATAGAGCGCGTTCAGCGCGATCAGGTCGTCGAGGCGCTCGGGCTTCGCCTTGCGCAGCAGCTCGCGCATGCCGGAGCTTTCGAACTGGAACACGCCGTAGGTCTGGCCGTCCGAGAACAGCTTGTAGGTCTTCTCGTCGTCGAGCGGAATCGCGTCGATGTCGAGGTCGATCCCCTCGGTGCGCTTGATCTCGTCGAGGCAATCGCGAATCAGCGTCAGCGTGCTGAGGCCGAGGAAGTCCATCTTCAGGAGGCCGACGCGCTCGACCTCCTTCATCGCCCATTGCGTGACGATTTCGTCCTTCTGCGACTTGTAGAGCGGAACGAACTCGGTCAGCGGACGCGGCGCGATGACGACGCCGGCGGCATGGACCGACGCATGGCGGGTCATGCCTTCGAGGCGCTGCGCGACCGCCAGCAGCTCTCTGACGCGCTCGTCCTTCTGCTGCATCTCCTTCAGCGACGGGCTTTCGTCGAGCGCCTTGGCCAGCGTCATGTCGAGCGCAGGGGGCACCGCCTTGGCGACGCGGTCCGCGTCCGCATACGGGATGTCCATCACGCGCGCGACGTCGCGCACCACCGCACGCGCCTTCATCGTCCCGAACGTGATGATCTGCGCGACGTTCTCACGCCCGTACTTCCGCGTCACGTACTCGATGACCTCGCCGCGGCGGCGCTCGCAGAAGTCGATGTCGATGTCGGGCAGCGACACGCGCTCGGGATTCAGGAAGCGCTCGAAGATGAGGTCGTACTCGATCGGATCGACGTCGGTAATCCGCAGGCAGTAAGCGACGAGGCTGCCCGCCGCCGATCCACGGCCCGGACCAACCGGGATGTTCTGTTCGCGCGCGTAGCGGATGAAGTCCCAGACGATACAGAAGTATCCCGGGTACTTCATCTTCTTGATCATCTCGATCTCGTACGTGAGCCGCCGCTCGTACTCGTCGATCGTGTGCTTCAGGATCCCCTTTGCCGCCAGCTCCTGCAGCCGCGGCAGCCGCATCTCGAATCCCTGGCGGACGATGTGCTCGAAGTAGTCGTCGAGCGTGAAGCCGGCGGGCACGTCGAAGTTCGGAAGGTAGTTCTCCTTGAACGACAGGTCGACGTTGCAGCGCTCCGCGATCCGCACCGTGCGCGCGAGCGCATCGACGTGATCGGGGAACACCTGCGCCATCTGCTCGGCGGTCTTCAGGAAGAACTGATCGCCGTGATACCGCAGACGGTCGGCGTCGTTCACCGCCTTGCCGGTGCCGATGCACAGCAGGACGTCGTGCGGCTTGAAGTCGGTGTCCTTCAGGTAATGGACGTCGTTGGTGATGACGAGATCGAGCCCGAGCTCCTTCGCGATCGGCTGGACGCCCTTGTTGACGACCCTCTGCTCGTCGATGCCTTGATACTGCATTTCGAGGAAGAAATTCTCGCGTCCGAGGATGTCGCGGTAGGTCGCGGCGGCGTGGATCGCCTTCTGCTGCTGCTCGCTGCGGATGCCGGTGGCGACTTCCCCTTTGAGGCAGCTGCTCAGGCCGATGAGCCCCTTCGAGTGCTGCGCGAGCAGGTCCTTGTCGATGCGCGGCTTGTAATAGAACCCTTCGGTGTAGCCCGCCGACACCAATCGAATGAGGTTGTGGTATCCCTCGTTGGTTTCCGCGAGCAGCACGAGATGGTTCGCGGTCTCGCCCGGCGTGCCGCTCTTCGTCCGCCGGTCCCCCGGCGCGACGTAGACCTCGCAGCCGAGGATCGGATTGATGCCGCGCTTGCGCGCCTGATCGTGGAACACGACCGACGAGAACATGTTGCCGTGTTCCGTGATCGCCATGGCCGGCATCTTCAGCTCGACGGCCTTGTCGAGCAGTTCTTCAATCCGGCACGCGCCGTCGAGGAGCGAGTATTCCGAATGGAGATGAAGGTGGACGAACGCCGACATTTATTCCCACTCGATGGTTGAGGGGGGCTTGGAGCTGATATCTAAAACCACGCGATTGATCCCCTGCACCTCGTTCACGATCCGCGAGGAGATCGATGCCAGGAGATCGTGCGGCAGGCGCGCCCAGTCGGCGGTCATGCCGTCCCGGCTTTCGACGGCGCGAATCGCGACGGTGTATTCGTAGGTCCGCGCGTCGCCCATCACACCGACGCTCTGCACCGGCAGCAGCACCGCGAACGATTGCCAGAGCCGCCGATACCAGCCCGCCTTCTTCACTTCCTGCGCGACGATCGCGTCGGCCTTGCGCACGAGATTGAGCCGCGACGCGGTCACCTCGCCGAGGATCCGCACCGCCAGCCCCGGACCCGGGAACGGTTGCCGCCACACGAACTCATCGTCCAGGCCGAGCTCCTTGCCGACGGCGCGCACCTCGTCTTTGAAGAGCTGCCGCAGCGGCTCGACCAGTTTGAAGCGCATGCGCTCGGGCAGCCCGCCGACATTGTGGTGACTCTTGATTACGTGCGACGGCCCGATCACCGACACGCTTTCGATGACGTCCGGATAGAGCGTCCCCTGCGCGAGGAAATCGAAATGTCCCAGCTTCTTCGCTTCCTCCTCGAAGACGTCGATGAAGGCGGCGCCGATGATCTTGCGCTTCTGCTCCGGATCGGTGATGCCGGTCAGGCGATCGAGAAAGAGATCGGACGCGTCCACGAAGACGAGCGGCAGCTGCAGCCGTTCGAAGCGTCGCCGGATCTGCTCCGCTTCGTCCTGCCGCATCACGCCGTTGTCGACGAAGATGCACGTGAGGCGATCGCCGAGCGCGCGATGGATGAGGAGCGCCGCGACCGTCGAGTCGACGCCGCCGCTCAACCCGCACACGACGCGGCCCTCGCCGACCTGCCGCCGGATCGACTCCACCGTCTCGTGCACGAACGACGCCATCGTCCAATCGCCGGTGCAGCCGCAGACATTGAACGCAAAGTTGCGGAGGATGTCGGTGCCGCGATCGGTATGTGCCACTTCCGGGTGGAAGAGGAGTGCGTAGAATCTGCGATCCTCGTCGACCATTGCCGCGACGGGCGCGTTGACGCTCGTCGCCGTGACCGTGAAGCCTGACGGCGCGGTCTTCACGAAATCGCCGTGGCTCGCCCACACGCGCAGCTCGGAGGGAATCGTCGTGAAGAGCGGCGCCTCGTCTTCAATCGTGATGGTCGCCAGCCCGTATTCGCGGTGCGGCGCCGGCGCGACCTCGCCGCCGAGCGCATCGGTCATCAACTGCATGCCGTAGCAGATCCCGAGCACGGGAACGCCGGCGTTGAACACGCCGGGCTCGCAGCGCGGCGCGGTCGGCTCCGACACGCTGCGCGGACCGCCGGAAAGGATGACGCCGACCGGCGACCGCTGCTGAATCTCGGTCACCGGCGTGTTGTACGGCAGGATTTCCGAGTAGACCGACAGCTCGCGGAGCCGGCGCGCGATCAATTGCGTGAACTGCGAGCCGAAATCCAGGACGACAATAGTTTGGTGATTCACGGGGAGCCGAAGCGTCACGCTATTATAAGGCGTGCCGTCGGTTCGCACCACAATATCTTGTAGGTACGCGCTCGTTCTTCTCTTCCTCGTCTCCCCGAAATCAATCGTCGTCGACGTGCAGGCGGAGCGCTCCCGTGTGCCGCACCTCCGCCATCCGGATGCTCAGGCGAGACGCGAACCGCTCGACGCGGCTGTCGATGAGCCGCGGAGCAAGGACCACGTGCGCGTACTGCCAATCGTCGCGCGCTGGTCGGTCGATCTGGGCGGGCCGCCGGTCGCCCGCGTCGCCCCTGTCGTGGATGGCGACCGCGTGTATGTGGCGCTCGGCGCCGGACAGATCGTCGCGCGATCGCTCGTCGACGGCGAAGAGCGATGGCGGAAGGAGCTGACGACCGATCGTCCGCTTGCGACGGATGCGGGTGTGGTGTTCGTCGTGGCCGGCGATGCGATTCACGCGCTCCAAGGCACGGACGGCGCGCCGCGATGGGAAACGCCGCTGCCTGGCATCAGCGCGCCGCTCGTCGCGCGTTCCGGATGGGTGATCGCGCGCGCCGGAAGCGAGGTGCTCGCGTTTCGCGCCGACGAAGGCACGCTCGTATGGCGGCGCGAGATCGGCGCCTCGACCGAGGCTCCGGAGATCGACGGCGATCGCCTCTACGTCCCCCTGGACGATGGGCGGGTGGTGGCGGTGGCGCTGACGACGGGGGCGCCGGTGTGGGAGAGCACGCTGGGCGGCGCGGCCGGCGCGCTGTTCGTGTTCGAAGATCGCCTTTACCTGGGCGCCGGCGATCGCCGGTTCTACTGTCTGAAAACGTCGACCGGCGAGATCGCGTGGGTGTGGCGCGTCGGCGCGGGTGTGATCGGCGCCGCCGCGGCAGACGACTCGAAGGTTTACTTCGTCGCGCTCGACAACGTGCTTCGCGGGCTCGACCGGCAGAATGGGAATCAGCGCTGGCAGCACACCTACAAGCGGCGGGTGACGCGCGGCCCGGCAGTCGCCAGCGAATACGTGTTCCTGCCGTCGGGGTCGTCGCCGGAGATCTGGATGTGGACCGGCAAGGATGGTCGCTCCGCCGGCACGCTGGCATTGCCGGCGGAACCCGCCATTCCTCCGGCGTTTCTGCAGCGTGCCGACGGATACGATGTGGTGGCTGTCACCGGCAATCTGGCGAGCCAGTGGCAGCTGACCCTTCTCACAACGGCGGACGAACCGCCCGTGTCCCCGCTCACCTCCCTTCCCGGTCTCGTGCTCGAGCCGGAATCACTCGCACCGTCGAAGTAGCTCAGTCGAACGGCACGGTCACTGGAACGATCAGCGTGTCGTTCTTGGCCGCGCCGGGACGCGTCGACACGTACTTCACCGCTGACAGAACCACCTGATCGATCCACACGCCGTCTTCCCGGGTCTGGATGCGAATGCGTCCGGTTCCGTTCGGGAATCGCAGCGCGGTGGTGCTCGTCAGATTCCGTGCGCCCCACCCGTCGTCTTCCCAGCCCCACCCGGACTCGCCGCATCCGGAGCACTCTTCGAGATTCACCGTGAGCGCCGACGTCGAGCCGATCTGGTAGATCGGCGTGCCGTTCGCGTCGGTCGCGCCTTCGAACTGCACGAACACCGAGTCGTTCGCCCAGTCGTTGCCGTCCGCCTTGAGTCGGAGCCACAGCTTGTAGGCGCGTGACGGCTCTGTCGGGAAACTCGCCTCGATGTAGTTCACCGGATTCGCGAGCGGTGTGCTCAGTTTCGGCGCGCCCGCGTTCGGATGGCGCAGTGCTATCCCGTCGGCCGCGGTCGCATCGTCCTGGCGGCGCCACGCGCCGTGCAGGAAATCGAACTGCGATGCGTGGAAGTAGATCTCGTCGAACGAGGCGACGGTCAGGACCATCGAGTCCGAGGCCTGTCCGCCGCGTCCGTCGGTCGCCGTGACGGTGAAGGTGTACTGACCCGCGGGTAGCTGGCTCGGGAAGAACGACGGGCTGTTCGAGACGACCGTCCCCTGCGCGTTGCGCCACTGGAACTGGAGCTCGTGCTGGTCGGGGTCCGTGCCGGTGGCATCGATGCTGGTGTCGTCGAAGAAATCGCCGATCGTCACCGTCTTATCCGGGCCGGCGCTGACCGTCGGCGGCCGGTTCGTGCCCCCGCGCTCGTTGAGGAGCGACGTGAATCCCCCGGTTTCGACAAACAGCATGTCGGGCAGTCCGTCGCCGTTGTAGTCGGCGACCGTCGCCGTCTGTCCGCCCCCTTCGAACGTCGACAGGCGATCCAGTGCGAGCGTGCCGTCGCCCCGACCGTACAGAATGTCTGCTTCGTTCGTGATGACATCGACGTGGCCGTCGAGATTCAGATCGCCGGCGCCGACGTCGTGAATGAACGTGTTGCTCTGCTTCAACGTGGCGGCGTACTGCATGACCGCGCCGAAGCCGCCCGCCGCCGCCGCGAGCCGCACCTGCACGACGTTGTTGTCTCCGTTCGCGATCACGTCGAGTCGGCCGTCCTCGTTGAGATCGGCGAGCACGAGATCCGAGACGGCTGGCGGCATGTCGAAGAACTGCGTCCTGGATGCTGTCCCGTCTCCCCTTCCGTACCACACCAGGAACCCGGACGGGTTCGGCCCGCCCGCGACGATGTCCGATCGTCCATCGTTGTCGACGTCGGCGACGACAATCTGCTGGGCCACGTTCGGAAGAGACGCGCTCCCCGACGCCGTGAAGGTGGCGTCGCCGTTGCCGAGCGCGACGCGCAGGATGCCCTGGTTCTGCGCCTCCTCCGCGGACTGATAGACAATGTCGGCGCGGCCGTCGCGATTGAAATCCCCGGTGGCGATGCCCAAGACCGGGACCGTGGACGCCAGTTCGCGCGCGGCAGTGAACGTGCCATCGCCGCGATTCAGGTAGGTGCGGACGACTTTGCCGAAAAAGTCGGGGGCCACGATGTCCGGGGCGCCGTCGCCATTGAAGTCTGCGACGGCAAGGTCGTTGGCAAAGGCGGTGGAGTCGACCACGACGCGCCCCCGTGCGGCGAGCCACACGAAGACACCGCCCGAGGTTTCCGACGCGACGTCGAGC
>JBKPRU010000033.1:0-16740 GCA_046734675.1 Acidobacteriota bacterium
GCGCGGCGGCGGCCGCGGCAACCAGCAGCCGCCGATCGAAGGCAAGATGTATGTGAACCCGCGCGGCGGCGTCGAAGAGGACTATCCGCTCGACGTGCACACGCGCAACTTCCTCGACTGCATCAAATCGCGGAACAAGCCCAACGCCGATTTCGAAATCGGTTATCACTCGGCGCTCCCCTGCCTGCTCGCGCTCGAATCGCTGCAGCAGGGCAAACCCGTCGGCTGGGACGACAGCGCGATGAAGAGCACATCGCTGTGAATCCCTAATCCCTAATCCCTGATCCGGGATCCCTCATCGACAATCCCGAATCCCAATCCCTAATCGGGAATCCGAATCCCTAATCGGGAATCCGAATCCCGAATCGGGAATCCGAATCCCGAATCGGGAATCCCAATCCCGAATCGGGAATCCGAATCCCGAATCGGGAATCCCAATCCCGAATCGGGAATCCCAATCCCGAATCGGAAATCCTGAATCGCGGGTTCGAGATTCGGATCAGGGATGCGGGATTCGGATCAGGGATGCGGGATTCGGATCAGGGATGAGGGATTCGGATCAGGGATGAGGGATTGGGATGCAGGATGGAGGATTAGCGATTCTGGATCAGGGATCAGGGATTAAGGGATGAGGGATTTCCGCGTAGCGCTGTTGGGACAGGGGTTCATGGGCAAAGCGCACTCGAACGCGTATGTCCAGGCCCCGCACTTCTACGATCTCCCGTTTCAGGTGCGCCGATCGCTGCTGGTCGGGCGCGACAAGACGTCGCTCGCCGCGATGGCGGCGCGCTGGGGATGGGAGGACACCGCCACCGACTGGCGGGAAGCCGTCGATCGCACGGACATCGACGCGATCGACGTGGCGCTGCCCAATTACCTCCACGCGGAGGTGGCGATCGCGGCGGCACGCGCCGGCAAGATCGTCATGTGCGAGAAGCCGCTCGCGCTCACGCTCGAGGACGCCGAGGCGATGGCCGCGGCGGCGCGCGGACGGCCCACCATGGTGTGGTTCAACTACCGGCGGGTGCCGGCCGTCGCCTACGCGCGTCATTTAATCGATGACGGGCGGCTCGGCGACATCTACCACTACGACGCCTTCTATCGCCAGCAGTGGGGGCCGGACACGTCACGCGTCGGATCGTGGAAGCTCGATCCATCGCAGGCAGGATCGGGCGTCGCCGATGACCTGCTCACACACCTCCTCGATACCGCGCTCTATTTGAACGGGCCGATGCAGGAAGGGATTGCCGTCGCCCGCACCTTCGTGCCCGACCGCGCCATTGACGACGCCTTCGCCGCGATGATCCGCTTCGAGAACGGCAGCCTCGGCATGTTCGAGGCGACGCGGTTCGGCATCGGCTGCAAGAACGCCAACAGCTTCCAGATTCACGGATCCCGCGGCATGCTTCGCTTCAACCTCGAACGGCTCAATCACCTCGAGTTCCTCGACGCTACGGCCCCCTCGGTCGAACAAGGCCCCCGCGATCTGCTCGTCACCGACATGCAGCATCCGATCTTTCCCCACTTCTGGAAGCCGGGCCACATCATCGGCTACGAGCACACCTTCATTGCCGCGCTCGCCGAGTTCCTCGACGCGATCGCGCGCGGCGCCGAGTTCCACCCGAACTTCGACGACGGACTGGCGGTGCAGCGCGCGCTCGCGGCGCTCCAGCACTCCGCGGAGACGAAGCAGTGGACGTCGATCGCCGGGGTGCGCGCATGAAGGTCGCGGATCGCGTGCTCGCGCCCGGTCAGCGCTGGACGATCGTCGGACTGCTGTCCGCATCGATCACCATCAACCTGCTCGATCGGCAGATCCTCTCCGTCCTCGCGTCGGAGCTGCGCAGTCAGTTCAACTGGACCAACGCGCAGTACGGCTACGTCGCGGTCGCCTTCAACCTCGGGATGATGCTCGGACAGATCCCGGCGGGTTCGCTGATGGACCGCGTCGGCACGCGCATCGGCCTGACCTCGATCTTCACGGCGTGGTCCGTGATCAGCGTGCTGCACGCATTCGCAGGACCGGGCACCGCGATCGAAGCGATCAGCCGCGCGCTGATCACGTGGATTCCCGGCCTGCAGACGCTCGCGGCGGGGCTCGCGGGTTTCCTGCTGCTCCGGTTCCTCATGGGACTTGCCGAGTGCGGCAACTACACCGCCGGCATCAAGGCGCTGGCCGGACTCTTCCCGCCGGAAACGCGCGGCCGCGCCGGCGGCCTCTTCAACGCGGGTGCCCAGTTCGGGTCGGTGATCGCCCCGCCCATCGTCGTCTTCCTCGCGGCGCGCTTCGGCTGGCGCTGGGGCTTCGTCATCCCGGCGATCGCCGGGATGATCTGGCTGCCCTTCTGGCTGCGCACGTTCCCCGACAAGGAGACGATGACGGCCATCGCGATCAAACCGGCGGCGGCCGCGCCGGTGACGGCCACCTCGGAGATTCCGCTGTCGCGGTTGATCTCGAACCGCATGGTGCTCGGATTGTTCCTGATTCGCGTCTTCACCGGGCCGATTACGACGTTCTACTGGACGTGGCTGCCCCTGTACCTTCGCACCGGCCGCGGCATGTCGTTTCTCGCGCTCGGCATCTTCGCCTCGATCCCCAACCTGATTGGCATGACCGGCAACGTCATCGGCGGCTTCCTCACCGACCGCATCGTCCGCCGGACCGGCTCGGTCGATCGCGGCCGGAAGGTCGCGTTCACGTGCGCCTTCGGCCTGGGCGCGCTCAGCATGACGATGCCGTTCGTGCCGAACAACTATCTGGCGGTGCTGCTGATGGGGCTCGCGCTGTTCGGGAACCAGTGGGTGGCGGCCACCTACATCGGCACGGTCGGCGACGTCGTCCCGCAGCAGCTCGCCGGACGCGTCAATGGCATCGCCGGCTTCGGCGACAACGGCGCGGCGCTGCTCGCGGTTCTCTACACCGGCGTCGTCGTCGATCTGTATGGATGGACGCCCGTCTTCATCGGTGCGGGCACGCTGCCCTTCCTCGCGATGCTGAGCGTGTTCTTCGTCCTGCGGAAGATCGAGCCGGCGCGTTTCGAGCGCTGATTTCGCCGTCAGAGCACTGACGAGGGCGGAGAGCGCGGAGAGAGCGGCTTCTGGTTTCTCGGATCCTTTATTCGCGTCCTCTCCGATCTCTCCGGGTCCGTGAGCTCACTGGCCTCCCACCACCGATCACGGGCGGACCCGAACAGTGGACCCGCTGTAACGAACCTGCTTCCCTTTCACCGAGACGCCCGAGTACGCGACCGGCGTGCCGGGCGTGACGAGCACCACATTGAAGTTCCGCTCGCTCGGCATGCCGGGGAACGATCCGCTGCGCGCGCCGATGGTGAGCGTGCGCGTGCGATCGTCCCACGACAGCGGGATGCGGGCGAACGCATCGCGTTCGTAGCCATACGACTGCCCGTCGTCCTCGTAGAGCGAGAAGCGGCCGTTCGCGCCGGCATAGACGTACAGCGTGAGCGCGTCGCGCTTCTGCTCGCGCACGTACTGCGCCTCGGGACCCACCGGAACGATCGAGCCCGCGCGCACGAAGAGCGGCAGACGCTCGTACGGGGCGGCGGCGGTGATCGTCTGACCGCCGGCCGCGTGACGCCCCGTCCAGAAGTCGTACCACCCGGCCGCTGACGGCAGGTAGACGGAACGGCTGCGCGCCTTGAACTCCGTCACCGGGTTCACGAGGAACGCGGGACCGAACATGTACTGGTCCGCGATGTCGTGCACCCTCGCGTCCACCCGGAAATCCATGACGAGCGGCCGCATCATCGTGTAGCCGTCGTGCGTGACCGCGCCGGCGACGGAATAGATGTAGGGAAACAGCGCGTACCGCAGGTGGTCGAAGGCGAGCATCGAGCGGTAGACCGGGGTCGAGTCGTCGCCGATCGCCCACATCTCGCGCGGGCGATCGGTGCCGTGGACGCGCAGGATCGGGCAGAAGGCCGCGAACTGGAACCAGCGCGCGTTCAGCTCGCGCCATTCCTCGAGCGCCTCCCCGCCCGTCGCCTTCGCAAGACGCGGCTCCATCGTGTAGCCGCCGCTGTCGCTCGTCCAGTACGGCGTGCCCGAGATCGAGAAGCCGAGGCCGGCGGCAATCTGCTTGCGCAAGGTCTGGAACGTCGACGTGATGTCGCCGGACCATGTGACGGTCGCGTAGCGCTGGATCCCGGAAAATCCCGAGCGCGTGAGGATGAAGACGCGCTGATCCGGCGCAGTGCTGCGCTGGCCGTCGTACACGGCGGCGCTGTTCATCAGCGGATACGCGTTCATCACGCGCGTCGCAGGCCCGCGCGCCGTCTTGCCGATGAAGCGTTCGAGCGTGTCGCGCGTGGGCGGCGACGGCTGCACGACGTCGGGCTCGGTCGCGTCCATCCACCACGCATCGACGCCCTTGCTGAAGAGCGCGCGATTCACCTGATCCCAGAAGAGGCGGCGCGCCGGCGGATTGAAGACGTCGTAGAACGCGTAGCGGTGCTGCAGCCAGTCGAGCGTCCCGTCCTTGATCGTTGGTTCGTACAGGGCGTGGATCGCCTCCATCGCTTTGTAGTTCTCGGTCGTCGGATAGAACTTGCCCCAGACCGACACCATGAAGCGCGCGTGCTGATCGTGGATCGTGTTGATCATCGCGGCCGGGTCCGGATAGCGCGACCGCTCGAACTCGTGATCGCCCCAGCGATCGGCGGGCCAGTACTGCCAGTCCTGCACGATTGCGTCGAGCGGAATCCGGCGGCGGCGGAACTCCGCGAGCGCGCCGAGCAGCTCGTCCTGCGTGTTGTACTTGTTCTTCGATTGCCAGAAGCCAAACGCCCAGTCCGGCAGCATCGACGCGCGCCCGGTGAGCAGCCGCGACCCCGCTATCACATCGTCGAGCTCGGGGCCGTAGATGAAGTAGTAGTCGATGGCCTCACCTGCGTCCGACCACATCGAGGTTTCCGGCGCGGCCGGCTGCTTCCACCGCAGTTCAAAGGTCGTCCCGGTGTCGTTGCTGACCTTGATTGGATAGCGGCGCCCGCCTTCGAGGTGTGCGGTGAACTGGTCGTACTCGGTCGCCCAGTTCTGCTTGTAGTGATCGATGCGCAGCCGTCCATCGAGCCACACGCGCGTGATGCCGTTCGAGTAGGCCTGAAACTGGAATTCACCGGTCGCCGGCGCGACGATCGATCCTTCCCATTCACTCTTCGGCGCGGCGTGTTGGCTGACGCCCGGGATCGGCTCGAACGGACGCACGTCACCGAACTTCGACGGCGACGTGTTGTCCCAGAGGACGCCGTAGCCGTGGCTCGACACGAACATCGGCACGTGCACGACCGTGTTGCGCTGCCAGAGGTCGAGATCGTAGCGGCGGATGTCGAGCGTGCCTTCCTGCCGCTGCCCGAGGCCGTAGAGTGCTTCACCTGCGCCGGGCAGCCAGCGCTGCTGAACGTGATAGGCCGCCTCTCCGTCGATGACCGCCGGCGTGACGTGATGTCCGCCCGGCGCTTCGGCAAGGATCGTCCGACCGGCCGAGTCTGCGAACGTCACGGCCCCGTCTGTCGGGTTCACGGTCACGCGCAGCCTGGGCGTTGTCATCGTGACCAGCCGTCCCCTCGCGTCGACCGACCATCTCGTCGCCGTCGAAGGCTGCGCGACCACGACCATGTCGTCGGCTCGGAACTCGCGCGCCTTCGCGAACGTGACGCGGACGATCGCGTCGCTGAAGACCTGAAGCGTCAGAAGTCCGTCGGGCGTTTGCACACGGATGCCGTCGGCGAGACGATCGACGCCCGGTGAAGGCGGCTGGCCCAGCGGAGCGGCGCCGCAGACCATGGCCAGCCCGGTGATCACGAGTAACCGTCGAATGTGTGTGTGCACGACCATCGGTATCGCCTTCGCCCCTCGCGCTGTCCGCATTTCTCAATGCGCGTGGGGCCCCACCCCCACGCGCGCGCGCTCGGCGCCGCCGCTACGCGGCGGTTCACTCCGTTGCCTCGCACGGGCCGCAGGCGCTGCGCGAAGCACGGCCGTGCGTATGATACCGTCCGCATCGCGGCGGGCGTGGGCCGCACAAGGAGGCAGGCGATGATGAGGGATTTCCTCGCGGTGTCGATTTCTCTCGCGCTCGGCACCATCGCGACGTCCGGACAACAGCCGTCGACGACACCAGGCCAGCCGAACATTCCCGGATTCATCGGCCGGCCCGTCGATCCACCGGCGGCGAAAATCCCCGAGGGGTTCACGCCGATCTTCAATGGGAAGGACCTCACCGGCTGGCACGTGAGCAAGACCAACCATCACGGCATCACGCCGGATTACCACGTCATGCACGGCCTCATCATCGGCACGCAGCAGCCGCTGGGCGGCGGCGGCATCCTGCTCACCGACAACAAATACAAAAACGTCGAGGTGTACCTGGAGGTCAAGCCGGACTGGGGCTGCGACAGCGGCCTGTTCCTCCGTTCGAACGAAGCGGGCGACGCGTATCAGGTGACGCTCGACTATTTGCAGGGTGGACGCATCGGCGGAATTTACGGCGAGGGGCTGAAAGGCGTCGGCGCCGGCGCGGGCGGCGGCCAGGCGCCGCCCGAAGACGCGTGGGTCAAGGCATGGAAGCGCGAGGACTGGAACACGATCCGCGCCCGCATCGTCGGCGACGTCCCGCACATCACCGCGTGGGTGAACGATCGACTGGTTGTGGACTTCACCGACACCGCCAACCATGCGGCGGACGGCATCACGGAAGGACCGATCGCGATCCAGGTGCACGGCGGCGACCGGTGGGTGCCGGGCGGATTCTGGCGCTGGCGCGCGATCGCGGTGAAGGAGCTGCCCTAACTGAGGCGGCCCGCTGACGTCGTCGGCCGGGTCTTCCGCCTTTGCGCGAAGCGCTTCGGCGAGACTCGCCGTAGCGTTGGCGGAGGCGGTCAGACCCGGCCCCAAGCGGTGCGCCGGTCCGAAGTGATTCTGGCGAGAAGCGTGCAACGGCACACGCGCCGTGTGCTTCCCGGGATCAGTCGTTGTCGCCAGCGCGCGCGTCATGCGCGTACGTGCGGTTGTACTTTGCACACTGCTGGCGCTCGCGACCACAGCGTGTGGAGGATCGGCCACTACCACGACGACGAACGTCATCGGACCGACGGCGCCGGCGCGGTGTGCGGCCTCGACAACCGCAGCATCCTCGAACTTCAGTTTCAACGGCGGCAGCGGCGAACTGAAGGTCGAGACTGAACGCGAGTGCCAGTGGACGGCGAGCGTCGACGCCGCGTGGATCACGCTGAAGCCGACGTCGGGACAAGGATCCGGCACCGTCCAGGTTTCGGTTGCGCACAACGACCAGGGACGCTCGCGCACCGCGTCGGTCACCGTCAACGATCAGCGGCTCACGCTCTCGCAGGACGCGGCGCCGTGCCGCATTCAGCTCGACGGGCCCGGCGCAGCACTGAGCGCCGACGGCGCAACCGGATCAATCAAGGTGGCGACGCTGGCCGGATGCGGCTGGACGGCGACCACCGACGCGCCGTGGATTGCGCTGCGCAACCCGGCGTCGGGCAATGGCAACGGCGAAGTCGCGTTCACGGCGGCGGCCAACCCTGGCGCGGACCGCGCCGCGGTGATTCGCGTCAGCGATGCGGCGCAGACCGTCACGCAGACGGCGGCCGCGAAAGCTCCGGCGCCTTCACCTGGACCTTCTCCTACTCCAGGACCGACTCCGCCCCTACCGACGCCGCCCGCACCGTCTCCGCCCGCGCCGACTCCGACGCCGCCGGCGCCGGAACCACCGACGCCGGAGCCACCGTCACCGACGCCTCCCGCGTGCACAGTGGACCTCGACCGCACGCAGGCGTCGATTGGCCCGGCGGGCGGGGACCTTCGCGTCAGCGTTCAAACGCCGGCGCATTGTTCCTGGTCAGCGGACAGCGGCGCATCGTGGATCGTCGTGGCCAGCCGCTCGGGAAGCGGCGCCGGCGAGCTTCGCCTCACCGTCGCACCGAATCCGGGCGCGGCTCGCACGGGATCCGTCACCGTCAGCGGCGCCAGGCTCACCGTGTCGCAGACGGCCGCCACGCCCGCGCCTCCGCCACCTGAACAGCGATGCACATTCGACGTGGCCCCCGGCCACGCGAATATCGGCGCGGACGGCGGCTCGGCGCGCGCGACGATCCACACAGCCGACGGGTGCGCGTGGACGGCGACGAGCCAGAGCGACTGGATTTCGATCGACGCCGGCAATAGCGGCAAGGGGTCGGGCGAGGTGCGCTACCACGTAGACGCCAACAAACAGCAGAGCGCGCGCAACGGCACCCTGCTCATTGCCGACACGAGGGTGACGATCGCCCAGGACGCCGCGGCGCCAGTGTGCACGTTCGAGGTCAACGGGCCCGCGGACGCGATCGATGCGGACGGCGCCGACATACGTGTGCGGGTTCAAACCGGCCCGCAGTGCCGGTGGACCGCATCGAGCCGCGTCGACTGGATCTCGTTCCCCGATGGTGCGAGCGGCGCCGGCAATGGAGATTTTCGGGCTCGGGTGTCCCGCAATTCCGGCGCGCCGCGCAGCGGCACGGTTGACGTTGGTACCGGTTCCCTCACGATCAATCAAAAGGGCGGCGAGACGCGGACCGTCGATCTGAAGGGTCGGATCGACGACCTGCGCGGCTCGTGCCCGCGCGTCAGCTTCACGGTCGACGATCGACGGGTGCAGACGACCGAAGACACGCGCTACGCGCAAGGGTCGTGCTCGTCGCTGCGCGACGAAACGAAGGTCAAGGTGAAGGGGTTCGTTCAAGGGGACATCGTGATCGCCACCTCGGTCGACATGGACAAGTGAAGGGGACCTGATCCTGTCGGGGCAGCGCGCGTCGGCTATGATGAAGGGATGGCCCTCGACGAACGCGCGTTCTTTACCGAAAAAACCGAACAGCGGCCCGGCCGGTACCAGTGCCCGAAATGCCGGCGCACCAACGAATACAGCATCCGCTGGGTGCGGCGCGCGAAGAAGGATCGCCTGCCCGCAGGCGCCGACGAGAACGATCGGTTGAAGTTCTCGAAGCTCCGCGACTACCTGCTGCGCCTGGACGATGAGGTCACGTGCAAAACGTGCGGGAAGAAGTTCGAGATCCCGTCGCAGCACTCGCTGATGTTCGTCGATCAGCTCGCCGGGCTCCCCAACGACGACGATCTCGAGCGCGAGATCGCCGCCGCGTCCGGGGAAGAAGACGTGAGACCGCAGGTCAAACCGTCGCTGCCCGATCGGTTCACGCGCAAGTCGCAGGGCTGGAAGTAGCGTTACTGCACGCGGACGTTGTCGAACGACGCAAGGACGAGCGCGTTGCCGGCGCCGGCCGTGCACTGCGGCACCGTCGCGAGCGCCGCGAAGTACTTGCCCGGCTTACCGGCTTTGGCTACGACCGGATTCGTGTAATCGATCGGCGCAAGCGCCGCATCGTCGCGGCCGAAGCGGACGCGGTTCTTTCCCTGTTCCCACCGTGCCCGCAGCCTGACCGTCTGCCCCGGCGCCGCCGCGCCCAGCGAGATCGAGCCGAGCTCCTTCGTGCCGTCATCGGCCACGTAAACGAGCGACGCCGAGACCGAGAGAGACTGCGCCGAATCGGATGACGATCGGCCGACGCCGACAATCGCCACGACATCGCCGACGCCGTCATTGAACAGTGCGAACACGCCGCGGGCGCTGGCCTCGGCGTCGGGACCTGCCTGGCAGCCGCCGAAATCAATCCTGCGGACCGTGACGTCGAACGCGATATCGGAGACGGTACTCGCGCGGCGCAGCGCGAGCGCGTTTTCCGCGGAGAAGAAGCCGCCGTCCCACCCGGTACTGCCCACGACCCGCGCCTGCAGCACGAGCGCCTGCTGCGCGGCGTTGATTTCACGCTGCACTTCCAGCAAGTCTCCGCCGCCGACGTTCGTGATGTTCTGCTTGCCGTTCCATCGATCCGGATCGAGACGTCCGCCCGAGAAATCGTCGTACATGACCAGCTGCGCCTGGGCCACGGGGGCCGTCGACGCCATGAACGCCAGGACCATGAGACCCCGAATCGCGGCCATCGTGTAATGACGGAACATGATGCACACTCCTCCTGCTGAGCGCAGGACCAACACGGTAAAAGGGGCGCCGGACCGCCGGGTCCACTCCGCCGCAGCGCCGAGGGTGAAGGTACCTGCTAACGAACGAGGCTCACAATCGGGGAATCCTGGTGCCGGGAGAAAAGAAACCCGGGGGTCGGGTGTGGGGAAACAAGGCGGAAGACGGAAGACGGAAGGCGGAAGCGGAAGGTGGAAGGCGCAAGGCGGCGCTCGTCAGGTGACGATCGCGCCGAAGGCGAGGCAGATGAGCGCGTTAGCCGTGGCCATGAAGAAATCGTCGGTGCCGCGTGGCGAGAACAGCTCGAGGACCGTGTTCGAGATCGCGATGACGATCGCCAGCGCGATCCATGGGGCCGGCAGTCCATTCGCCATCACGACCCAGAGGCAGAGCGCGAGCGAACCCACGAAGCCTGAGACCGTGCCGCCAATCGACTTGCGGTTGACGTCGCCGATACCGCGCACGCGGATCTTCTGCTTGCCGAACAGCGCGCCGCCGATCTCCGAGAGCGCGTCGGCGGCAATGTAGGAGCCCCAGATCAACGCGAACACCGCCGCGAACTGCGACGCGGGAAACACCGCCGCGAGCCCGATGCCGATCGGCACCATCACGAACTTGAACGCCGTCCAGAGCGTGGTGATCAGCAGGCAGTTCGCGCGCGCCAGCACCCCGTCCATGACCCGCGACTGCGGGCCATAGAATGCCGCGGCGAGAAATCCATTCGCGTAGTAGAACCCCAGAAAGATCCAGCTCGTGAGCACCGCGTCGAACAGATTGTCCTGGAGAAATCCGGAGGCGAACGCCGGCGTCGGGTTCGCCTTGACGTTCATATACAGATAGAAGAACGCCGCCATCGCGAGCGTGATGAACCGTCCGCGCCGGCCGATCATGTCGACGATGCGGATGCGACGCTCGGAGTGACGCGCGACGAAGGCTGCGACCTCGAACGGCGCATCCATGCGCGAGGAAAACGCCTGGCGCCGCTCCTCCTTGCTGAACCCGCAGACGTACTTCAGCAGGACGTTCTTCACGCCGTACCAGATGAAGCCCCAGAGCACGTAGAAGAAGAACACGCCGGACAGGACGCGCAGCACGGCAGCGCCGCTCACGTCGTAGGCGGTGAAGAAGACGGGCGAGCGCTTCGTGATGACCACGAAGAGCCAGAAGACGGTCAGGGCGGCGTTGAAGATCAGCGCGGCGCGGAACACACGATCCGCCGTGCGGCGGCGCTGCGCGATCTCGGGACCGACCGTATCGGCCGCGGCGGTGAGTGCGGTATCCATCGGGCGATACTATTTCAGAACTGGCGACAAAAGACTCGGGACGCCCCGGATGCAGATGAGACGAACACCGTCGTGGAATGTTCCACCATGGGCGCCTGTGGCTGCGCTGGGGCTGTCGCTTGCGCTCGCGTGGGTGAACTTCCTGACGACCGCGCGGTGGGCGGCAATGCCTGGAGCGCTCCATGGCGCGCGCATGCCGTATTACGCGGCCGCGCTCGTCCTCGCAACCGTGCTCGCCGCACTGACGCGGCGGCAGGTCGGACGCCCGGTCCGTGTCGGGCGCGCGGCGGCGTGGACGACGCTCGCGGCCGGCGCAGCGGTGCTCGTCACCTCGCTCCTGTCGCGGCTTCCGCTCTCCACGTGGAATCAGGTGCCATTCAAGGACGACTGGACCGAGCTCTTTCAGCAGGCCGTCAACGGCACTGCCCTCCTCCGCCGCGGCGTCGTCGTCGGCTGGAACTGGTGGTTCCTGGGCGGCTACCCGACGTCGACCGACATCGCGCAGAACTTCTCCGTGCTCGCGATCGTGCCGATGTCGCTGTTCGGCGAGACCGTCGGCTACCACGTGCTGCACGCCATCCTGTTCCTCGCCGTGCCGGTGTTCGTCTGGTGGGATCTGCAGCACGACGATCGCGAGACGGCGCTCGTCGCCGCCGGACTCGCCGCGTTCTTTGCGTCCGGCTACTTTGGTCCGCTCGGATCGAGCGGGGACACAAACTCGCTGGTCGGCGTGTTCTCAGCGGGCGTGGCGATCATCGGCAGCCGCGCCGCCCGCCTTGGGCGTCGATGGGGCGGCCCGGTGCTGCTGCTCGGGCTCACGCTGGGCCTCTACACGCACCCCGCGTTCTCCGTGTACGCGGTGATCCTGCTCGCGCTCGAACCGCTCTACTTCCGCGACCGTCCTGCCGCGATACGGCTGGTGGTCGCCGTCGCCTTCGCGGCCGTTGCCGCGCTGCCGATGCACTGGGAGTCGCTGCGCTATCGCGGGTACGTGAGCTTCAACAACACCGTTTACGATCCGCACGCGCCGACTGACTGGGGCCTGGTCGCGCGAACGGTTTACTACAACCTCGAAATCCTCGCGCTGCCCAATCGGTGGTTCAACGATTACCGCAGCCTCGCCAACTTGTGGTTGCCGGTGCTCATCGTCGCGGCGATTGCGACGCCCCGATCGCGGGTCGGCTGTTACGCGTGCGGCGCGGTGCTCGCGCAGGCGCTGCTTCGCGTCAACACGTCCGAGGCCGGCGCGCTGTTCGATCGGCTGCAGCACATGCTGCCGCTCCTCACCGCCCCGGCGCTCGCGGGGTTCGTGCTGAACTTCGCCGGCACTCGCCGGCTCGCAATCGCGATCCTCGCCGTGCTCGCGCTCTACGTGCAGACATCGCTCGCGCCGATCCGCCACGTCCCCGACCTGCGCGCGTTCGACCCGCCGCTGATGGATCGCATCGCGGCGAGCGACGGCAACCTGGTGCTCGTCGAGGTCAGCCCGCACCGCGACATGGACCGCGATCCGCTGCGCCGCAGTCCGACGACGCCGTTCGACGTGCATTTCGAGGGCCTCCTGCCACGCCTCGCGGGACAGCGTTTCTACAGCCAGATGATTGACGGCTGGGTCTGGAACATCTTTCGTGGACAGGTGGTCGGCGCCGCCACGTTCGAAGGGCTGCCGATTGCGGAGACGCCGGTCGACGCATTCGCCGCCGAGATGCGGCGCTGGGGCGTCAGGCATTTGTTCGTGTGGACCGACGGCGCGCGCGACTACCTCGCGCACAGCGGACACTTCGTCGAGCGCTGGCGCGGAGGCCTGTGGTCGCACTTCGAGTTGCCGGACGTCGACGGCTCGTCAGCCGTCGCCGCGAGCGGGACGGCGCGGCTGACGAACCTCGATTGGCTTGGCGCGAACGTCGAGCTCGTCGGCGTCCGCGCCGGCGATGCCGTGGTCGTGCGCGCGAACTACTATCCTGCGTGGCGGGCGTATGCGGGCGATCGTGAAGTGGCGCTCACGTCGGAACAGGGTCAGCTCGCGTTCCGCGCGCCCGAGAGCGGCAGCTACACCGTGCGTCTCGAGTACCCGCGCTATCGTGGGTTGTGCATCCTTGCGGTCATCGCGCTGGCACTGGGAGCGCTCGTCTTGCAGGCGCGTCTCTTCCGCCTAAAAGCGGAAGCTACATGGGTGGTTGACCATGACGTCTGAAACAATCGGTAGGGCGCGTCTTTAGACGCGCCTTCGGGCGGCGCACCTGAAGGTGTGCGCCCTACAGTAAGGAGCGCGCATGCTGAGCGATGACGGAATGGAGCTGTTGTTCCGGAACGCGCGCACCCACAATGCGTGGCTCGATCGTGCGGTGAGCGACGAGACCCTGCGTCAGCTGTACGACCTGATGAAGTGGGGCCCGACAAGTGCGAACGGTTCCCCCGCGCGGATCGTGTTCGTGCGCACACCCGAGGGGAAAGCCCGCCTGAAGCCGGCGCTCGCGCCGGGCAACGTCGAGAAAGTGATGACCGCCCCGGTGACCGCGATCGTCGCCTACGACCTGCAGTTCTACGGCAAGATGCCGCGGCTGTTCCCGCACAATCCCGCGATTCGCAGCCGCTTTGCCGAAGCGCCGGACCTGGTCGAGGTCACCGCGAAGCGCAACTCGAGTCTCCAAGGGGCCTACCTGATCATGGCCGCGCGCGCGCTCGGGCTCGACTGCGGGCCGCTCTCCGGCTTCGACAACGCAAAGGTGGATGACGCGTTCTTCGGCGCCGGCCAGCCCTGCGCCGACTGCGAGCAGGAGTTCTTCCCCGTCGGCCACGTGAAGTCGAACTTCCTCTGCAATCTCGGCTACGGCGATCGCACGAAACTGCTGCCACGCCTGCCCCGACTGACGTTCGAGGAGGCGTGCTCGCTCGCGTGAGAAGTCCAGTAGGGCGCACCTTTAGGTGCGCCTCCACGACGGCGCCTCTAAAGAGGCGCCCTACCGTCGCGGCGTGCGATTCCGGGTACGTCGAACGTCGTATCCGTGTATATCCGTGTGCATCCGTGGGGATCTGCCCGTCGTCTGTTCCGTGGGGTGGTAGGATGCCCCACGCACAGGAGGCTTCGATGTCTTACACGCGCCGCGCATTTCTGACCGCCGCAACCGGAATGGCCGTCGGCGTCCGGCTCGCCGCGTCGACGGCGCAGGGCGCCAACAACCGGATACGCGTGGGTGTGATCGGCACCGGCGGCCGCGCCCGCGGCCTCATGAACAACTTGAAGAAGCTTCCGGGCAACGAGATGGTCGCGGTGTGCGACGTCTACGAGCCGCGGCTGCTGCAGGCGGCGGAAATCGCGGGCCCCGGCGCAACGAAAGTGAACGATTACCGCCGCATTCTCGACGATCGGCAGATCGACGCGGTCGTGATCGGCGCGCCCGACCACTGGCACAAGACGATGGCCCTCGACGCGGTGGCGGCGGGCAAGGACGTCTACGTCGAGAAGCCGGTGTCGCACACCATCGAGGAAGGCGCCGAGATGGTGAAGGCGATCGAAGCGTCGAAGCAGATCGTCCAGACCGGCACGCAGCAGCGAAGCTGGGACCACTGGGTGCTCGGCAAACAGATCATCGATTCCGGGCGCCTCGGGCAGATCACTTTCGTGCAGACCTACTGGTATCAACACGCCACGCCGGGCAACTACCCGCCCGTCACGCTCGAGCAGCTCGATTGGAAGCGCTGGCTCGGCGCCGCGCCGGAGCGCGCGTTCGAGCCGGAGCGCTTCTACAACTGGCGCCACTTCTGGGACTACGGCGGCGGCTGCCTCACGGATCTCATGACTCACTGGATTGACGTCGTGCACTGGTACATGGACGTCGAGGCGCCGCTCAGCGCGGTGGCCACCGGGCGCAACTACAACATCAAGGTCTGGGAAGCGCCCGACACCGTCGACGCAACGATCGAGTTCCCGAAGAACTTCATGACGGCGTACCTCGGCACCTACGTCAGCCGCGTCGATGACGGCGGGCTCGAATTCCGCGGCGAGCGCGGGACGTTGAAGATCGACCGCGCCCGGCTCGCCTTCTATCGTGACGACGCCGCGTATGCGCCCGGCACGCTGACCCCGGAGCCGGACATCTACGTCCGCTCGAGCGGCGATGGCACCGTCACGCACCTCCAGAATTGGCTCGATTGCATCCGCAGCCGCAAATCGCCGAATGCCAACATTCGCGTCGCGCATCAAGCCGCGCGAACGTCGCACATCGCGAATGCGGCGATGCGCTCCGGCCATCTCGTGCGCTGGAACGCCGCATCGGAGAAGATCGACAGCTGAATCACTGCGAGGGCAGCAGCAGCACTTTCAGCCCGCGCGCCGCGTGATCGAACGCGTCGCGGAACCGCTCCAGCGGATATCGGCCAGCGACCAGCGGCGCGACGCTGACGTCTCCGCTCGCGAGCAGCGCGATCGCCTCTTCAAAGGGTCCGCATCGAGATCCGACGACGGTGATCTCGTCGACGACGAGCGGCGAGAACGACACGGGCGTCTCGCCGTGGAACGTCGACTTGATCACGACGGTCCCGCACGGGTGCACGAGCGACGTCGCGAGCGCGAAGCCGGCCCTATCGCCGGTCGTATCGACGGCCACGTCGAACGAGCGCGTCAGCGAAGGCGCGAGCGAGATGTCTCGCGCCGCGAGACCAAGTGCATCGACAAGCGCCGCACGCGTCGCGCTGCGCACGATCACGGTCACGTCCGTGCCGTGCGCGCGCAGCACCTGTGCGACGAGCAGACCCAACCGTCCTGCGCCCACGACCGCGGCGCGCGTGCCTCGCGTCACCGCGACTTGCTGGATGACGCGGCACGCGGCCGCCGTCGGCTCCACGAATACGGCGGTCTCATCGTCCAGGGTGTCGGGGATCGCGTGGAGATTGATGGCGGGAAGCGCCAGGTATTCGGCGAATGCGCCGTCGCGGCCGCGGATGCCGAGCACGCTTCGTACGTCGCAGTGACCGCGCCCGGCCGCGCGGCAGCCCGCGCACCTGCCGCATCCGACGGTGATCTCGCCGGCGACGCGGCGTCCCATCCACGCCGCGCCGGCTGCGCCGCCGTCTTCGACGACGCCGACGAATTCGTGTCCGGGCACGCCGCTGAACTCCGCGTAGCCGCGCAGCAGCTCGAGATCGGTGCCGCAGATGCCGGCGGCGGTGACGCGAACCACGCAGTCGTCGCCCGCGGCCGGCTTCGGCCGCTCCTCGAGCGACAGTCGTCCATCCGATCCAAGCACGAGTGCGCGCATGATCGAGGATTATCCGCCACGGTCCACGGGAACGCCGGGTCTCAAGACCCGGCCTACGTGAATCAAAATTTCAGGGAGATCAGCGCAGCGAGAACGCGAGGATGTTGGGACCGCCGGCTATGGC
>JBKPRU010000034.1:0-9233 GCA_046734675.1 Acidobacteriota bacterium
GATACAACCTGCGCGTAGAAGCCAAACCCGACGATCGACCTGAAGAAATACTCGACGGGTACGAGGAGCAGGATCGGCGCGGCAAGGGCGCGCCAGGCGGATGCACGGTCCGCCGGCAACCCACGCCGTGTGACGAGAAACACGAGGCCGGCCTTGAGCCCTGCCGACACCGCCATGACTGGATGGACCACCCGCAGCGCATCGATGCGCAGCACCGACGCAAGCGTTGCGGCGAGCAGGTGACTTCCCGGCGTGTACTGCATCATCTCGCCGAGATACGGCGCCAGCGTCGGGTCGTGCGGCAGACTACGCGCGCGCTGAATTGCGTGAATCAGCGAGAGATGGTGGACGATGTCTGGTCCGTCCGCGATCGGCAGGAGGGACGGCCACGCCGCCCGAAGCAGCCACGCGGATACCGCCACGCTGACGAGCGCGAAGAACCCAAGGCCGACGCCTTGAACTGGCTCATCGGCCGTCGACGCGTGCTCCGTGATGGCAGCGAGTGCTGCGCCGCAGACGACGGCGAAGACGATGCTGATGGAGGGTCGGATAGACAGATGCGCGGCGGCGAGGAGGACGCCGGCAACCATGACCGCGGCGCCGGCGCCAAGGATGCCCGCCGCCAACGCTTCCGCGGTGACGGGCGCGCCGCGTCGCATCGGTGGACTCAGCTCGCGACGTATCGGACGCGCGGCTCGCCGCCGGCGACGATCTCGCCGATGATGCGCGCGGTCGCGTCTCCCGCGTCGCGGAGAGCCGCGACGGTCGCGTCCGCATCCGCCGCGGAGACGACGAGAATCAACCCAATGCCCATGTTGAAGGTGCGAAGCATGTCGTCCTGCGGCACCTTCCCTGCCGACTGCAGCCAGCGGAACACGGGCGGCACGTCCCACGACCCGAGGCGGACAACCGCCTCGGCGCCTCGACCGAGCACGCGCGGCAGATTGTCCGTGATGCCGCCGCCCGTGATGTGCGCCATCGCCTTGATGGTGCCGCCATCAAGGAGCGGCCGAATCACCGGCAAGTAGGATCGATGAGGCGCCAGCAGCACGTTTCCGACCGTGTCGCCGAGCTCAGGGACACGATCCCGTACGTCCAGGCGAAGTGTCTCGAAGGCGATCCGTCGCGCGAGCGAGTAACCGTTCGTGTGCAGACCCGATGACGCGAGGCCAATCAAGGCATCCCCGGGCGCGAGACTCCGTCCATCGATGAGCCGCTCGCGCTCGACGACGCCGACGATGAATCCCGCGACGTCGTACTCGCCGTCGGCGTAAAAGCCCGGCATCTCGGCGGTCTCGCCGCCGAGGAGCGCGCAGCCATTGTCGCGGCACGCGCGCGACAGCCCCTCGACGATCTGCACCGCAACGTCCGGATCGAGACGGCCGGTCGCGAGGTAGTCGAGAAAGAACAGCGGCTGGGCCCCTTGGACCAGGATGTCATTGACGCAGTGGTTCACGAGGTCCACGCCGATGGTGTTATGGACGCCGGTCATGAAGGCGAGGCGCAGCTTGGTGCCGACCCCGTCGGCGCTCGAGACGAGCACCGGATCCTTCCGCGGCGCGGCGCCGAGATGAAACAGGCCGCCGAACGATCCGAGATCGGACAGGACGCCCGGCGTCGCGGTCTGCCGCGCCAGGCCGCGGATACGGCGAACGACTTCGTTGCCCGCGTCGATGTCGACGCCGGACGCCTTGTAATCCATCAGAACTCCAGCGTCTGAATCAGCTCGTCGGTGACGCGGCGCTCGGGCGAGCGCTCGACGGCGCGCCAGTAGGCTCGGCGGACGGTCGCGAAGAAGCGCTCCTCCTCGTAGTCCTCCTCCAGCATGTCGAACGCATCGCGAAGTAGCAGCGTGCTGTCGTGCAGGTCGGTTCGCACGGCCAGCAGCTTCATCAGAAGCGGCGTGTTCCGGAGCGCGACGCTACCGAACGCGAGCGCGATCGGCGCCCGCGCCGGGTCCTTGGCCGTTGCGCCGAGGTCGATGAGCGTCCCCGCCGCGTCTTCCTTGCCGCTGGCCGCCAGCGCCCCGAGACTGCGCGCGGCCGCGCGCACCAGGTCCTGATAGCCGACGTTCTTCATCGCGAACATCAGCGTGTCGATGACGAATTTCTGGTGCGACCCGCAGTTGGTGCCGAGCATGCAAATCGCGGCGGCGATGACCGGCTGGCGCACACGAGGCGCGGAGCCTTGGAGCGACGCGAGCACACCGACCGCGCGTTGATCGCCGATGCGCCCGAGCGCGAGCACGGCGTCCTCCTGGAGCGGACCATCCCGTTTCGCCACGTCCATGATCGGCGCGAGCGCGTACGCCGCCTTGTAGTCGCCGAGCGCTTCGATGAGGGCGGCGCGAAACAGATCCTGACCGCGCAGGACGAGCGCGGTCAGCGCGGTGCGCACCTTCGGCTCGTCGCCGTATGCGGCAAGCGCGCGCGTCAGCGCCGGCCGCACGAACTCCCCGTCCTCTTTGTCCAGTGCTTTGAGCAGACGGTCGGCCATACCGCGTTCCGGGTTGTGCTCGAAATACGCGTACGCGACCGTGCGCAGACGATCGTTGGGCTCGTCCAGCGCGTCGGCCATCACGTCGCGGGCGCGCGGATCGTTGAAACCGGACAACAGCACCAGCGCGCGAAAGCGCACGTAGCCGTCAGCGTGGCCGGATGCGGCCTGAATCAGCGCCGGCACCGCCTGGGCGACCGGGGCGCGACGGACGGTCCGCGCCGCCTGCGTGCGTATCGCGGCTTCGAATTTTCCGAGATTGTCGATCGCGGCCGTGAGCTGCGCGGGCGAGACCGTCGCACGCTCCTGCGGGTCGGGGTTGACGACGAGGAGCACCGACAGCGCAAGCAGCGAGGCGAGGCGCATCCGTTATTCGACCGCCTTGAGCGCGAGCTGCAGATAGGCCTGCTCGTCGCGCGGGAAGGCGACGGGATACACGCCCGTATAGCACGAGGTGCAATACGAGGCGCTATCCGGCCTGACGGCGCGCAGCAGCCCGCCGAGGCTCAGATACGCGAGGCTGTCCGCCTCGATGAACTCGCGGATCTGATCGAGCGGCTGGTTCGCCGCAATCAACTCCGAGCGGCTCGGCGTGTCGACGCCGTAGAAGCACGGCGACATCGTCGGGGGGCAGCTGATGCGGACGTGCACTTCCTTTGCGCCGGCCGCGCGCACCATCTTCACGATCTTCCGGCTCGTCGTGCCGCGCACGAGTGAGTCGTCCACGAGGACGACGCGCTTGCCCTCGAGCACGCTGCGGACCGGATTCAGCTTCACGCGGACGTTGAAGTGGCGAATCGCCTGCTGCGGCTGGATGAAGGTGCGTCCGACGTAATGATTGCGGATGAGGCCCATCCGCATGGGAATTCCCGATGCCTCGGCAAAGCCGGTGGCGGCACAGACGCCGGAGTCGGGAATGGGGGAAACGACGTCCGCATCGACGGCCGATTCCTCGGCGAGGATGCGGCCGAGATCCGTGCGGACCTCGTTGACGCTCTTCCCGAACACATAGCTGTCGGGACGCGCGAAATAGACGTGCTCGAACACGCAGTGCGCGAGCGGCGCCTGGGGAAACGCGCGCATCGATCGCATTCCGCCGTCGCTGATGATGAGCACCTCGCCCGGTTCGACGTCGCGCACGTAGGTGGCGCCAATGAGATCGAGCGCGCACGTCTCCGAGCACACGATGTACGCCTCACCAAGCCGGCCGACCGCGAGCGGCCGGAAGCCGTGGGGATCCCGCGCGGCGATGAGACGGTCCTTCGTCAGCAACACGAACGAGAAGGCGCCGCTGACCTGGCGAATCGATTCGATCAGCGCGTCCTCGACCGTATGCTCGCGCGAGCGCGCGTACAAGTGCAGAACGACCTCGGTGTCGCTGCTCGTCTGGAAGATCGATCCGTCGCGGACGAGGCGATCGCGCAGCTCGCGGGCGTTCACGAGATTGCCGTTGTGCGCGATGGCGATTTGCCCGTGCGCGCAATCAATCAGGATCGGCTGCGCGTTCTGGAGGCGGCTTTCACCGGCGGTCGAGTAGCGCGTGTGGCCAATGGCGATGTGCCCGGGCAGCGTCTCGAGCGCGCGTTCGTCGAATGCGTCGGCAACATGACCCATCGCGCGCGACAGGCGCATCTTCTCGCCGTCGCCGGTGGCAATGCCGGCGCTCTCCTGGCCGCGGTGCTGCAAGGCATACAGCCCGAGGTAGGTGAGATTCGCCGCTTCGGGATGACCGTAAATCCCGAACACACCGCACTCGTCTTTTAATTTATCCAGTTGCTCGCGCTCTTCGAGCGCTCGCGTACTTGCGGCTCCTGCGGCGCTACCTTGCGGCATCTCGTCGTCGAGGTTCATGCTGCTACCCTTTTGAAGTACTTTTCGAGCGCCGTCGTCCAGATCTGCTCTGCCTCGCTCACCGCGACCTCGACGGTCCGTTTGCCGCCGACACCAATGGCCAGCCGTGTTCCACCGACGGTTCCAATCCGCCTCGCTGGCACACCGACAGCTGCCGCTCGCTGGAGGAGTTCTCCTTCGTTGGACGCCACCACCGAGACGACGATTCGGGACGCGGACTCGCTGAAGAGCGCGGTCTCGGGGCTCGCGCCGTCGAGCTCGATCGTCGCGCCAAGGCCGCCGCTGTCGAAGCAGCTCTCCGCGAGCGTCACGGCGATGCCGCCATCGGAACAATCGTGCGCGGAGCGCAACAGCCCCGCGGCGGCCGCCTGCGACACGACGGTCTGAAGCGAGCGCTCGCGCGCAAGATCCAGCGACGGAGCGTCACCCCGCACGAGCCCGTGCACCGTGCGCAGGTATTCGCTGCCGCCTAGCTCGCCGCGGTCGTCACCCAGCAGGATGACGACATCCCCGTCCTGCTTGAACGTCCGCGACAGCACGCGGCTCGAATCCTCGATCAGGCCGACGACGCCGATGATGGGCGTGGGATAGATCGCCTTGCCGTCGGTTTCGTTATACAGGCTGACGTTGCCGCCGGTGATCGGAATGTCGAGCGCGCGGCAGGCTTCGGCGAGCCCTTCGACGCACTCGACGAACTGCCACATGATCTCGGGCCGCTCGGGGTTGCCGAAGTTCAGACAGTTGGTCGCGCCAATCGGCATCGCACCCGCGCAGACGACGTTGCGGGCCGCTTCCACCAGCGCGAGCATCGCGCCGCGCCGCGGGTTCAGGTAGCAGTAGCGTCCGTTGCCGTCGGTCGACACGGCAATCGCGCGGTTGGTCTCTTTGACGCGCACCACCCCGGCGCTCATGCCCGCGAGCGCAATCGTGTTGGTACGGACCATCGTGTCGTACTGCGTGTAGACCCAGCGCTTGCTGGCGACGGTCGGCGACCCGAGGATCTTCAGCAGCGCGTCGCGCGGCTCGACGCGCGCGAGCGACGCCGCGTCGATGGTGTTCAGATGATCGAGATACGCGGGCCGCTTCGTCGGCCGGTCGTAGACTGGCGCTTCGTCGACGAGCGCGGTGTTCGGAATCTCGGCGACCACGCGTCCCTGATCTTTCACGCGCATGACGCCGTCGGTCGTGACCTCGCCGATGTGCGCGGCGTGCAGGTCCCATTTCTCGAAGATGCGCTCGACCTCGGCCTCGCGTCCCTTCTTCACGACGAGCAGCATGCGCTCCTGCGATTCCGAGAGCATGATCTCGTAAGGTGTCATGCCGGTCTCGCGCTGCGGCACGTGCTGCACGTCGATTTCGACGCCGGCACCGCCGCGCGCGCCCATCTCGCACGTCGAGCACGTCAGGCCCGCGGCCCCCATGTCCTGGACGCCGATGAGCGCGTCGGTCGTCATCAGCTCGAGACAGGCCTCGAGCAGCAGCTTCTCCATGAACGGATCGCCGACCTGCACGGCCGGGCGCTTCTCCGCCGATTTGTCGTCGAACTCCGCCGACGCCATGGTCGCGCCGTGAATGCCGTCGCGGCCGGTCTTCGCGCCGACGTAGTAGACGGGATTGCCGGCGCCGGACGCCGTGCCCTTGACGAGCGCCTTCGCGTCCGCGATGCCCAGGCAGAGCACGTTCACCAGCGGATTCCCTGCGTAGGGCTCTTCGAACGCGACCTCGCCGCCGATCGTCGCAATGCCGATGCTGTTGCCGTATCCGCCGATGCCCGCGACCACGCCTTCGACGATCCGCCTGGTGCGCGCCGCGTGTGGCCCGTCGAGCGGACCAAACCGCAGCGCGTTGAGCAGCGCAATCGGCCGCGCGCCCATCGTGAAGATGTCGCGGATGATCCCGCCGACACCAGTCGCCGCGCCCTGGTAGGGCTCGATGAACGACGGGTGATTGTGCGATTCGATCTTGAAGACGGCCGCGAGCCCGTCGCCGATGTCGACCGCGCCGGCATTCTCCCCCGGGCCCTGCAGCACCCGCGGCCCGCGCGTCGGCAGCTTGCGCAGGTGGATACGCGAGCTCTTGTAGCTGCAGTGCTCCGACCACATCACGGAGAAGATGCCCAACTCGGTGATCGTCGGCTCGCGGTTCAGCGTTCGGACGATGCGATCGTACTCGTCTCGCGTGAGGCCGTGGCGGTCGAGGACGGCCTGGTCGATCGTCATCGCACGGCGCCTTCGCGCGCCAGCGCCGTCACGACCGATTCGAGCAGCACGAGACCGTCCGCGCTTCCGAGCGGCCCCTCGCACGCGCGCTCGGGATGCGGCATCAGGCCGACGACGTTCCGCGCCTCGCTGCAGATGCCGGCGATGTTGTTCACCGAACCGTTTGGGTTCGCCGCGTCGGTTGCCTCGCCGCGCTCGTCGCAATACCGGAAGATGACCCGGCGCTCGGCCTCGAGCTTCCGCAGGACGTCCTCGTCGGCAAAGTAATTCCCCTCGCCATGCGCGATCGGCAGCCGCAGTTGCTGCCCGCGGGTGGCGTTCAACGTGAACGGCGTGTCGGTCTGCTCGACGCGGACGGTGACGTGCTCGCAGTGATACTTGAGGTCGCGGTTGCGCAGCATCGCGCCGGGCAGCAGGCTCGATTCGAGCAGGATCTGAAAGCCGTTGCAGATGCCGAGCACCGGCCCACCCTGGCGCGCGAACTCGACGACCGTCGGCATGATTGGCGAGAACCGCGCGATCGCGCCGGTCCGCAGGTAGTCGCCGTGGGCGAAGCCGCCCGGCAGGATCACCGCGTCGGCGCGCTTCAGCGTCGTCTCCTTGTGCCACACGAACTCGGCGTCCTGTCCGAGGACGGACTTCGTCGCGTGATACGCATCGTGATCGCAGTTCGAGCCGGGAAACACCACGACGGCGAATTTCATAACACCTCGACGCGATAACTTTCGATGACCGGGTTGGCGAGTACCTTGTCGGCCACTTCCGAGGCCAGCGCCTTCGCCTGATCGGCAGAGCCGGCGTTCAATTCGAGCTCGAAGAACTTGCCCTGCCGCACGTCGTCGACGCCCGCGTAGCCAAGCGAGTGGAGCGCCTCGGCAATCGTGCGACCCTGCGGATCGAAGACGGATGGTTTCAGCGTGACGTAAACGCGAGCTTTCAATCGTCCTCCGAGACTTCCGGCTAACGCCGGAAGCTACGAGAATCTACCGGTCGCTTCCGCGTCGAGGCGGAAGTCGCGCCCTTCAGGCGGGCATCATCGCCGGCGCGCCCACGAAGACGCGCGCGAACACCTTGTCGACGTTGCGGAGCTGATCCTCGAGATCGAATGCTTTTTCGATCTCGTCGCGCGAGAGCACCTTGATGACGTCCGCGTCGGCGAGCAGCAACTCCTTGAAGTCGCGCTTGTCGTGAAAGGAGCGCATGGCGTTGCGCTGGACCCACTCGTAGGCCTGCTCGCGCGACACGCCGCGGCGCGCCAGTTCGAGCAGCACCGTCCCCGAGAAGACCACGCCGCGCGAGCGATCCAGGTTCTCCTTCATGCGATCGGGATACACGACCATCCCGCGGACGATCCGCGTGAAGCGCCGCAGCATGTGATCGAGCACGATGAAGCTGTCGGGCAGAATCACGCGCTCGACCGATGAATGCGAGATGTCGCGTTCGTGCCAAAGGGCGATGTTCTCGTACGCGGCCATCGCGTTGGCGCGGATCAGGCGGGCGAGCCCGACGATCTGCTCGCAGCCAATCGGATTGCGCTTGTGCGGCATCGCCGACGAGCCCTTCTGTCCTTTGCCGAACGGCTCTTCGATCTCGCCGATTTCCGTCTTCTGCAGTCCGCGAATCTCGAGCGCGAACTTCTCCAGCGATGCGGCGGTGATGGCCAGCGCGGACAGCAGCTCCGCATGCCGGTCGCGCTGGATGACCTGCGACGAGACCGGCGCGGGCTGGAGGCCGAGCCGCTCGCACACGCGCTGCTCGATCTCGGGGTCGAGGTGCGCGAACGTGCCGACCGCGCCGGAGATCTTGCCGGCCGAGACGATGTCGCGCGCGCGCAGCACCCGGTCGAGATCGCGCTGCAGCTCGACGTACCAGAGCGCGAGCTTGAGGCCAAGCGTCATCGGCTCGGCGTGCACACCGTGCGTGCGGCCGATCATCGGGGTGTGCTTGTGCTCCTCCGCGCGCTCGCGCACGGCCTCGATCAGGCCGGCGAGATTCTTCACGATGAGCGCGCACGCCTCCCGCATCTGCAGCGCCAGCGCCGTGTCGAGGACGTCAGAAGACGTGAGGCCGAAATGCAGCCACCGCGCCGCCGGGCCGACCCGCTCGGCGACCGCGGTCGTGAACGCAATCACGTCGTGCTGCGTCGTCTGTTCGATCTCGTCGATGCGGGCGATGTCGAACGACGCCTTCGCGCGGAGCTCGCGCGCGGCGTCCGTCGGGATGATGCCCGCCTCCGCCATCGCGTCGGTGGCGGCGAGCTCGACTTGCAGCCAGGTGTCGTAACGGCGCTGATCACTCCAGATCGCGCCCATTTCGGGATGTGTATACCTTGGGATCATCTTCCTCAAATGGGGCTTCGCCCCAAACCCCGGCTCGGTCGCTCGCGGGGGCCCCTTCGCCCCGCTCCGCTCCCTCGCAAGGCGCGCTGCGCGCGCCTTAGCCTAAATCTAGTTGGGCGCGTGTGACTTCCGCCGGCGACGGCCCAAGGACCGTGGCCGCGAGCGACCCGTTGGCGAACAGCTCGCGAGCGACGCGCTGCACGTCCTCACGGGAGACGCGCTCGACGCCGGCCAGCGTTTCATCCAGCCCGAAGTGCCGATCGAAGTAGATTTCCTGCCGCGCCAGGTGCGACATCCGGCTGGCGGTGTTCTCGAGGCTCAGCATCAG
>JBKPRU010000035.1:0-10673 GCA_046734675.1 Acidobacteriota bacterium
ACCCCACCGCCGGACGCTGGGGTCGGACCCCAGTCGCGGGACGACACTTCCCCCGCTGCCGGGGTCAGGCCCCGGTCGCCGGATTTCACATCGGCCCCCGACGTCGGGGTCACACCCCGGTCGGGGGTTTACCCATCGATCGCGCGGGACCTCGTGCCGTGGAGCGTCGCGATGATCGCGGCGGTGCTCGCCATCGCGGCGCTCTGGCACATCGCGCGCGAGCCTGTGCCGGCAACGCCTCCGGTTGCGAGGTTCGAAGTGCGGCCGTCCGCCGGATCGAGCTTCGACCGGCGCGCGCCGGCCTTCGCGGTGTCGAACGACGGGCGGACGATTGCCTGGTCGGCGTGCGAGGGATCGACGGGCGCATGCGGACTCTACGTCCGCCGCCTCGACCGGCTCGAGCCGTCGCAGCTCGCGGGCACTGATCGCGCCGTCGCGCCGTTCTTCTCCCCTGACGGACGGTGGGTCGGCTTCTTCGCCGACGGAAAGTTGAAGAAGATCGCGCTCGCTGGCGGCGCGCCGACGACGCTCGCGGACGCGCCGTCGCCGGGGGGCGCATCATGGAACGCGGACGGCCGGATCCTCTTTTCAGGCGCGGCCGCCGGCGGGCTCTCGCTGGCGTCGGACCAAGGCGGCGAGGTGACGGCCATCACGACGCCGCGCGCGGATCGCGGCGAGGTCCGCCACGGCTGGCCGTCGTGGCTGCCCGACGGGCGCAGCGCAATCTTCACGATCCTCTCGTCGCCGCAACCGGGCGCGGCGGGACAGCTCGCGATCCTGACGCCACCCTCGTCGACGTTCCGCATCCTTCGTGGCGGCGTTGCGCGCGCGGCGCCCGCAGGTCGCGGTCACCTCTTGCTCGCGAGCGGCCGCGACGTGCAGGGCGTCACCTTCGACGAGCGGACGCTGAATCTCTCGGGCGGCGCCGACACCGTGCTCGACGATCTCGCCGCGGCTGGCGGCATGGCGCAGTTCGCGGTGAGCGCGAGCGGCACCCTCATCGCGCAGAGTGCACCTTCCACCGCGCCCCGCGTGTTCTGGCAGAACGATCCGGATCGCGCGCTGCCGTCATTCGCGCGGCTCACCTCCGTCGTGCTTGCACCGGACGGGACGCGCGTTGCCGGCGTCATCGACGAGGGCCCGGGCTCGGACATCTGGGTGACGCGCCTCGATACCGGCGCGCTCACGCGCATCACCTACGGCGGGACGAACGTCTCGCCGGTCTGGTCGGCGGACGGCGCGAGCGTGTTCTTCGCGACGCGCACCGACGGCGCCTTCACGCTCGCGGTGCGCGGCGTCGACGATCGCCGCCCGACCCAGACGATCAGCCGCGGCCTGGCGCACCTCTTCCCCGCGTCGGCCGCCGCGGACGGCCGCGTGGCGATCACGACGACGCTGCCGTCGAATCGCATCGGGATCGGCATCGTGCCGCGCGACGGCGGCGCGCCGCGCCTCCTGAGCGACGGTCCGTTCGACGAGATGTCGCCGTCGCTCTCGCCAGACGGCGCATGGGTCGCGTATGCGTCGGATGAATCCGGTCGATGGGAGATTTTCGCGCGCCGCCTCGCGGATGGCCGCCGCGTGCCGATCTCGACAAGCGGCGGTCAGCGGCCGCGCTGGAGCCGCGACGGCCAGTCGATCTTTTTCGAGGATGGCGCGCGGCTGCTCCGGGCGCGGTTCAGCGCCGACCGTGAGCCGCGCGCACAGCCGCCTGACGTGGTGTTCGCACAAGCCGGGGCCCGCGTCCTCGATGTGAGCGCGGACGGACGGTTCCTCGTAGAGCAGCAGCCGCCGACGCTCGATCGCGCCATCGTGGCGACGGAATGGCTGCGCGAGCTGCGGCAGCGCGTGCCGCCGCCCCTTACCGCGCCGCGGTGACCTGGAAGTCCGCGTCCGACATCTCGCCATTGACGCGGATGATCTCGAAGACGATCTCGTCGACGAGGCGGCCGCTCCCGCCGGTGGTCGTGATCCGAAAGGGCATCTGCAGGCCGTCAGCGACGCGGCGATCCGCGAAGGCGATCGCGCCGCCGGGGTATTCGATCCGCTCCGGCAGCGTCGAGTCCCCGAACGCGAGCCGCAGCAGGAACAGCTTCTGCGGATCGACGGCTTCGATTGCCTTCGCGTCCGCGCCATAGCCGGCCGAGGACATCACCGGCGAGAGATCACGGCTCACGTAGGTGGCGGCGCCGAGCAGCAGAAACGCAAGCCGCCGGCGCTCCGCCTGCAGCGCCGCGCCGCGCAGCGCCTCCGGGGTCGGCGACAGCCCTTCGCCCGTGCGGATCGCATTCAGCAGCGTGCCGCGGTCGAACCCCGAATACCGCGTCGCGCCGCGGGTGACGTCGATTCTCAAATAGCGATCGGGCAGCAGAATGCGGATGTCAGTGGTGCCGCGCTCCTCTGAGCCTTTCGGTGTGCTGATGCGGATCGTTCCGGTCATGCGCAGCGACAAGAGCTCCCGGACGGTGGCTTCACGCCCGCTCATGTTCATGCGCGCGGTCCGAAACAGCGACGCCGCCGCATCATCTGCGAACGTCACCGCGTCCTGCGCGCGCAGCGCGGCAACGATCGTTACAAGCGAGAACGTCACTGCGAGAAAGCGCATGCGGCCAGAGGAGCGCTGCTATCATAGCTGACCGATGGACGGCTCCGACCGGCACGAGCTCGAGGTGATCGCGCGCGCGGCGATGCGCGCGAACGGACTCGACCCCGACTTCCCCCCGCAGGCACGTCAGCAGATCGCGCGCATGAGCACGGCGCCGGCGAACGGCGTTCGCGATCTGCGGTCGCTCCCCTGGTCGTCAATCGACAACGACGAATCGCGGGATCTCGATCAGCTCGAAGTGGTGGTGGACGACGGCGGGTCGCGCACGCGGGTGCTGGTAGCGATTGCCGACGTCGACGCGCTCGTCCCCAAGGACTCCCCAGTCGACGCGCACGCCGCAACGAACACGACGTCGGTCTATACGCCCGCGGTGATCTTTCCAATGCTGCCGCTGGAGCTCTCGACCGACCGCACGTCGCTCAACGAGGGAGAGGATCGCACGGCCATCGTCATCGACATGGTGGTGGACGACGACGGGCGGCTTCTCGACTCGGACGTCTACCGCGGGCTCGTCCACAACCATGCGCGCCTCACTTACCCGGCGGTTGCCTCGTGGCTGGACGGCGAGTCGGCCGCGCCGGCCGCGCTGACGCACGTCGATGGACTCGACGCGCAGATCCGCCGTCAAGATCGCATCGCGACGGCGCTGCAGGCCAGGCGCGACGAAGAGGGGGCGCTCGACTTCGACCGCACCGAACTGCGGCCGGTCGTCGACGACAAGGGCGTCCGCGAACTGCGCACCGAGCGGCCCAATCGCGCGAAGGAAGTGATCGAGAACTTCATGGTCGCGGCCAACGGCGTGACCGCGCGCTTCCTGGCGGCACGCGGACTCTCGTCGATCCGCCGCGTCGTGCGGTCCCCGGAACGGTGGCCGCGGATCGTCGAGCTCGCGGCCCGGCACGGCGCGTCACTGCCGGCGGAGCCCGACGCGCGAGCGCTGCAGCAGTTCCTCAAGCAGCAGCGCGCGGCCGCGCCGGAGGACTTCCCGGACCTGTCGCTCAGCATGATCAAGCTGCTCGGGCGCGGCGAGTACGTGGCCGAGCGCGCCGGCGAGGCAAGCGCGCATTTCGCGCTCGCCGTCGCGAGCTACACGCACTCGACGGCGCCGAATCGCCGGTATCCCGATCTCGTGACGCAGCGTCTGCTGAAGGCGGCGATCGCGCAGGCTTCGTCTCCCTATGATCTGACCGAGCTGACGCGGTTGGCCGAGCACTGCACCCGGCAGGAGGACGCCGCGAACAAGGTCGAGCGCCTGACGAAGAAGGCGGCGGCTGCGCTGCTGCTCTCGGATCGGATCGGCGAGACGTTCGACGCGGTGGTCACGGGTGCCGGACCGAAGGGCACATGGGTGCGGTTGTTCCAGCTGCCCGTCGAAGGACGGCTGGAACACGGCGCGCAGGGCCTCGATGTCGGCGATCGTTTGCGCGCGCGGCTGCTCAGCACCGATCCGCGGCGCGGATTCATCGACTTCGCGCGGGCGTAGATCGCGTCAGCGCGCCAGGTACGAGGCGAGCACCGGCGCCTGACTCTCGCGCAGCGCGATGCACTGATCGATTCGTTCGAGCGTCTGCTCGAGCGTCCGCGCGGCGGCCGGGAGCTTGTGCTCCGTGAAGAAGCTCTTGATGTCGTCGCGTGAGCGCGCATCACAGAACGCAGAGAGCGAAGCGACCAGCCCGACATCCCCGCCGGCAATCGTCAGCTTCGGCTGCAGCTCGGCCCAGTGCTCTTTGAGGAAGCTCCACGCGCGCGCCCGCGCATCGGGGTTGCGAATCAACGCGCCGACAAAGCCGGGCGTGTCCTGTGAGCGGAGCTCCGGCGACAGGCTGTATTGCAGCGCGCGATCGACGAGCGACGGCTCGCGGAAGTTGGTCAGCGCGTCGAGGTAGCGATACCGCTCCTCCGGTGAACCCGCCTTGCCGGCCGCGGCCAGCAACGCGTCGTACAGCGCACGATCGCCGTGGCTCGAGGCCACGAGCGCAATGGCGGTCGCGGCCGTGGGCTCGAGCGCGGCACCGCCCCGGAGCGCCTCGTCCAGCCCGGCGCGCGCCCGTGTCACGACCCGCTCGTCCGCGCCGGTCTCGCCCAGCAGAAGGATGAGCGTCGCGCGCAGGCGCCGTGTCGCGTCCGGTTCGTTCGATGCCGGCGACACGCCAACTCGGTCCAGCGCGTCCGAAAAGAGACGACGCACGAACGCTTCGAATCGCGGTCGCGTCGTGGCGTCGGTCAGGTAGTCACGAGTCCAGTCGGCGCTTCGACCCACCGCCTCCAGTACTACGGCAGACGACTCGCGGCCGAATCCCTCGATGAGCGACAGATAGTCGGCGATGGTGTGGCGGCGCGCCGTCACCATGGCCCACTCGTCACCGACGAGCGACAGTCGCTCAGGCGCGGTCAGCGTCCGCTCGACGTCCGACGCCATCGCGCGCAGGATCTCCGGCGCGTACTGCGTGCGGAAATACCCTTTCGCGTTCGCGTTCACGAACGTCCACGGCGCGCACGAACCGTCGCGGAGCGCGATCGTCTTCGAGCGGTCCCCGACCACGTCGCAGAGCGCGGTTCCCTTCTGCGGTGTCTTGACGCACACCGGCACCTGCCAGCTCTCCGCGTCGGCCGCCGCCGCCGTGGCATCCACGACGAAGCGGTGCTGGGTCAGCGCCACCGAGGTCCCCTGATCAGCACACGTCTGCGCCACTTCAATCAACGGCGCACCCGGCTGATTCACGAAGGTCGGCATGATCCGGTCGACCGGCTTGCCGGAGGCCGCCGCAATTGCCTTCCAGAAATCCTGCGACGTGGCGTTGCCGTAGGCGTGTGTCTTCAGGTAGGCATTTACACCTTTGCGGAAGGTCTCGGGGCCGACATAACCCTCGACCATGCGCAGCACCGCGGCGCCCTTCTGGTACGCGATCGCGTCGAATGCTTCCTCGATTTCTCCGGGCGTCGTGAGCGCGACGTGGATCGGCCGGGTCGAATGCAGCGCATCGACGCCGAGCGCACCCTGCGTCTCCTCGGCTTCGTTGACGTCGACCTCCCAATCTTCGTGCGTGGCCGCGAGCGGCAGGTTCGCCATCCACGTCGCGAAGCCCTCGTTCAGCCACAGGTCGTCCCACCACGCCATCGTCACGAGATCGCCGAACCACTGATGCGCCATCTCGTGCGCCAGAATCGATGCGACGGTCCGCCGCTGCGTGGACGACGCGCTCGCCGGGTCGACGAGCAGGGCCGACTCCCGGTAGAAGATGGCTGCGGTGTTCTCCATCGCACCCGCGGCAAAATCGGGCACCGCGACGACATCGAGCTTGCCGAACGGATAGCGGGTCCCGAAGTACTTGTTGTAGAAGGTCAGGATCTCGCGCGCATAGTCGAGCGCGACCTGCAGGTAGCCGCTGTTCTTCGGCGTCCCGCAGATGCGGATCGGAATGTTGTCCGCGGATCCGCTGACGCATGCGAATTCGCCGACGGCCATGGCGACGAGATACGTCGACATCTTCGGCGTCGTCGTGAACACCACGGTGTGCTGATTGCCCGCCGGCCGATCGGAGCGCACGCTCCCGTTCGAGATGATCATCCGGTCCTTCGGCGCGGTTACGGTCAGCGCGAACGTCGCCTTGAAGGCGGGCTCGTCGAAGCAGGGGAACGCGCGGCGTGCATCCGTCGACTCGAACTGGGTCACGGCGTAGTTCTTCTTTTCGACGGTGCTCAGGTACAAGCCTCGAAGGGAGGGGTCCAGTGCGCCCGCGAACGTCAGCCGAATCTCCGCGGCGCCGGCCGGGACAGGCTCCGGCACGCTCAACGTGATCTGTTGCGCCTCGCTGTCTGCCTGCACGGTCGCGCTCTGAGTCCTCGCGCCGGCCTTGATGGTCACGTCGCTCACGGTGAGCTCGAGCGAGTTCAGCACGATCGTGCGTGTCGGGGCGCCAATCGTGACCTCGATCGTTTCCCGTCCGCTGAACGCGGTCTTGTCCAGATCGATCGTGAAGGCGAGGTCGTAGTGCTGCGGTGTGACGTTGGTGGGCAGCCGCTGCGCCCGGGCGCCGGTCGCAACCGCCAGCGTGCTCGTGACGAGGATCAGAAGGCACCGAAGAATTGCAGCGCGCATCCCGCCAGTGTAACGCGCAGCGAGGTTCTTCGGCGACAGGCTCAACGCCCGGACGCCTGGGCCGGAATCGCGGAAGTGTGCAGGACGGCGTTGAACAGGACCTTGAACGTCCCGAACGGCTGCCCGCGCCACTGCGGCCGGAAGCCGAGCAGCACGACATGGCCGGCGTCGACTTCGACATCGAGCGCCGCCGCCTTGCCGTTCATGTACTTTTCGCCAATCAAATAGCCGGAAAGAAGCGGCGACCCTTCGTCCCGATAGCTGGCGAGCACGCGCCCCTTGAAGCCGTCGAGCGTCTCGAACACCGGACTGCCGTCGACGAAGAGCGCCGCCTGCTCCGGCATGCCCGCCATGAACGGCGATTCGCGATCGATCGTCGCCTCGACGATCGTGCCATGCGCAAAGAACTCCTCCGGACGCAACCCCGCGACGACGTTCTTCACGGGCAGCGCCAACTGCTGAATGGCAAAGTTGCTGGCCGAGTTCAGGCAGATGAGCGTACCGCCGGCGCGAATGAACTGATCGAGTGATGCGAGATCGGCGGCGGAGAGGCGGTCTGCGTATTCGGGGCGCGCCGGGCCGCGGCCGCGCCCGGACGTTCCCTCCATCGGCAGCCGCGCGTCGTCGGCAAGGATCACGACGTCGACAACTCCGGCGAGCGGGGCCTCGATGTCCGCCGGATGAAGCGTGACGTACTCGAAGCCGTAGCGTTCGAGCACCCACCGCGTCCAACCTTCGTCCATGCTGCCGGTCCACGGCTGGAAGACGCCGATGCGCGGCTTCGGCGTGGCTGCGCCCTGTTCGTTGGTGCGCTCCGCCACCAGCGCCAGGGTCTTCACGAGATCGTCCTGCCGATCGACCGTGAGTCCCTCGAGCGTGTAGCGGCCGTTTGCGAAGCTCACCTCACCCCCGAGCGTCCACGCGCGCGTGATCGCGCGATATGCGTTGTTCTGCGCGGGATCGATCGTCAGGAGTGCTCCCGTGCCGGTGACGCGTCCGTCGGGCGGGACGATCGCGCCGGCCGCAGGCGACGTGTCGAACCCGGCACCCGGGACGCTGTCGAAGGGCGCCGCGTCGGCCGACGAGGTGCTGTAAGCAGACGGCTTCACCTTGACGTCCGGCATCGGGCCGAGGAGTTTCATCCGGCCGCGGATCTCATCGGTCAACGGCGTCTTCACCGGGGTGACCGTGACACCCATCTGCAGCGGAAGCGTCCAGCCGGCGGCGTCGTAGGGACGTTCGGGCGGGCCGCCCGGATACTGGCGAAGGTCGGGATAGCGCTGGACGTCGAGCACCTCGCGCGCGAGCGCCGCGAATTCCTGATCGGTCGGGACCACCCACGTGCCCGCCGGAAACGTGGCCCCGTCAATCGTGACGGCGTCGGTCAGCTGCGAGACACGCACGCCGCCGAACGCGAGGCGCCGCAGCAGCTCCACCGGCGCGACCGGATCGCGCTGCGCCTGCGCGACGAAGTACGCGAATGGCGCTTCGCGCTGGCCGCGGAGGATCTGGTCGCGTCCTGCCCTGTACCGATTGAGCAGCAGCGATTCCTTGTACTTCGCCGCGAACTCGATGACCGCGTGCGACGCGGTTTCCATGTAGTCGACGGCGTCCTTCAACCGCCACCATCCGGGCCGCCACGGGCTTGCATACAGGCTGCGCGGCCGCAGGTCGCGCATGTTCTGCGGGAAGTCGTCGATCGTGTATTCGTGCGGCGTGGCGTATTGAAAGAGGGCGGTCTCGGTCCAGAACGCGGCGATGTTCTTGAAGTTCGGCGCGTAGTCGATGTAGCCGGGATACCACGCGTCGAAGGCGGTGCCCATGTGCGTGGCGCCAACCTGTCCGCGTTCCTCGAGGCTCTTCGCGATCGCCATGCCGATCATGTTCACTTCGCGCGACATCAGGTACGGCGCTTCGGTGCCGACCGGTTCTGAGAACGGCGGCAGCCAGATGCGCGTCGGAAAGGGGCCGGACTGATGATGGACGTAGATGATCTGCGGCTCCCACTGCCGCCAGGTGTGCTCGATGGCCCGCGACTCGATCATGTTCAGCATGTAGGCGTCGCGGTTGTTGTCGTGGCCCACGTACTCCTGATAGAGGCGCGGCACTGGCGACAGCTCGTAAGGGGTGCCGACGTTCTGCATGTACCACTCGGCCACCATCTGCTGGCCGTCCGGGTTGATCGTCGGCCACAGCATCACGACCACGTTCTCGAGGAGCGCTTTAGTAGCGGGCTCGTGGGCGGTACGTAGCAGGTCGTAGGCGAGAAGCGGCGTGTGCTGCGGTCCCGCCACCTCGGTGGCATGGAGACCGCCATCGATGTGCACCAGCGCCTTGCCCTCGCGCGCGAGCTCGGCGGCCTGCGCGTCGGTGAGCCCCTGCGGATGCGCGAGCCGCTGCCAGATTTCGCGATAGCGTTCCAGGCGACCGAGGTTCTCCGGCGTCGAGATCAGCGCGAAGAACATCGTTCGGCCCTGCGACGTGTTCCCAGCCTCGACGAGCCGGATGTACTTGCTCGTCGCGGCGAGCTTGCGGAAGTACGCGATCGACTGATCGTAGGTCGCCAGCTTGTAATCGGTCCCGGGCGCAAATCCGAACACGGATTCGGGCGCCGGCACTGACGATCGAGATTGCGCCGACGGCGCGACGGGGACGGCGAGCGCGAGGACGAGGAGGAGCGCGCCAGGAAATCGCATCACGCCGTTGATTGTAGCGACACTCGCCCGCCGCCGCGCGGCGACTTACGCGGCGCGGAACTGCTTTGCCGCCTCGATGCGCTCGTCCATCGTCGGATGCGTATGGAAGAACCAGAAGACCGGGGTCGACGGATGTTCCTCGGCGAGATTCTGCGCGCCGAGACGGCGCATCGCCGAGATGAACGCGGCGGGACGTTCGGTCAGCGCGAGCGCGTACCGGTCGGCGCGGCGCTCGTTGTGACGCGACCACGCGTTGGCGATCGGCGTCAGCAGCACCGAAACGACTCCCGCCGTAAGCGCGACGAGCGGCAAGGCCGCCAGATCGGACGGGCCGTCGATGCCGAACCGGGGGCCGGCGACGCGCACGGTCACGTCAGCGCCCAGGAGCGATACCGCCAGCACGGCACTCTCCAGCGCGAGCGCCGACCAGATGTCGTAGTGAATATGGTGCGCGATCTCGTGCGCCAGGATCACCTCGATCTCGTCGTCTGAATACGCGCTGAGGAGCGTGTCGGAGACGAGGATGCGGCGCGTGCGCCCGAGCCCGACGAGCGCGGCGTTGGCGCGCGACGTCTTTTCGCCCAGACCCCACTCGAACGCGCCGAGCACCTTGATGCCGGCGCGCTCCGACAGCGTCAGCAGCCGTTCCCGCAGTGCCTCCCGCTCGAGTGGCTTGAACCGGTAGAAGAGCGGCATCAGCACTACCGGGGCGAGGTTCGCGAGCACGATCGCCGCCAGCGCGAACGCTGCTGCCGCCGCGGCCCACCACCAATGCCCGGCGCGGAAGGTCGCGGCGGACACGATCAGCGCGGCGGCGACGATGAGCAGCAGGCTGAGCGCGAGCGCCTTGACGTGGTCCGCAAACCAGACTCGGAACGGCTCCGACGAGAGCCCGTACTTGCGGTCGAGGAGAAAGCCCCGGAAGAGCGCGAACGGGAAGGTGACGGCCTCGTACCCGGCCGTCACGACCGCTACGAACATGACGATGGCCACGAGACGGGCTGCAGCCGCTGGGAGTCCCGCCGTCGCGGCGGCTGCCGCATGCGCGAGCGCGGCGCTGCCGCCGCTCGCGACCAGCAGGATCAGCCACCCTGCACCGGCGAGCGCCGACGCGATCACCGCTCGTCGTCGCCAGCGGTGATAGCGCGACCCGCGGTTCTCATTCATTTCGCGGCTCCGCCCCGAACCCCGGCTCCTCGCTCGCGCCCTTCGACCTTGCTCAGGGCGCCCCGAGCGACAGTCGAGGGGCGGGGACCCCTGCGCCCCGCTCCGC
>JBKPRU010000036.1:0-12198 GCA_046734675.1 Acidobacteriota bacterium
GGCCGGAGAACCTGGCGGGAGCGAAGCTGGAAGCTGGAAGCTGGCAGCCGGTAGCTGGCAGCCGGTAGCTGGAAGCTGGAAGCTGGAAGCCGGAAGCTGACAACATGCGCATCAACCTCAAAGTCTGGCGGCAGGCCGGTCCGACACAACCGGGGAAGCTGGTGGCATACACGGCCGAGAACGTCTCGCCCGACATGTCGTTCCTCGAGATGCTCGACATGGTGAACGAGCGGCTCATCGAGCGCGGCGAGGAGCCGATCGCCTTCGCGCACGACTGCCGCGAGGGGATCTGCGGCTCGTGCTCGCTCATGATCAACGGCGTGGCGCACGGGCCGGCGCGCGGGGCGGCGGCCTGCCAGCTCCACATGCGCAGCTTCAAGGACGGCGACCGGCTGGTGCTCGAGCCATGGCGCGCCCGCGCCTTCCCGCTCGTCAAGGACCTGGTCGTCGATCGATCGGCGTTCGACCGCATCATCCAGGCGGGCGGCTACACGTCGATCAACGTCGGCGGCGCGCGCGATGCGAACAGCATCCTGATCGGCAAGGACACGGTCGAACAGGCGATGGACTCGGCTGCGTGCATTGCCTGCGGCGCCTGCGTGGCGGCGTGCAAAAACGCGTCAGCCGCGCTCTTCACGTCGGCGAAGGTCACGCACCTGTCGCTGCTCCCGCAGGGCCAGGTCGAACGCTACGCGCGCGTCATCCGGATGGTCGACCGGCACGACACGGAAGGGTTTGGCAGCTGTTCGAATGAGGGGGAATGCGAGGCGGTCTGCCCCAAGGAAATTCCGATCACGAACATCGCGCGGATGAACCGCGAGTACTTCAAGGCGACGCTGCTACGCGGAGACTAGGGCGCCTCGAAGCTAAAGAGGCGCCCTACCGTCAGCGCCTGCACGATGGCGCCTCTCGTTTTACGTGCGCCTGTACGGTGGCGCCTCTCGCGGTGCACCTTCAGGTGCGCCACGCCTACACGTCAGACCTGAATTACTTCTACCAGTTCCTTGACGGCGCCCGCGGACTTCTTCAGGGCGGCGTCTTCCTCAGGCGTCAGCTTGATCTGGATAATCTCCTCGACGCCTCGCGCCCCGAGCTTCACCGGGACGCCGACGAACAGATCGTTGATCCCGTACTCCCCTTTCAGGAACACGGAGCACGGCACGATCTTCTTCTTGTCCTTGAGGATGATCTCGACCATCTCGGCCGCGGCCGAGCCCGGCGCATACCAGGCGCTCGTGCCAACCAGCTTGGTGATCTCGGCGCCGCCGTCGGCGGTGCGCTTCGAGATCGCGTCGATGCGGTCCTTCGGCAGGAGCTCCGTGATCGGAATGCCCGCGACCGTCGAGTAGCGCGGCAGCGGCACCATCGTGTCGCCGTGCCCGCCGAGCACGAACGCGTGAACGTTCTCGACCGAGACATTCAGCTCCATCGCGATGAACGTGCGCATGCGCGCGGAATCGAGGACGCCCGCCATGCCGATGACCCGTTCGCGCGGGAACTTGCTCAGGCGGAAGACCGCCTGGCACATCGCGTCGAGCGGGTTGGCGACCGGCACGATGATGCAGTTCGGCGAGTGCTTCACGATCTGCTCGGTGACCGACTGCATGATCTTGTAGTTGATCTGCAGCAGATCGTCACGGCTCATGCCCGGCTTGCGCGGCACGCCGGACGTGATGACGACCACCTCGGAGTTGGCGGTTTCCTTCCAGCCCGCTTCGTCCGCGCCCGCGCCGATGATCCGCGAATCCGACTGTTCGATCGGGCACGCCTGGTACATGTCGAGTGCGACGCCCTTCGCCTTCGTGTCGGCGATGTCGATGATGACGACGTCGGCGAGCTCCTTGTCGGCGACCGCGCGCGCGACGGTCGCGCCAACGTTGCCGGCGCCGCCGACGACGGTAACTTTACGATTCATCTATCCGTGTCCTTCCGTGTGCATCCGTGGTGGCCTTATCCGTCTGCATCCGTGGTGCTCACATGTTTGAGATGACGGCATCCGCGAACTGCGACGTCTTGAGCTCGGTTGCCCCTTCCATCTGCCGCGCGAGATCGTAGGTGACCTGTTTCTGTTGAATCGTCCGCTCGAGCCCCCGCTCGATCAAGTCCCCGACCTGCGGCCACCCCATGTAGCGGAACATCATGACGCCGGAGAGGACGACCGAGCTCGGGTTGATCACGTCTTTGCCGGCGTACTTCGGCGCGGTGCCATGCGTCGCCTCGAAGAAGCCGATCTCGTCGCCGATGTTGGCGCCGGGCGCCATGCCAAGTCCGCCGACCTGCGCGGCGCACGCGTCGGACAAGTAGTCGCCGTTGAGGTTGGGCGTTGCGAACACATCGTAGTCGGCGGTGCGCGTGAGCACCTGCTGGAACACGCTGTCGGCGATGCGGTCGTTGATCAGGACCTTGCCCTCCTTCGACGCGCCGCTCCACGTTTCCTCTTCGGTCACGATCTTGTCGCGGAATTCCGCTTTCGCGACCTCGTAGCCCCAATCGCGGAACGCCCCCTCGGTGAACTTCATGATGTTGCCCTTGTGCACGAGGGTGACGGTCTTCCGGTTGTTGTCGATCGCGTACTGGATCGCCATTCGCACGAGTCGCTTGGAACCGGTTTCCGAAATCGGCTTGATGCCGATGCCGGAATCGGGACGCACACGCTTCCCCATCTCGCTCGACAGGAACTCGATGATGCGTTCGGCCTGCGGCGTACCGCGCGCCCACTCGATGCCGGCGTAGACGTCCTCGGTGTTCTCTCGGAAGATGACAACGTCCATGAGATCAGGGCGTTTGACCGGAGCCGGCGTGCCGTCGAAGTAGCGGACCGGACGGACGCACGCGTAGAGATCGAGCACCTGGCGCAGTGTCACGTTCAAACTGCGGATGCCGCCACCCACCGGCGTGGTGAGCGGCCCTTTGATCGCGACCTTGTACGCCTTGACCGCCTCGAGCGTATCGTTGGGCAGCCACTCGCCGTGCTGCTCCTTCGCCTTCTCGCCCGCCGGCACTTCAAACCAGACGATCTTTTTCTTGCCAGCAAACGCTTTCGCAACGGCGGCATCGAACACGCGGACACTCGCGCGCCAGATGTCGGGCCCGGTGCCGTCACCTTCTATATAAGGAATGATCGGATCGTCAGGTACGACGAGGCGTCCGGCTTTACGGCTGATGGCGGTGCCGCTCGTCGGCGGCTTCACGATCGAAAAGTTCGGCATTAGGTCACGTCCCCATGCTGGCGTTACGAGTTCTTCACAAAAATTGTGGAAAACTTTGTGGAAAACCCTGGCCTGAACGCATTTCGCGCCGCATCAAATCGGCAGATTCCACGTTTTGCACCACGTTGGTGCGTCGAAGCGCGACAGCGACGGGTTAGGCCGTGCGCGGAACGCAACATTATACTGTCACCAAACCGTATGCACATTGTCATCGCGGACCAACTGCCCTCTACTGCAGCGGATGCGCTGCGCGCTGAAGGCTGGAGCGTCGACGCACGCGCCGGCCGCAAACCTGAAGAACTGGCACGAGATCTCAAAGACGCCGAGGCGCTGATCGTACGAAGCGCGACGCAGGTCACCGCCGATCTGATCGCGGCGGCCCCGAAGCTCAAAGTGATCGCGCGCGCCGGCACCGGCGTCGACAACGTCGACGTCACCGCCGCGAGCGATCGCGGCATTCTCGTCATGAACGCCGCCGGCGCGAACAGCATCAGCGTCGCCGAGCTTGCGGTCGGGTTGATGCTGTCACTCGCACGATCGATCCCGGCGGCGGATGCGTCGATGAAGAAAGGCGTATGGGACAAGAAAAAACTGACGGGCGTCGAACTGCGCGGCAAGACGCTCGGCATCGTCGGCTTCGGCCGCATCGGCCGCGAGGTGGCGGCACGCGCCCGCTCGTTCGGCACCGACATCATCGCGCACGATCCGTTCATCACGCCGCGCGCGGCCGAGACGATTGGCGTGCCGCTCGTCTCGCTCGACGACCTGCTCGCGCGATCTGATTACATCTCGCTTCATCTTCCGTCGCTGCCCGAAACCCGGCACATGTTGAACGCGGACCGGCTCGCGAAGACCAAGAAGGGCGTTCGGATTGTGAACACGGCGCGTGGCGAGCTCATCGATGAGCCGGCGCTCGCCGATGCGATCGAGTCGGGCCACGTCGCGGGCGCCGCGCTCGACGTGTTCGAGGTCGAACCGCCGGTCGACGGTCGTTTGACCAAGCTGCCGCAGGTGATCGCCACGCCGCACATCGCGGCATCGACGGTCGAAGCGCAGGAGCTCGTCGGCGAAGAGATCGTCGCAAGCGTCCGCGCCTACCTCGCCGACGGCGTGATCCGCAACGCCGTGAATTTTCCGTCGATCCCGCCCGAGGAATATCCGCGGCTGCGCCCGCAGCTGCAGCTGGCACAGAAACTCGGCGCGCTGGTCGCGCAGCTCATGCCGGGCGCGCCCGAGTCGATCGGCATCCGCTACTACGGTCCGCTGACGACGCAGTACGAGACGGTGATTGGCAGCGCGGTCCTGGCCGGCGCGCTGTCGCCGTTTCTCGAAAGCGTGACGCCGGTCAACGCGCGCGCGCTCGCGTCGCAGCGCGGGCTCGAGGTGATCGAGTCGCGGAGCACGCGCTCGCGCGACTACGTGAACGTCATCTCGGTCAAGCTGCGCGCGGCCGGCCAGGAGCGCTGGGTCGAGGGCACGGTGTTCGAGCCGGCCAGCCCGCGGCTCGTGACGCTGGACTCCGTCGACATCGAAGCTCCCCTCTCAGGCACCGGTGTGCTGATCTCCAATCAGGACCGCCCCGGTGTCATCGGCGACATCGGCACGACGCTCGGCCGGCACGGCATCAACATCGCGAGCTTCGCGCTCGGCCGCGGCGATGCGGGCGCCGTGGGTGTGATTACCGTGGACGAGCACGACGCCCTCGGCAGCGCGGTCGAAGAAATTCGGAAGCTGCCGGCGATTCGCGACGCGAAACTCGTGAGGCTGTGATCTTCCGGCTGAAGCCGGAAGCTACGGGAGCGGAAGTCAGCGAAGGGCGAGACGGCGGAAGCCGGACGTGCTCAGATCCTCGAGCTCGATCGCGTCGACGCCGATCGCCTTCACCTTGTAGCGTCCGCTGACGATCTCCCCTTCCTTGACGATGAAGATGTCCCCGGCCGCGCCGCCGATCACCGCGGTGCGCTGGGGTCCTTGCGCGGTCGGCTGCTCGGCGATGCCCATGAGCACGAGCGGCGGCGGCGCAGGTTCGGCTGGAGGGAGATCAACGGTGGCGGCGTGGACCAGGCCGCGAGGGGCCGCGGCCAGCGGACGGGTCTTCGCCGGTGCGAAGCTGAACGGGTTGCGCGGCTGCTCGTCGGGGATCGGCGCACGCGAGAGCCGCTGCCGCAGCTTTTCGGCCTGCTGCTCGACGTCCGCGGCCAGCGAGCCCGGGCCACTGGTGGCCGTCGGCTGCGCGCGCTCATGCAACGACGCCGCATCCTGATCCGGCGCGCTCCCGGCGACCGCGAACCACGCCACCAGCAGCACGCCTCCACCGACCACCGCGGCCGCACGTGGGATCGTCATGACGTCTCTCGCAGGGCGTCATAGTACCACGGACCGTTGAGTCGCCACTAGCGGCGGCGTCGCAAGGGATCCACCACGGATGGACACGGATGCACACGGATAAATCTCCAGAAGAATTGCGTTCGAGCATTCCTGAGTCGTGGTCGCCACGGACAAATCTTCCAGGAGAATTCGTGTTCGAGCATTCCTGAGATGTGGTCTTATCCGTGTCCATCAGTGTTCATCTGTGGTGGATCACGTCTGCGTCACTCATCTGTGGTCGTGGTAAGATTGAACGTGCCCCCTGTTTCCTACACCGGGCCTTCCCAATCCAGGGTTTCAGTCTCCGCCGTCGCCATCATCCCCGCTCGATACCAGTCGTCCCGGCTTCCCGGCAAGGCGCTCGCGGACATTGCCGGACGGCCGATGATCGAGCACGTCTATCGCCGCGCGGCCGAGGCCGCATCGGTCAGCCGCGTCATCGTCGCGACCGACGATGCGCGCATCAAGACGGCCGTGGATCGGTTCGGCGGCGAATGCGTGATGACGTCCGCGGCACATCAGAGCGGCACCGATCGCCTCGCCGAAGTGGCTGACTCGCTCACCGAGGACGTCATCGTCAACGTGCAGGGAGACGAGCCGCTGCTGGAGCCGTCGATGATCGACGCGGCGGTGGCGCCGTTCGCCGCGGATCCGGCGCTGATGATGAGCACGCTTCGCAAGCGCATCACCGATCGCGCCGAGCTGCAGAATCCCCACGTCACCAAGGTGGTCATCGATCGCGACGGCTTCGCGTTGTACTTTTCGCGCGCGCCGATTCCGTTCACCCGATCCGGGCAGCCCGAGGCGCCGGCGTGGCGCCACATCGGCCTCTACGTCTACCGGCGCCCGTGCCTGCTGCGGCTGGCGCGGCTGCCCCAGACCGACCTCGAACGATCGGAAGCGCTCGAGCAGCTGCGCGCGCTCGAGCACGGCATCAGGATCCAGGCGATTGAAACCATCCACGACACGATCGGCGTCGACACGCCGGAAGACCTCGAACGCGTCCGCAGGTTGATGGACGCGACGGCACGAACGGTGTAACCGCAGAAAGAGGGACCAGACCAACGATGCAACCACACCAGCAGACACGGCCTGTCAAGTTCATCTTCATCACCGGTGGCGTGGTCTCGTCGCTCGGCAAGGGCCTGGCCGCCGCCTCGATTGGCGCGCTGCTCGAAGGCCACGGCTACAAGGTCGCGCTGCAGAAGTTCGACCCGTACATCAACGTCGACCCGGGCACGATGAGCCCGTACCAGCACGGCGAGGTGTTCGTCACCGACGACGGCGCCGAGACCGACCTCGATCTCGGGCACTACGAGCGGTTCACCAACCAGACGACCACGCGCAACAACAACTGGACGACGGGCAAGATCTATCTGTCGGTGATTCAGAAGGAGCGGCGGGGCGAGTACCTCGGGCGCACCGTGCAGGTGATCCCGCACATCACCAACGAGATCAAGGACAGCATCCGCGCCGTGGCACAGGGGGTCGACGTCGTGCTCGTCGAGATCGGCGGCACGGTCGGCGACATCGAGAGCCAGCCGTTCCTCGAGGCGATCCGGCAGCTGCGGCAGGACGTCGGACGCGACAACACCATCTACATCCACCTGACGCTGGTGCCGTTCATCGGCGCGGCGGGTGAGCTGAAGACGAAGCCGACGCAGCACAGCGTCCGCGACCTGCGCGCGATCGGCATCCAGCCCGACATCCTCCTCTGCCGCACCGACCGCTTCCTCGACCAGGAGTTGAAGCGCAAGATCGGTTTGTTCTGCGACGTGGACGAAGAAGCGGTCGTCACCGCCAAGGACGTGTCGAGCATCTACGAGGTGCCGCTGGTGTTCGCGGCGGAGGGGCTCGATCGCATCATCATGCGCCGCCTCCACCTGCCGGAGACGGAAGCGCACATGGAAGCGTGGGCGGACCTCGTCGATCGCATCAAGAACCCCAAGGACGAAATCACGATCCACGTCGTCGGGAAGTACGTCGGATACGAGGACTCCTACAAGAGCCTCAACGAGGCGCTGTATCACGGCGGCTTCAAACACCGGCTGAAGGTGAACATCAAGTGGGTCGAGGCGGAAGCGCTCGAACAGCCCGGTGGCGAGCAGCTGCTCGACGGCGCGGACGGGATCCTGGTGCCCGGCGGCTTCGGCGATCGCGGCACGCGCGGCATGATGCGCGCCGCGGAGATCGCGCGCGAACGCGGCATTCCCTACTTCGGGATCTGCTACGGGTTCCAGTGGGCCGCGGTCGAATACGCGCGGCACGTGTGCGGCCTTGCCGACGCCGATTCGACGGAATGCGCGCCGGAGACGCAGACCAACCTCATTTACAAGCTGCGCGATCTGCTTGGCGTCGACGATCTGGGTGGCACGATGCGCCTGGGCTCGTACGCCTGCCAGCTGCGCCCCAGCTCACGATCGCATGCGCTGTACGGCAGCGACGTGATCCACGAGCGCCATCGTCATCGCTACGAGTTCAACTGCCTGTACGAGAAGGCGCTCACCGAGCGCGGCCTCGAGATCGTCGGCCGCTCGCTCGACGGCAAGTTCGTCGAGATCATCGAGCTGCCGTCGCATCCCTGGTACGTGGCGGTGCAGTTCCACCCCGAGTTCAAGTCGAAGCCGCTCAAGCCGCACCCGCTGTTCGCCGGCTTCGTCGAGGCCAGCCACCGGCACAAGCTGGGGGCGCGCCACGACGCTGCGGCGTCGGTGGTAGGGTAAGCGGGTGCAGCCGGTCGAGATCGCCGGGGTGAGCATCGGCGCGGGGCCGCTGGTGCTCATCGCCGGCCCCTGCGTCATCGAGAGCGAGGCGCACGCGGTCGATACCGCGCTGGCGCTGCGCGACATCACGCGCCGCGCCGGCGTGCCGTTCATCTTCAAGGCGTCGTACGACAAGGCGAACCGCACGTCGGGGAGCTCCTTCCGCGGGCCGGGGCTCCGCGAAGGGCTGCGCGTCCTCGGGCGCGTCCGCTCCGTTGCGGACGTGCCGATCCTTACCGACATCCACGAACCGGATCAGGCGGCAGCCGCTGCCGACGTCGTCGACGTGCTGCAGATTCCGGCGTTCCTGTCGCGACAGACCGACCTGCTCGTCGCCGCAGCGCGGACCAGACGCGCCGTCAACATCAAGAAAGGTCAGTTCCTCGCCCCGCTCGACATGCGGCACGCGATCGACAAGGTGGCCCGCGAGGGCAATCGCCGCGTCATCCTCACCGAACGCGGCGTCAGCTTCGGTTACAACAACCTCGTCGTCGACATGCGGGCCTTTCCGATCATGCGTTCGCTCGGCTACCCCGTCGTCTACGACGTGACGCACAGCCTGCAGCTTCCCGGTGCCGGCAACGGCGTGACCGCGGGACAGGCGCAATTCATCGAGCCGATGGCCTGCGCGGGCGTCGGCGCCGGCGTCGACGGCGTGTTCATGGAAGTGCATGAGAACCCGCCGAAGGCGAAGAGCGACGCGCAGAACGCGTTGCGGTTGGACTTGCTGCCGGGGCTGCTCGACAAGCTGATACAGATTCATCAGATCGCCCATCACCCGGCGGTAGCACGATGAGCGAACGAGCACAGCGAGTGGCCCACGCGACTGCGAGTGCTCTGGAGCTTGCACGCAAGGTCCTGCGGATCGAGGCGGCGGCGATTCTCGGCCTCGTCGATCGACTGGGCGATGATTTCGAACGCGTCGGCGATCTGCTGTTCGAGTGCCGGGGCCGGGTGATCGTCAGCGGCATGGGGAAATCCGGCATCATCTGCCGCAAGATCGCGGCGACGCTGTCGAGCACGGGAACCTCCTCGTTCTTTCTCCACCCCGCGGAAGCGATCCACGGCGACCTCGGCGCGCTTCGTGAAGACGATGTGGTGCTGGCGCTGTCGCACAGCGGAGAAACCGAGGAGCTGATTCGCCTGATCGAAGCGATCCGCCGCATCGGCGCGCGGCTCGTGGTCATCACCGGGACGCCGGCGTCGACGCTGGGGCGCGCCGCCGATCTCGTGCTCGATTGCAGCATCGCGGAAGAAGCGTGTCCGATGAACCTGGTGCCGACCGCGAGCACGACCGCCGCGCTGGCGCTCGGCGACGCGCTCGCGATGACGCTGCTGGTCAGAAAGGGCTTTCGCGAGGAGCACTTCGCGTCCCTCCATCCCGGCGGGAAGCTGGGCAAACGCCTGATGCGCGTCGAGACCGTGATGCACAGCGGTGACGCCGCCCCGCGTGTCGCGCTGACCGCGGCCATGCCGGACGTCATTCACGAGATGTCGAGCAAGCGCCTCGGCATGACCGCTGTGGTCGATGACGATGGCCGCCTTGCCGGCGTCTTCACCGACGGCGACCTGCGGCGGCTCATGATGAAGCGGCCGCCCAACGCGGTGCTCGCGCTCACCGCCGGCGACGCGATGACGCCACAGCCGCGGACCATCGGCCGCGACATGCTGGCCGTCGAAGCGCTCCGCATGATGGAAACGCACAAGATCACGTCGCTCGTGGTCGTCGACGGCGACGGCGTCGTCGAAGGTGTGGTACATCTGCACGATCTGTGGCGGACGGGGATGGTCTAACCACCACGGATTCACACGGATGGACACGGATGAGGCCGGGCAATCCGTGGCATCCCACGCCAACGACACACATCTTGGACAGCCAGACACCACACGCATCAGAACGCCGAAACAGCCGTGGTCCCGACCTGCGGCGTATCCGTCTGCTGCTGTTCGATGTGGACGGTGTGCTGACCGACGGCACGATCGTCCTGCACGGCGACGGATCCGAATCCAAGATGTTTCACATCCGCGACGGCGCGGCGATCGTGTGGGCGCAGCGTGCCGGGATGCAAGTGGGGTTGCTGTCGGCGCGGACGTCGGAGGCGACGACGCGGCGCGCGCAGCAGCTCGGAGTCACGCTCGTCCTGCAGGGGCGCGCCGACAAGCTCGCCGGATACCAGGACGTGCTGCGCCAGACCGGGCTCGATGACCATGACGTCGCCTACATGGGCGACGATCTCCAGGACCTGCCCGTGCTGCAGCGCGTCGGCTTCGCCGCGGCGCCGGCGGATGCGCCGGCGGACGTGCGAGCGCGCGTCGCCTGGGTGAGCACGCGCGCGGGTGGTCACGGCGCCGTTCGCGAGATGATCGAATACGTGCTGCAGGCGCAGGGGACCTGGCCGGCCGCGGTCGCGGAGTTTCTCGGATCGTAGATGGGTACGCTGGTGCTTCTCGTCGGGCTCGTCGCGCTGCTCGCCGGCCTCGCCGTCGGCAAGGCGTGGGAGCGCTACAAGCTGCAGGACGGCGTGTGGACCGATCGGCGCCGCGCGCGCGAGTCGCCGCATTACATGCTCGGCCTCAACTTCCTCGTCGCCAATCAAATCGATCCGGCGATCGACGAGCTGACGAAGGCGGCGCACGCGGCCGGCGACCCGCTGGAGATCCATCTCATTCTCGGCAACCTCTATCGAGAGAAGGGCCAGGTCGGGCGCGCGATCCAGGAGCATCAGAGCCTGCTGCAGCGGCCGAATCTCCGGAAGCTCGAACACGCGAACGTCCTGCTCTGCCTCGGCCTCGACTTTCGCCGCGGCGGCTTCGTCGACCGTGCGATCGAAGCGTTCACCGAAGTCCTGCGGCTCGATCCGCAGAACCGCTATGCGCTGTCGAACCTGGAGAAGCTGCACGAGGAGCAGCATCAGTGGGCCGACGCCTACGCGACGCGCCAGAAGTTGGCCGCGCTGCCTGGCGCGGCCGAGGAGGCGCCGCGCCACAACGAGATCCTCGCGTTCCTCGAATACGAACTGGGCCAGGACGCGCTGAAGCGGATGGACTATGCGGAAGCAGCGCGCCGCTTCCAGTCGGCGATCGATCTCGACGCGCGCAACGCCCCCGCGCACTTGAGCCTCGGCGACGTGCGCTTCTACGAAGGGCGCACGCCCGACGCCGTCGCGGTGTGGGAGCGGCTCGTCGACGCGTCACCGGAGCGTGCCTACCTCGCCTTCTCGCGTCTCGAGGGCGCGTATCCAAAGCTCGGCGCACCAGAACGGTTTCCCGCGCTCTGCGAGCGTTTGATCGCGTCGAACCCGCAGGACTGGCGCGCGCGGCACGCGCTCGCGCGGCATCTCTCGGCGTACGGCCGTCCGACGGATGCCCTCGAATTGCTGTTCGAAGCGGTTGGCTACAACCCGCACGCGCTGGCGCTGCACCAGACGATCTGGCAGACGCTCTCGTCGCTCAACCTCCCCGCGGATCTCGTCAACCGCTACGTCGAGCTGACGCGCGACGCGATCTTCTATCTCGACCCGCACGTCTGCCTGCGCTGCCGGTATCGCAGCACCGAACTGCTGTGGCAGTGCCCGCAATGTCACGAGTGGAACACGTTCGTGGAGGAGCGGATCGCGCCCGCGAAGAGCGCGGACGTGGAATCTCAAGGCTTATGACGCGCGCGCGCACGCTCGCGGCTCAGGGCTCACGACTCAGGGCTCACGGGCTTGTCTTTTGTGCGGTAGGGCGCACCTTCAGGTGCGCCTCCGATGGCGCCTCTAAAGAGGCGCCCTACCATCACGCCTATCAGGCGTGACAGGCCGTCCTCCGTCCTCCGACAACCGTCCTCTACACCTGTTCCACGCAGGCCAGGTCTTTAG
>JBKPRU010000037.1:0-25736 GCA_046734675.1 Acidobacteriota bacterium
CCCGAACTTCGGCCGCCTCCTCGACAGCGGCGCATCGCTGGACCTTGCGACGATCCGTCCCACGCAGCCCGATCCGGTGTGGGCGGCGGTCGCCACCGGCATGTACCCGCCGAAGAACGGCGTCCGCTCGGCCGCCACGTACTTCGCGGCCGGCGATGATCGCGGGATCGATCTGCTGCCCGACCGCTGTTTCTCGCACGTGCTCGTGCAGCTCGGGGTCGTGCGCGATCGCCCCAAGACGTCGGCGGCGTGGCGGGCGCGACCGGTGTGGGCGATCCTCGGCGACTACGGGATCCCGGCGGGCGTGGTGCGCTGGCCGCTGACCTATCCCGCACAGCCGACGCGCGGCTTCCTGGTCAGCGATCGCTTCCACCAGCTGCTGGGATCGATGCTCGAGATCGACGGGCGTGCGGCGTATCCGCCGGACCTCGAGCCGGTCGCGCGCGACGCGTTCGCCGACTCCGACGGGGCCGCCGCGGTCCTGCCGGCGGGCATTCCGGTCGTGACGCCGCCTGCGCCCGACACCTCGTCGGCGAAATGGGATCAGTTCTACAGCCGCGCAATGCGCGACCTCGCCGTCGAACGGCCCGTGCGCTTCAGCGCCCTGCGCTACCAGGGGCTCGACACCATCGGCCATTACTTCCTGCGCTACGCGCAGCCGCGCTCGTTCGGCGGCGTCCCCGAGGCGGACCGCCTGCGTCTCGGCCCGGCGCTCGATCGCTACTACGGCTATATCGACGGTGAGATCGGCGCGGCGCTCGATCGTCTTGCGCCGGGCGACCTGCTGCTCGTCGTGTCGGGGTTCGGCATGCAGCCGGTCGATCCAGTGAAGCACGCGATCGGGCGGCTGCTGCGCGAGCCGGACCGGAGCGGCACGCACGATCGCGCCCCGGATGGGTTCATGCTGGCGTTCGGCAGCACGGTCACGCCCGGCCGGCACACCCGCGGATCGATCGTCGACGTCACGCCGACGATTCTGTATTTCCTCGGCCTGCCGATCGGCCGCGACATGGACGGTTACGCGCGCGCGGACCTGTTCACGTTCAGTCCGGAGCGGCCCATCACCTTCATTCCTTCGCACGGAAGGTGAATCCCTAATCCCTCATCGCTGATCCGGAATCCCTCATCCCGGATCCTGAATCTCAATCCCTAATCCCAATCCCTAATCCCAATCCCTAATCCCAATCCCTAATCCCAATCCTGTATCCGAGTCCCGAATCCAGCATCCAATCCTCGTCGCCGAAACCACCCGGGCATCAAACCTGCTGAGCGCGACTGTATGGCAAAGCGACTCGAGGAACTCCCCATATATTCGACGGCCCAGGAGCTGTGGCGTGCGGTTTCTGCCATTTTGAAGAATCCTCGACTAGTCAGAAATGAACGCCTCTGGAAGCAAATCGACGAGGCAAATGACTCCGTCGTCGCCAATATGCAGGAAGGCTTCGAGCAGGCAAGCGACGATGGGTTTGCGAATTATCTGTACACGTCGAAGGGTTCTCTGAAGGAAGTCATCGCCCGCGTCCGCCAGGCGCACCTGAAGGGATTCGTCACCGACTCGGATCTCGAGCGCTGCGAGAAGATCGCCTCAGAGCTCGGTCCGATGCTCGGCGGATTCATCCGCTACTTGCGGCGGTCCGGCTTCAAGGACCGCGGACGCTTCAAGCTGGATCAGGAAATCAAGTCACGCAAATGACGACTCGGATCAGCGATTCGGATTCACGATCGGGGATTCGGATTCCGGATTAGGGATAGCGATGCCCGATCGAGGATTAGCGATCCTGGATCAGGGATGAGTGATTCGGGATACGATGCCCGGATGCTCCTAGCCGCGTCCCTGCTCGCCGCGTTGTCGCTCTCATCACACGCGGCGGGTCCGCTTCCTGTGGACCAGACGTTCCGTGCGTCGGCCGCGGGGGAAGGCGTTGCGGTGATTCATGCGTCGTGCACGCCGTGCGACTGGGGCGTGGAAGGGCGTGAAGCGGCGGCGGCGCGCGTGCTGATCGACGGCAAGTATTCGCAGCACGTGCTGCTCGCGCGCGGCGCGGAGGATGCGGACTATCACATCAGTCTGGGCCGCATCGAAGCCGGCGAGCATCGCATCCGCATCGAAGCGGATCCCGCGCTCTCCGCGAAACAGGCAGGGGAAGCGAACGTCTCGCGCGTCGACATCGTCGTCATCACGCCCGCGGGAGACGACTATGTCGCGCAGTCGATGGCGCCGGTCCTCTACGCGCGGCCGAACACCGTCGGCAGGTTCACCGATCTGCCGGTGTTCGTCTGGTACGAGATCGTGCCGGTCCCGCGCGGCCGGCAGTTCCGCTACTCGGTGATCTTCACGAACGAGGATGGCGGCACCGCGACGGATCGTCTCATGGCGACCTGGGGACGCACCACCGACATCGAGTTCGTGTACGGCGTCACGCTCGATCGCGCGGGGAAGATTGTCGCGGAAGAATTTCAGGGGCCGCGCCACGAAGTGCCGGCGTTCCGCGGCCGCCACGAAAACGCGCATCCGTTGCTGTGGGTGTCGACCGACAACAACATGGTCAGCGAGTCGGGGCCGAGCGAGATCCGCTACGCTCCCGCGCCGCAGAAGTTCGATCTCACCGACGTCTCCCGCGAGGTCGTGATGGACACGCATCCGTGGACCTACACGCTCGCGGCAAAGGAGATGGTGCGCGAACACAAGATCGTCGAGGACGCGAAGCCCGGATCGGGGAAGATTCCGGATCTCACACGCTACGCCTACGTCGAGGCGTGCACGGAGCTCCAGAACGCCGCGGTCACGTTCGCCGTGCATGCCACGGACGGCTCGGGCACGGCGCAGTGGTTCGACGCCGATCGCGGCATGCCCGAGTTCCGCATCGTTCGCAGCGGCTGTTTCCGCGGCGCGGTGCCGCTGCCCGCGGGCGCGGGGCAGCCGGATGCGGTGCGCTTCAGGGCGTATGCGCTGCCGCCGCCGCGCGAAGGGGAGCCGCCGCGGAAGGAAACGCCGACGGTGACGCTGACGCGGGTGAACAAGGTGTTCAGCGTCGGCGACAACTATCAGCCGCGTCCGTCGACATTCACGTGGACGGGATCGGCGCCGCTTGCGATTGGCGGTGAGTGGTATGAACTGAGACTTCGATGAGGATGACGGTTGTCGGCTGTCGGTTGTCGGTTGGTGGATGACACACGAACAGACGATCGAAGTCAGCGTGACGCCATCGGGCCGTCCTCCGTCCTCCGACAACCTCTCCATGCTATGATCCACCGACTCTTTAACTGCGCCCCTGCGAGGACGCGAAGAGGTGCCTCATGCCGCAAGTCATGGACGCGGACCGGATGGGCCGCGCCCTCACACGCATCGCTCACGAAATCCTCGAACGCAACCGCGGCACCAGCGAGCTCGCGCTCGTCGGCATCCGCACCCGCGGCGTGCCGCTCGCGCGCCGCATCGCGCACAGCCTGCGCGACATCAACCACGAAGAGGTGCCGACCGGCGCCCTCGACATCACGCTCTATCGCGACGACCTCATGCGGCAGCCGGTGGGCCCGCAGCCGGTCGTCCGCCGCACCGAGATCCCGTTCTCGATTGACGACAAGCGCATCCTGCTCGTCGACGATGTGCTCTACACGGGACGGACGATTCGCGCCGCGCTCGACGCGCTGATTGATTTCGGCCGGCCCCGCGCAATCCAGCTCATCGTCCTCGTCGACCGCGGACACCGCGAGCTGCCGATCAAGGCGGACTACGTCGGCAAGAACTTTCCGACCGCGCGTCAGCAGAGCGTGCAGGTGCGGCTGCAGGAAATCGACGGGGCCGACGAGGTCCTCATCAACGACGCGGAGCGTGAGTAAATGCTGCGCTCACGCCATCTCCTCGGCATCGCCGATCTGAACGCTGACGAGATCCAGCAGGTGCTGGAGACCGCGGACGCGATGAAGGAAATCGCCGCGCGTCCGATCAAGAAAGTCCCGACGCTGCGCGGCCGCACCGTCGTCAATCTCTTCTTCGAGCCGAGCACCCGCACCCGGACCTCGTTCGAGGTTGCGGAAAAGCGCCTGAGCGCCGACACGCTCAGCATCGCGGTTGCGACCTCGAGCGTGACGAAAGGGGAGACGCTCCTCGACACCGTGCGCAATCTCGAAGCGATGGCCCCCGACATGATCGTGATGCGCCACGCCTCGTCGGGGGCGCCGCATCTGCTGGCGCGTCTGTGCCGCTCGGTGATCATCAACGCCGGCGACGGCATGCACGAGCATCCTACCCAGGCGCTGCTCGATGCCTTCACCATCCGCGAACACAAGAAGCGCCTCGACGGCTTGAAGGTGTCGATCGTCGGCGATCTGCTGCACAGCCGCGTGCTGCGCTCCAACATCCAGCTGCTGAAAAAAATGGGCGCCGACGTCTGGGCGTGCGGCCCCGCGACGCTGATGCCGGCCGACCTGGCGCGCTTTGGCGTGACGCCGACCACGTCGATCGACGAAGCGGTCGATGAAGCGGACGTCGTGATGATGCTGCGCATCCAGCACGAGCGCATGCACGGCCACTTCATCCCGTCGACGCGCGAATACTTCACGCTCTTCGGCCTGACGCCCGAGCGCCTGCGCCGTGCCAAAGACGACGTGATCATCATGCATCCCGGACCGATGAACCGCGGCGTCGAGATCGACTCCGACGTGGCGGACGGGCCCTACTCGGTGATCCTCGAGCAGGTCACCAACGGGGTTGCGGTGCGGATGGCGGTGCTCTACCTGCTCGCCGGCCAGGAGGGGGGCACGGACTGATGAACGCACCACGGATGAACCCGGATGGGCACGGTCCGACACCGAAGCTGCTGATCAAGGGAGGACGGGTCGTCGATCCCGCAAACGGGCGCGACGGTGCGATGGACGTGCTCATCGAGAACGGCGCGATCGCGCGCGTCGGACGCGATCTCCCTGCCGACCACGCCGAGGTGTTCGAGGTCACGCGCGACTGGATCGTCACGCCCGGCCTCATCGACATCCACGTCCATCTGCGCGAGCCGGGGCAGGAGCACAAGGAAACGATTGCGACCGGCACCGCGTCGGCGGTCGCGGGAGGATTCACCGCGGTCGCGTGCATGCCCAACACCGATCCGGTGAACGATCACCCTGGCATCACGGAGCTGATGCTGCGGCGGGCCGCGGCAGCCAGGCTCGCGCGCGTCTACCCGATCGGCGCGGTCTCGCTTGGTTCTCGCGGCGAGCAGCTCGCGGAGCTTGGCGCCCAGAAGGCCGCCGGGTGCGTCGCCTTTACGGATGACGGACACCCGGTCGCCAGCGCGCTGCTGATGCGGCGGGCGCTCGAGTACGCCGGCATGCTGGGCGTGCCGATCATCGACCACTGCGAAGAACCCTCGCTGAAGGGAGACGGCGTCGCCCACGAGGGTTACCGCGCGGCGACGATGGGGCTGCGTGGCATTCCCGGCGTCGCGGAATCCATCATGGTCGAGCGCGACATCGCGCTGGCCGAGCTCACCGGCGGTGCCTTTCACGTCGCCCACATGAGCGCGCGACAGTCGCTCCGCGCCGTGCGCGACGCGAAGATGCGCGGCGGCGCCCGCGTCACCTGCGAGGTCGCGCCGCACCACTTCGTGCTCACCGACGAATCGCTGGAGAAGCCGATTCGCTACGACACGAACGTCAAGATGAACCCGCCGCTCCGCGAGGAGGCCGACCGCGACGCGATGCTCGAGGGCATCGCCGACGGCACCGTCGACGTGATTGCCACCGATCACGCGCCGCATCATCTCGACGAGAAGCTCGTCGAGTTCGACCGCGCCCCCTTCGGCATCGTCGGGCTGGAAACCGCGGTGCCGCTGGTGTTCGATCGCCTCGTGCACGCGGGGCGGATTACGGTGACGCGGATGATCGAGCTGCTGTCGGTGAATCCCGCGCGCGTGCTGAACCTGCCCGGCGGTTCCCTGAAAGAAGGCGCGCCGGCCGACGTGACGGTGCTCGCGCCGGACGCGAAGGTGACGATCCGTGCCGCTGCGCTGCGCTCGAAATCGAAGAACACGCCGTTCGATGGCTGGACCTTCCGCGGCGGGGTAGCGGCGACGATTGTCGGTGGAAGAGTGGTGTACCGGAATGAGTAGAGTGGACGATTTGCGCCGCCAGGCGCTCAGGCAACTGCAGGACTTCGAGGTGCTCATGCTGCACGGGCACTTCGATTACGGCAACGGTTATCACGGGCGCGTGTATCTCAACCCGCACCAGTTGTTCCGTCAGCCCTCGACGATCTGGCGGCTCGCGCAGGACCTGCTCGAGATCCTTCCCGGCGATCTGCTCGAGAAGACCGAAGTGGTTGCCGGGCCGGTGATGGGCGGGGCGCTGCTCGCGCACACGCTGGCGGGCCTGCTCGACGGCCGCCGCGCGCTCACCCATCCGCCCTGCAGCTTCGCGCCGTTCAGCAGCCGCGGCAACCACGACTTCTTCCTCCGCGACTTCTACGCGCGCCAGATGGCGGACAAGCGCGTGCTGCTCGCCGACGATGTGCGGAACACCGGAAAGACGTTCGAGAAGTGCGCGTCGCTCGTGCGGCAGGCGGGGGGCACGGTGATCGGCACCGTCGAGATCTGCGATCGCCTCGAAGCCATGACGGACTCCGGGGTGCCGAACTATGCGCTCGCGGAATACAAGGCGCCGGAGAATTATTCCGTCGCGGAGTGCCCGATGTGCAAGGCAGGGGAGCCAATCACAAATTTCTGACACGTGGTCGCAATTACCCCGAAACGCTCCTCGTCCCTCGCCCCTCGCTCCTCGACGCTCGGCCCGCGTCTGGAACACCTGTACGCAGATTTCAATCGAGAGAATGCCGCGACCGATCCCGTTCAGATTGTTCGCCGGTATACGAACCCACGCGATCAAGAGATCGTCGGATTCTGCGCCGCGGCGCTCGCGTTCGGACGCGTCGGCAGCGTCATCAACACCGTCGAGACGCTGGCCTCGATCCTCGGGCCGCGGCCGGCGGCGTTCGTCGCGCGCTTCGATCCGTCGGCGCCCCATCCGGAGCTGCGCGCGATGGTGCATCGCTGGACGCGCGGGGTCGACATCGCGGCGCTGCTCTGGATCCTGCGGCAGATGCTGGAGCAATCCGGGACGATCGAGGGCTTCTTCGCGGAAGGCTATCGCGACGAGGCGGTCGACATCGGCGACGCGCTGGACAGCTTTTCGCGGCGTGCACTCGCGCTCGACGTGCGGGCCGTCTACGGGCGCGTGCCGAAGCGCGCGGGCGTCTGCTACTTCTTCCCGCGGCCGTCCGCGGGCAGCGGCTGCAAGCGGCTGAACCTGTTCCTGCGCTGGATGGTGCGGCGCGACAGCGTCGATCTCGGCGCGTGGACGCGGATCCCGCGATCGAAGCTGATCGTGCCGCTCGACACGCACGTCATCCGGCTCGGGCGCTGCCTGCGGCTGACGCGCTACACGTCGCCGGGCTGGCGCATGGCGGCGGAGATCACCGCGTCGCTCCGGGGCATCGATCCGAACGACCCGGTGCGCTTCGATTTTTCGCTCTGCCACGTCGGCATGATGAACGCCTGCGGCTACGGCCGCTCGCAGGGAGACGCGCAATGTCCACTCAAGGGAATGTGCCGGCCGCGCGCGGGGGGCGCCGCGCGGGGATCGCGATCGCGCTTGCCATTGCCGCGTTCGTCGTAGCAGGAGCCGCGTTCGCGGCGGGATGGCTGCTCGGCGGCCGCCACGTCACCGAGGCGGTGCCGTCGCCGTCGGGCGATCTCGTCGCCTACATCCTCGAGGCGCGGTGCGCATTCGGGCGCTGCCAGTCGTTGAAGGTGGGGACGGCGCGCGACGCGCGGGTGGTGCAGACGCTGAACACGCAGTCGGAGGAAGCCACTGAAATCGCATGGACGCCGGACGGCGGCCGCATCGGCGTTCTCGTCAACGGCTATCAGCTGCGCGTGTTCGACGCGCACACGGGCCAGAACCTCGGCGCCGTGAGCCTGATCGAGCCGGACAAATCCCCCTCGTCACGAATCGCGCGCGGGGTCACGTTCTCGAACAACGGCGCCGCCGTCACCTTCGACGACTGTCCGCGTGTTCACTCGGGCTGTCGTCCCGGAATCCTTGCCTTGAGACTCAGCGTCTCTCGTTGAAGCGCGCCCGCCTGGCTGTTGCCAGATCTGTGAAGGCGTGTCGCATTTTGCAATAGGACTAGGGAAGGCCCGCCGGTGCGGCTCTCCTTTGAGCGCTCCCCCGGCCGGACGAACTCTTGCTTCAATCTCGCTCGTATGCGCCTGCTTCCTTGGCTCGGTGTCGTCGTGATCGCGTCGCTGGCACCGGCAGCCGCAGTCGCCCAGCCGCAGTCCACTGACCGGTTGTTGAACACGGTCGTTCCTCATGCGGAGGTCCGTGCACCGTTCACGGCGGAGAACATCGCGTCGGCGCTGGCATCACTGGCCGAGTCAACTGGTGTACTCCTGGGATTCGAAACTGTGATGGAGGACGATCCGTACATCGGGCCGGATCAATTCGCATGGTCCCTGCGCGGGGGCACGCTCCAGCAGGTGCTCGATCACATCGTCACGCTCGATTCGCGGTACGAGTGGCGCGAACGCAATGGCGTGATCCATGTGAGGCCAAAGGAGGCGTTCGATGATGCCCGCCATTTTCTCAATCGACGCATTCCACATTTCGAGCTGAAGGACGCGCTACCGCTGCATGCAACGTTTGAGCTGCACCGCCTTTTCCGGGGCGAATGTCAGATCGGCCATCCCATTTACGACAAGCGACGCGAGCAGTTCCTCAGCCAGCAGCCGACGGCGATGAGAAAGCCTGTGTCGGTGGCACTGGACGATGCCTCCGTGCTGGACATCATGGACGCCGTGATCAAAGCGCACGGACGGTTGTACTGGAATGTGACCTACCGCGTGCCGCCCGACGTCAGCAAGCCTGAATGGCCGATGTACGACTACGCGCTGTTCGCGTTCAACGACCGTCCCGCAACGGGAGGATGGTGGCGCATGTGCGCCGGCGACGAGGATCGGTTCTGGCGCTGAGGACCGGGATGCGCGATCGCTGATCAGGGATGGGGATTCGAGATGGGGGATGAGGGATGGTACGACCCGGGTACATGGGTGACAAATAGTCCAAGGACATAGGTGACAGTTGAGACACTGATGCACGGCAGGAGGACGCCGTGCCGTGGTGTGAGACGTCACCAATGGATCAACGCCAAGCGTTTGTGTGGGAAGCGAAGCGGCAGTGGTGGTCGATGACCGAGCTGTGCGCGCGCTACGAGATCAGCCGGAAGACGGGGTACAAGTGGCTGGCGCGGGCGCAATGCGGCGAGGGGTTGGCGGAGAAGTCTCGGCGGCCGCTGACATGCCCGCATGCGATTGCCGAGGAGCTGGTGCAGCGGGTGCTGGCGGTTCGCCGGGCGCATCGCCGCTGGGGGCCGAAGAAGCTGCGCCGCGAGTTGATGCAGCGGTGGCCGAGGGACGCGTGGCCGGCACGGAGCACGATCAGCCTGATCCTGAAGCGTCACGGCCTGGCGGGACCGCGATCGCGGCGGCGGCGCCCGGGACACGCGGGGCCGCCGTTGACGCCGATGGCGGCGCCGAATGCGGTGTGGGCGATCGATTTCAAGGGACAGTTTCGCACGGGCGATGGGACGCTGTGTTATCCCCTGACCCTCACCGATGGATTCAGTCGCTACTTGCTCGCCTGCGACGCGTTGCGGCGACCGACCCAGATGGCGACGCGGCGTACGCTCGAGCGCGTGTTCCGGGAGTATGGGTTACCGGCGGTGATCCGCAGCGACAACGGGACGCCGTTCGCCGGGGGCGGCTTAGCGCGGCTCTCCCGCTTGAGTGTGTGGTGGATCCATCTCGGCATTCGTCCGGAGTTGATTGTCCCCGGGGCGCCGCAGCAAAACGGGCGGCATGAGCGCATGCATCGGACCTTGAAGGCGGAGACCGCGGCACCACCGGCGCGCACCGTCGCTGCGCAGGCACGACGCTTCGCGCGCTTTCAAACCACCTACAACGAGCGACGCCCGCACGAGGCGCTCGACCAAGCGTATCCGGCGTCGTACTACAGCCCGTCGGCGCGTCGCTACCCGACGGTCGTGCCCGCGTTGGAGTATCCCGGTGGCTGGACCGTCGCGACGGTCTATAGCAACGGCGAGCTGTTGTGGGAGGGAACGCGCATCTGGCTGTCGGAGGTGTTAGGCGGCGAGCGTGTCGGCCTTCACGAAGTCGCGGATGGCTATTGGGCCGTATATCTCGGGCTGTGTCTGATTGGCGTCCTCGACGAGCGGCGCCGACGTGTGCGCCCCGCGACGCTCTTATCCACGATCACGGAGGGCGCTCGCGTGCTGCGGCACGCGAGCGCTGACGCGATCCAACACTAAAGTGTTACCGATGTCCTTGGACTGTTTGTTACCGATGTCCTAGGTCGTTCAGGATCCTGGATCAGGGATTAGGGATTCGGGATTAGGGATTGTGAGCGAGCGATCCGCTGATACACGGCGAGCGTGTCACTGACCATCCGTTCGGCAGTGAAACGCTCGAGCACGCGTTGACGGCCGGCCGCGCCCATCACCTGCTGCGCGTGCTCGTCGCCGAGGAGCGCGGTTATCGCCCGCGCGATCGCTTCGTGATCCCGCGGCGGCACCAGAATGCCGGTCTGCCCGTCGACCACGACCTCCGGAATGCCGCCGGTGTGCGTGGCGACGATCGGCTTCCCGCACGCCATCGCGTCGAGCAGCGACGTGCCCAGCCCCTCAGTCACCGAGCTCAAAACGAAGATGTCGAACGCCTTGTGGACCGACAGCACGTCAGGACGGAAGCCCGCGAGGATCACGTGCTTCTCGAGATGATGGTGCTTGATCTGCTGTTCGAGCGACTCGCGGAGCTCCCCCTCGCCGGCCACGACGAACCGCGCGTCGGGCACCTTCTGAACGACAAGGGCCGCCGCCTCGATCAGGTGCCGCTGTCCTTTGTGCGGCACGAGGGCAGCGACGTTGCCGACGACCGGCGCGTCGTGCGGCAGCCAGAACTCCGCGTGCAGGTTGGCCGGCGGCGCGGCATCGACGCGGGCGACATCGATCCCCTCGTGCACCGTGACGGTGCGCTGTTCGGGCACGCCGTCGCCGACGAGCATGCGGCGGATGAACTCGGACGCGCAGATGAAGCACGAGACCTGCCGGTACTTCCAGCGCGAGAGCGCGTTGCCTTTGAGGTGGAAGTCGACACGGCGCGCCGCGACGAGCGGCGGCACGCGCGGCTGCGTGCTCATCGACAGCGCGAGCGCCGCCATCGCGACGCCGTGTGGATCGTGCGCATGGACGATGTCAGGCCGCTCCTTCGTGATGACGCGCGCGAGGCGCCAGGCGGCGCCGAGATCCATCTCGGTGCGCGGCGTCAGCGGCAGCAGGTCGAGGCCCTCGCGGGCGCGCTGACGGAGCTCTCCCGCGGGATGCGCAACGAGCAGCGTGCGATGCCCGAGCGCGCGCAGACCGAGCACGGTCAGCAGCACCTGGTTCTGCCCGCCGCGCCAGGTGCGTGCCGTGTCGATATGAAGCGAGAACATCAGCGCGAGGGGCGGGGGGCGAAGGGCGAGCGGCGCGAGTCGGTCGCCTCTGGCGCCTCACTGCTCGCCGCTCGGCCCTGCTCCCAGGCCTTCGCCAGCTTCAAGAAGACGTAATAGGAGTTCAGTGCCGAAACGACCAGTCCCGCCGCACCTTGTGTGAAGCCGCGGCGCAGCACGTAGTTGCGAAGGAACGCGAGCGGCGGATGGAAGACGATGGACGCGAGGGACACGCGGCGTCCCTCGGCAATGATCTGCTGCGCTGCGAGCGTGGTGTAGCGATCGATCGTCGACAGGTGATCGCTGATGTCGCGATACGCGAAGTGTCGCAGCTCGTGCCGCAGCCGTCCCGGCTCGCCGGCGAGCGCGACCGACTCGTGGACGCGGCGGCCGTTCCATTGCCCCGACCGCCGATCGTAGAGGCGCAGCTGATAGTCCGGGTACCAATCGGTGCCGCGGATCCAGCGCCCCAGGTACCACGTGACGCGCGGCACGCGGTAGCCGCGGCGCGCCGGTTCGGTCGCGAGCAGCTGCCTGATTTCCGCCGCGAGCTCCGGCGTGACCCGCTCGTCGGCGTCGATCGAGAGAATCCAGTCGTGCGTGGCCGCGGACGCGGCGTAGTTCTTCTGCGCGCTATACCCCGGCCAGTCCCGCACTTCGATGCGCGCGTTGCGCCGCCGCGCGATCGCGACGGTCTGGTCGGTGCTCCCCGAATCGATCACCACGATCTCGTCGGCCCAGGAGACCGACTCGAGGCAGGCGTCGAGGTGATGCGCCTCGTCGCGCGTGATGACCGTGACGGTCAGCTTCGGCACGAGGGGGAGTGTAGCAGGGTGCTGGCTTCGGGCTTGAGGCTTCAGGCTTCAGGGCGGGTAACAGAGCCCAGACTTCGGGTCAGGCTTCGGGGGGCTTCAGGCCTGAAGCCTGGAGCCCGAAGCCCGAAGCCCGTTCACTACCGTCCGCCGCCAACGGGGCCGCCGCCGCCCCCGATTGGGGCGATCTGCACGGCCTCGAAGTCGACGAGCGACCGGTTGTAATCGATCGTCGCGTTCAACTCGGACTGCCGCGCCCGCGCCAGGTCGCGCTGCGCCTGGAACAACTCGAACGTCGTCGAGAGGCCGACCGTGAAGCGCTTCTGCTCGGCCTCGAGCCGCTTCTCGGCGAGCTCGCGCGCCTTGCGCGTCGCCTCGACGCGCTTCAGGTTCGTGTTCACCGAGCGCGCCGCCTCGCGCACCGCCGTGGTGATCTGCATCTCGAGGTTCGAGAGGCTCGTCTGCTCCTGCTGTTTCTGCAGGCGACCCTGCGCGACTGCCGCGTCCGCCTGGCTCGTCCCAATCGGATAGGAGACGTTGAGCGCGAAGCTCCACGTCTTGAAGTCGTTGCCGAACACATCGCGCAGCACATCCCCGAAGCTGCGAACCGCGCCGACCGTGCGTACCGGCACGTCGAGCGGATTGCCATTCACATCGGTGTTCGCGAAGTTGTAGAACGTTCCGCCGACACCAGTGACGCCGTAGCGCGCGGTCAGATCGACGCCGGGCAGCCTCTGATTCTGCGCAAACCGCAGGTTGATATCCGTGGTCTCCATCTGCCGCTTGAACTCGAGGAGATCGGTGCGGTTCGCCAGCGCATTGCGGACGGCGGCGTCGACGTCAATCTCTTTCGGCGCGAGCACCGGCTGGTCGGTCGGGCGGAACTTCGCCGTCCAGAACCCCGTCTGCGACGGGTTCATGACGAGCGTGCGCAGCAGATCCTGCGCGCTCTGAATCGCCGCCTCCTGGATGATCACGTTCTCTTCGTTGCTCGCGACCTCGGCCTGCGCGGCGACGATGTCGATCGGCGCCATCGTGCCGACTTCCACGCGCGTCTGGTTGTTGCGCAGCGACTCGCGGGCGAGGTCGAGCGACTGCTGCGCGACCTCGAGGCCGGCGACCGCACCCACCAGGTTGTAGTACGCGGCGCGCACGTTGCGCCCGGTCTGCGTAATGCGCTGCTGCAGCTGGATGTCGGCAATGTGCTGCTGATTCTGAGCCTGCAGCACCTGCTGCCGCAGCGCGTCGATCTTGAAATTGCGCAGCAGCGGCTGCACGTATTGCGCACTCAGGTTCGAGCCCAACTGCGGACTGAAGGGAACCCGCGGCGCGTCGGAGATCGCGCGCGAGCCATCGAAGGAGACCGCGTAATTGCCGCCGCCGAACGGCAGCACTTGCTGGACGCCGGCCTGCGTCGCGAAGTTCGTGTTCGTGACCGCGGCATTCGCACCGCCAAGGGAGAGGAAATCGGTGGGCGGCGCCGTGCTGCTGCGTCGGCTCAGCGTCGAGAACAGCTCCGGCTTGAACGCGCCGTTCGCGCGCGCGATCCCCAGCGTCTGGATCTGCGGATTGAGGCGCTCCTGCTGAATCCCAAGGTTGTTCTCGAGGGCCAGGCGCACGGCATCGTCGATCGAAATCGGCTGCCCGTCGGCGACTGGCGAGGGCGGAAGCGTCGGCGCCTGCATCGGACGCGCGGTCGCGGGAGCGGCTGGTGTGGTCTGTCCGGAAGCGGACAACGCCATGCCGGAAACGAACAGGAACGCGCCCGCCATCACCACACTCGTACGCGCGAAACGGGCCGCAAATCGCTGATAGAAACGCATTACAGTATTCTCCAGATACAAATAACCCAGGGCGTTAGACGGGTCATGAGCAAGATCCGTTCTGCGGCCAGGACCTCAACCATGATAGATAAATGCCTCCGCAAGCCCACGTTCGCCCTCTTGGCGGGCGTGTCTCTCGTCGCGCCCGCGCTCCTGGCCCAGGCGCCACCTTCAAAAGACGTCCGGTTCGCGCTGACGGTCGACAGCATCATGCGAGGCCCCGCGCTGGTCGGCTATCCGCCCGACGGTCTGCGCTGGTCCGCCGATTCCCAGAAGCTGTACTTCGAGTGGCGGAAGCCGGGTGAAGACGAGGCGTCGACGTATGTCGTGCCGCGCGACGGCGGGTCGCCTGCGAAGCTGACCGACGAGCAGAAGAAGACCGCGCCGCCGGCGACCGGCCGTTGGGACAAAGCGCACCGCCGCGTGATCTTCGTCGACAAGGGGGACATCGTCCTGCTCGAGGCGAACGGGACGCGCCGTCAGATCACGCGGACGAGCGCCACCGAGAGCAATCCGCGATGGGCGCGCCGTGACGCCGCCATCACCTACGTGCGCGACGGCAACCTGTTCGTCGTCTCTGCTGACGGAACCGGTCCCGCGATGGTCGAGCAACTGACCGACGTCGCTCCGAAGAAAACCGATCCGCGCCTCACCGACAGTCAGAAGTTCATTCGCGACGAAGAAGAGAAGCTGCTCGACGCCGTGCGCGAGCAGAAAGAAAAGAAGAAGAAGGCGGACGAGAAAGAGAAGCAGGACAAGCTGCCGGCGTTCGATCTGCAGGATCGGCAGTCGGCGACCGACCTGATGCTGTCACCCGACGACACGCACGTCTTCATCCTCGTCGCCGAGCGCCCCGTCGGCTCTCGCAACGTGATCGTCCCGAATTACGTGAACGAGACCGGCTACACGGAAGACATTCCGGGGCGGACGGTGGTCGGCGATACGCAGGACCGGCGGCTGCTCGCGGTACTCGACCTGAAGAGCGGCAAGTCCGTGTGGGCCGACGGCAGCTTCGCGCCGCCCGTGGACGACAGTGAGAAGGCCGCCGCCCCGCCGAGTCCGCCGGCCGCACCGGAGAAAGATGCGCCGCAGACCCCGAAGCCCGGTCGCCGCGCCGACCGCGAGATCCGCTGGTCGATGCCCGAAGTGTCCGACGACGGGAGGTACGTCGTCGCTGGGGCGCGCTCCGCGGACAACAAGGATCGCTGGTACGTCGTCGTCGATCCCGAGTCGGGCAAGACGCGCGTCATCGACACCTTGCATGATGACGCGTGGATTCGTGAAGCGGGCGCCGGCTTTGGTTCGACGGGCGCGTCGTTCCTGCCGGACAACCGCCGCATCTGGTTTCTGTCCGAACGCGACGGCTGGATGCATCTCTACACGCTCGATGTGAGCGATCCGTCGGCGAAGGCGAAGCAGCTGACGTCGGGCAAGTGGGAGATCACGAACGCGGAGCTCGCGCACGACGAAAAGAAGTTCTACATCACGAGCACGGAGGAACACCCGGGCGAGCGGCACCTGTATGCCCTTCCGGTCGACGGCGGATCGCGCACGAAAATCACGTCGATGACCGGCGCCAACCTTGCCGAGGTCTCACCCGACGACTCGACGATCGGCTTCGTCCACTCGTACAGCAACCGTCCGCCGGAAGTCTTCGTCATGGCGCACGCACGCGGCGCCGAAGCGCGCCAGGTGACGACGACGCCCACCGAGGAGTGGCGCTCGTTCAACTGGATCGACCCGAAGGTGATCACGTTCAAGGCGCGCGACGGCGTCGACGTCTACGCGCGGCTGTTCACGCCCGAGATGATTGGCGCGCGGCGCGATCTCGTGCACCCGGGCGTGGTGTTCGTCCACGGCGCCGGCTACGCGCAGAACGCGCACAAGTACTGGGCAAGCTACTTCCGCGAATACATGTTCCACAATCTGCTCGCAGCGCGCGGTTACGTGGTGCTCGACGTCGACTATCGCGCCAGTTCGGGCTACGGCCGCGACTGGCGCACCGCGATCTACCGTCATATGGGCGGCAAGGATCTCGAAGACATCGTCGACGGGGCGAAGTATCTCGTCGCGAAGGAGCAGGTGAATGCGAAGCGCATTGGCGTGTACGGCGGCAGCTACGGAGGGTTCATCACGTTGATGGCGATGTTCACGACGCCCGACGTGTTTGCGGCGGGCGCGGCGCTCAGGCCGGTGACCGACTGGGCCCATTACAATCACGGATACACGTCGAACATCCTCAACATCCCGCAACAGGACGCCGAGGCGTATCGCCGCAGCTCACCGATTTATTTCGCCGACGGCTTGAAGGGCGCGCTGCTCATCTGCCACGGCATGGTGGATACGAACGTGCTGTTCCAGGATTCGGTGCGGCTGGCCGAGCGGCTGATCGAGCTGCGCAAGGAGAACTGGGAGCTCGCCCCTTATCCGGTCGAGAACCATGCCTTCGAGCGAGAAACGAGCTGGGCCGACGAGTACAAGCGGATCCTGAAGCTGTTCGACGAGAACCTGCGGAACGGCAAGTCCGCGCGGAGCACGAACTGATGACCGAACGCGAGATTCTCGATCACTTCCGCCAGTCGGGCGCGCTGCTCGAGGGGCACTTCCGGCTCTCGTCGGGGCTGCACAGCGATCGCTACCTGCAGAGCGCGCTGGTGCTGCAGTATCCGGACCTCGCGGAGCAGCTGGGCGAGGCGCTTGCGGAGCGCACCCGTCATCTGCAGCCGACCGCGGTGCTCTCGCCCGCGCTTGGCGGCATCGTCATCGGCCAGGAAGTCGGGCGCGCGCTGAACGTACGCGCGCAGTTCGCCGAGCGGCAGGATCGCACGCTGGTGCTGCGGCGCGGGTTCACCTTGTCGTCCGACGATCGCGTCCTCGTCGTCGAGGACGTCATTACGACGGGCGGATCGACCCGCGAGACGATCGCGGTGGCCGAAACGGCGGGCGCGTCGGTGGTCGGTGCGGCGGCCATCGTCGATCGGGCCGGCGGGACCGCGCAGCTCGACGTGCCGCTCCAGGCGCTCGTGCGGCTCGAAGTCCCGAGCTACCAGCCGGACGCCTGTCCGTTGTGCGCGAAGGGCGTGCCCGTCACGAAACCCGGCTCGCGCGCCTGACACACGAAAAAAGGGGACAGCCCCCATTTTTTGCAAAAAAAGGGGACAGCCCCCTTTTTTTGTATGTTGGCAGGCGACGTGCGGACCATCCGACTCCTCCTTCAATACGACGGCCGGGAATTCGTCGGCTGGCAGCGGCAGGAGCGCGGGGTCTCGATCCAGGGGACGATCGAGGACGCGCTGGCGAAGATTGACGGGGGCGCGGTCACGCTGCACGGCGCGGGGCGCACCGACGCCGGCGTGCACGCGCTCGGACAGGTCGCGAGCGCGCGGATGAACTCCCCCCTCGACGACGAGACGCTGGCGCGCGCGCTCAACGCCAACCTGCCGCCCGCCGTCCGTGTCGTCGACGTCGCCACCGTCGCCGACGATTTCCACGCGCGCTTCAGCGCCCGATCGAAAACCTACGAGTACCGCATCTGGAACGGCGCGGCGATCCCGCCCTTCATCCGCCAGTACGCCTGGCACGTCCCGCAGCGACTCGCCGTCGACGTGATGCAGCAGGCCGCGAACGCGTTCATCGGCGAGCACGACTTCGCCGCCTTCCAGGGGACGGGCAGCACGGTGCACACGACCGTCCGCACCGTCACGTCGGCGCGATGGATCGAGGGGGAGCCCAACGCCGGCGGACGGCTGCTGTCGTTCGAGATGTCCGGCGCGGGATTCCTGCGCCACATGGTGCGTGCCGTCACGGGCACCCTGATCGAGATCGGCCTGGGACGTCGTGCCGCTGATGACATCCCGCGCCTGCTCGCGTCCCGCGATCGATCCCAGGCCGGCCGCACCGCGCCCGCGTGCGGGCTGTTCCTGATGCGGGTGGAGTATTGACGCCGAGTCGCCGGGTCTAAAGACCCGGCCTACACAGTCATAACGGGGCGCCAACGTGCTCACAGCGGGTGAATCCGCACGTACCACACGCGCAGCGAGACGGGCATGTCGGGCGAAAGCCATGCGTAGTTCCGGCCGGCGGCTTTCGCGGGAATCGCCGCGTCGGCGACGAGCTGCAGGACGGCCCGTCCAGGCCGAACCATGGCCGCGTCGACATCAACGGTGTAGGACCCGACGCGCTGGGGATCCCATGTCAGCCCGAAGCGCCGCAGCAGACGACCGTTCAGCAGCAGCGTGAGCTCGCGCGGCGACCCGGGCGTCGCCGGATCGAGGCGGACGGTGAGTCGATACGCCCGTGCCTCGGCCAGCGGCAGCTCGATCGACGCACGCGTCCCGACAACGACGCGCGCCGTGACCGCGCCGTCGGTGCGCCAATCCGAGAATCCACGCGAGTAGAACACGCCGCCGCGGCTACCCGCATCGATCGTCACTGGCTCGCCGTGACGAAGCGTCTCGGCGTCCGCCGCGTACGGCAGATACCGATACGCGGCGATGCACAGGAACATCGCGAGCGCGCCGGCTACGGCGGTGGCGATCGCGCGCGGCTGCAGCGCGGCGCGCCAGCGCTCGCCGACGCGCAGGGTGACGGCGGTGCGCACCAGCCACTCGACGGCATACCACGCGGCGATCAGATAAATCGGGTACACGTGCATGACGAAGCGCCACTCGCCGCCCCCCGCGATGTTCCACGTGAACGCGTACGGCACGAGCGACGACATCATGACGACGAGCAGCAGGCGGCCGTTGCGAGTGACGACGAACAGCAGCAGGCCCGCAATCGCGAGCCACTGCAGCGCCCGCCCGGCGTAAGGAATCCACACGTTGTAGCTCGCCCATTTGTTGCTCATCGGCCAGACGAAGATTCCGGTGACCGCCGTGTCGAGCTGCCGGATCGGACGGCTGGTGATCTTGCTGCGCACGTAGGAGAGCGCACTCATCGGCGCGACATACGACGCGCCTTCGCCGGCGCGGTAGTAGACGGTGTGTGCGTTGATCGAGATCAGCGGATCGCCGAGCTGCCGCCAGCAGTTGACGATGTAAGGAGCGACGAGCCCCGCGGCAATGAGCGCGGTGACGGCGACCATGCCGGCACGCTCGCGGCGGCCCGCGTGCGGCCCGTCGACGTAGGCGACGGCGAGCGCGGGCACGAGCCACGAGACCGACGTGATGCGCGTCAGGCAGGCGAGCGCGCCAAGCACGCCTGCGGCAAGCGCGCGATCGACCGTCCACGTCTGCCGCAGCCGCACGATCGCCCACGTCGTCAGGACGAGCATGCAGGTGAAGGTGTCGTCGCGCCAGCCGTCCGGCGCCCAGCCGATCGCATCGAATTCGATGGCGAGGCAGAGCGCCGCGAGCAGGCCGATCGGCGTCGAGAACGCGGCGCGGCCGAGGAGGAAGGTCGCAAAGATCGCGAGCGTCGACATCGATGCGGACGCGAAACTGATTCCGACGTCCTGCCAGTCGAGCAGCCACAACCAGAGCCGCGTCCAGGCGAGGAACACCGGCTCGCGAACGTGCGCCTGGTAGAACGAGCGCATGTCGCGCGCGAAACGCAGGTATCCCCACGGGTCGCCACCGATGTATGGGTTCGGCTCGGGCCACCAGACGTATTCGCTCGGTTTGAGATGCTGTGCGATCGGCGTTGCCGACGCGGTGATCACGCGAGCCCAGGCGGGATGATCGATCGGTCCGTAGCGGACGTTGAGCACGTCCAGCCGCAACACGGCGCCGTATACGGTGATGAGCAGCGCAGCCATGATCGGCAGCGCCGCGCGCACGCGCGCAATCCTCGAGCTGTCCACCGCCCGTATACTTTATCAATCGATGAACACCGCAGATCGAGAAGCGGGCGCGGTCACGCCGCTGACCACCCGCGTGCGCCTGCTGCTCGCCGCGATTGTCGCAGCCGGCCTCGCCCTTCGCCTGATCTACCTGCTCATCGCGGTGCGCACGCCCGGGTTCACGTGGGCGGATCCCGACGGCTACCTGCACAACGCGCTGCTGCTGGCGCGCCCTGACGGCTGGCACTGGTCGTTCGACGTCGCGAAGTACCACGCGGGCGGGCGCATCTACGCGCTGCCCGCGCTCTACTCGATCTTTCTCTCGTTCGTGGCACTGCTGCCGGGCCTCCCAGTGACGGCGCTGGTCGCGCAGATCGTGCTGTCGACGATGGCGATCGTGCTCGTCTTTGCGCTCGGCCGTTACCTGCACTCGCCGGCGGCCGGCCTCTGGGCGAGCGCGGCCTACGCGGCGTCATTCCCCAACATCTTCAACGTGTGGTCAACGTCGCAGGAGTCGCTCTACATTCCGCTCGTGCTCGCCGCGTTCGTGCTTTACGCGCGCGCGCTCGTGCGCAACGCCGGCCTGCTGGCCTTTGCGATCGCCGGCGCGGTGCTTGGCCTCGCCGCGCTGACGCGCTCGATGCCGCTCTTCTTCGTCGGACCCTTCGTCGCGCTTCACGTGGCCATCGCAGCCGATCGCCGCGCCGCGCTCCGTCAATCCGCCGCCTGTCTCGCCGGCTTCGCCCTCGTCGTCGTGCCGTACTGCATCGGCCTCTCGCGCGAGCTCGGACAGCTGACGATCGTCGACAGCCACACGGGATTCCGCGTCGAGTCCGATCAGGCCGGGTCGCAGGCACCGGGGCTGTCGAACACGGCGGGGGCGTTGTGGAATCTCGTCGCCGCGGATCCGCCGCGGTTCGCGCAGAGCTTCGGCGAGCGGATTCGTACGCTGCTCTACGTCAACGGCGGACGGCTGTTGCAGATCTACGTGGTCGCCGGCAACGAGGCGACGGCCACGCTGTGGAAGGTGCTCGTGCACATCGGCACCGACCTGCTGCTCATCGCGGCGGCGATCCTGGTCTGGCCAGGCGCGGTGCTGTGCCGGAACCGGCGCCTTGCCATGGTGCTCCTGCTCTGGGCCGCGGTGAACATCGTCATCGTCGGGCTGAGCGGGTTCGGCGGCGCGCGTCTGCGGGCGCCGTTCGAGCCGATGCTGCTCGTCATCGGCGCAGTCGTGCTCGCGGGTGGATGGCGGCGTCCCTCGTTGCCGCTCGCGGTCGCGACGCTGCTCTGTGCCGCCGGGACGGCGCTGCTCGTCGTCCCGCAGCTGCCGCGCAGCTTTCGCAGCTGGCCCGACTACGGCGTCGCGTGGCCATCCGTGCTGGATCGGCGCGCCGGGGTGATTCGCGGCACGGGCGCGTTGAACGTGCCGGCCTACAACGGGACCGCGTCGGTGCGGCTCGACCCGATGTCCGCGCCGCGTCCTGTGCAGGTCGACGTGCGCGCCGACGGCGTGACGGTGCGGTCGGTGCGCCTCGAGCGCGAGATCGAGGCGATTGCGTGGCCGTGGCCGCGGCGCGGGCTGGCGTTCGCGGAGCTGGAGGCGCGGGACGTCGAGACGGCGCGTCCGGCCGACGTGCGGATCGAGGTCGGCCCGCGCTAACTTTGCATCTTATAGCGACGCGGACTATCATCGGTCTTTCGGCCGCATGTCCCTCGACCAGATTCTCGCCGTCCTGCCGTCAGGCTCAGCCGAGGAGGCGCTCGCCCGGCAGATTGATTTCGATCGGCTGCCCGCGCACGTCGCGGTGATCATGGACGGCAACGGCCGCTGGGCCGCGCAGCGGCACCTGCCGCGCGTCGAAGGCCATCGCGCCGGGATCGAGTCGGTGCGCGAGGTCGTCGAAGGCTCGGCCCGCCTCGGCATCAAGGTCCTCACGCTCTATGCGTTCTCGGTCGAGAACTGGAAGCGGCCGGCGACGGAAGTATCGACGCTGATGGCGCTGCTCAAGCGCTACCTCCGATCCGAGCTCAATACGCTGCTGCGCAACGACATCCACTTCCATGTCATTGGCCGCGAGGAAGAACTCGCGCCCGACATCCGGCGCGAGCTCGAGGACGCCGAAGCCAAGACCGCCTCGAACGTCGGGATGCGGTTCAACATCGCGCTGAACTACGGCGGCCGCGCCGAGATCGTCGAAGCGGCGAAGCGGCTGATTACCGCAAAGATCGATGCCGACACGCTCGACGAGCAGCGCTTCTCGCAGTTCCTGTATACGGCGGGGCAGCCGGATCCGGATCTGTTGATCCGCACGAGCGGCGAGATGCGCGTCAGCAACTTCCTGCTGTGGCAGATCGCGTACGCCGAGATCTGGGTGACCGACACGCTCTGGCCGGACTTCCGCAAGCGGCATCTCCTCGAGGCGATCCTCGCGTATCAGAAGCGCGAGCGCCGCTACGGCGGCATCAAGCATCCCGCCGTGGCGGGACGATGACGCGCGTACTCTCCGCGCTCGTCCTCATCCCCGTCGTCGTCGGTACGATCTGGTTCCTGCCGCCGATCGCAACGCTCGTTCTCGCCGCGGTCGCCGCGCTGGTCGCGTTCATGGAATACGCGGGCATCGCTGCGGCGCTCGATACCCACGTTCCGCGCGTCATCTCCGGTGCCGGCGTCCTGGCGGCGTGCACGGCGGCCGGCGTTCCGGGTCTGCCCGTCGACGTCGTCCTCATGACGGCTCTCGTCGTCGTCGGCGCACTGGCCGTCGCGTCAGGACATCCCGGCCCGGCAATCCTCCGCGACGTCGCCGCCTCGATCCTGCCGATCGTGTACATCGGCCTTCCGCTCGGCGCGCTCGCCGCCGCGCGCACGATCGGGGGACGCGAGGCGGTGCTGCTGCTCGCGGCGGTGATTGTCGTCAGCGACTCGGCGCAGTACTACACCGGCCGCGCGTTCGGCCGGCGTCCGCTCGCGCCGGCGATCAGCCCGAAGAAGACGCTCGAGGGCGCGATCGGTGGCATGGTGTTCGGCACGCTGGCGATGGTTGCCGCCGGCCGCTTCGTGTTCGCATCGACGACGATGCCGGTGCTGGCGCTGCTCGGGGCGACGATTGCCGCGCTCGGCATCGTTGGTGACTTGTTCGAATCGCTGTTGAAACGAAGTGCCGGCGTGAAGGATTCGTCGCAGCTGATCCCCGGCCACGGCGGTGTGCTGGATCGCATCGACAGCTGGCTGTTCGCGGCGCCGGTGTATTACGTGTTCGTCAGGTATCTCGCGTGAAACAGACGCTCGCTGTCAGCCGCCAGCCGCCAGGCGCCAGCCTCCAGCGGTGGCTGGTGGCTGGTAGCTCGTGGCTGGTGGCTGGTAGCTGATATGAAGCGCATCGTCATCCTCGGCTCGACCGGCTCCATCGGGCAGAGCGCGCTGTCCGTTGTCGACGCGCATCCCGATCGTCTGCGCGTGGTCGGCCTCGCCGCCGGCGGCAACGCGGCGCGGTTGCAGGAGCAGGTCGAGAAGTACGGTCCGACGCGCGTGTCGCTGGCGACCGAGCATGGACCCGACGCGCTGGTCGAGGTCGCCACGCATCCCGACGCGGACCTCGTCTTGTTCGCGTCTTCGGGCACGGCCGCCCTCGACGCGGTGCTCGCGGCGATCGAGGCCGGGAAGACGATCGCGCTCGCGAACAAAGAGATTCTCGTGATGGCGGGGTCGGTCGTGATGGCCGCCGCGAAGCGTCGCGGCGTCGCGGTGCTGCCCGTCGACAGCGAGCACAATGCCATCCACCAGTGCCTGCACGGGCGCGATACGCACGACGTGCGGCGATTGATCCTGACGGCCTCCGGCGGGCCATTTCGCGGTCTCTCGGCCGCGCAGCTGCAGAAGGTGACGGCCGAAGACGCGCTGCGCCACCCGACGTGGCGGATGGGCCCGAAGATCACCGTCGACTCCGCGACGCTGATGAACAAGGGGCTCGAGGTGATCGAAGCGCGATGGCTGTTCGACATCGGCCCGTCCCGGATCGACGTGCTCGTCCATCCGCAATCGATCGTCCACTCGATGGTGGAGTTCGTCGACGGATCTGTGATCGCGCAGCTCGGGGTGACGGATATGCAGCTGCCGATTCAATATGCGTTCTCGTATCCCGAACGCTGGGCGGCGTCGCTCCCGCCGCTCGACCTGGCACGGGCTGGGCGGCTCGAGTTCGAGCCGCCGGACACGTCGGCGTTCCGATGCCTGGACCTCGCGTTTCGGGCCCTTGCCGGTCCCGAGGGGCTCTCGATCGTGTTGAATGCGGCCAACGAAGTCGCGGTGGCCGCTTTTCTTGCCAATCAGCTGGCGTTTCCCGCTATTCCCTCCGTCCTCGAACAGGCCAAGGACGCTTACGAAGGTGTCATTGAGCCGATCGACGGGCTCGCGGCCGTCCGGCGCGTCGATTCCTGGGCTCGGGCGTTCGCCGCCAGCGCGGCCCGTGGGGTACAATCGACCTCTTGACCCGTTTCAGCTCCAGGGTGGCCGCGTGACCAGCTTCCTCGCATTTCTGTTCGTCCTTGGCGTGCTGATTTTCGTCCACGAGCTGGGCCATTTCATGATGGCCCGCCGCATCGGCGTCCGCGTGTTGACGTTCTCGCTGGGGTTCGGCCCCAAACTGCTCGCGTTCCGCCGCGGCGACACCGAGTACTGCGTGAGCGCGATCCCGCTTGGCGGGTACGTGAAGATGGCGGGCGAAAACCCTGAAGACCAGCGCACCGGCGCACCCGACGAATTCCTCTCGAAGGGTAAGTGGCAGCGATTCCAGGTCCTCGTCATGGGCCCGGTGATGAACATCGTGCTCGCGCTCGTAGTCATGGCCGGCGTGCTGTACCGTGGCGCGCAGGTGCCGGCCTACGAGCAGCAGCCGGTTGTCATTGGCACGTTCGCCCCGAATTCCGTCGGCGAACGCGCGGGTCTGAAACCGGGGGACCGCGTGGTCACGGTCGACGACAAGGTCGTGGACACGTGGGAACAGTTCTCGATGGCGATCGTGTCGAAGGCGAACCGCCAGGTCGCGATCGGCTATGTGCGCGACGGGAAGCCCGGCAGCGTCATCCTGGTCCCGGCCGCGCAGGGCAAGTTCGAGATGGGGGACATCGGCGTCCAGCCGGTGGTCCACCCGCAGGTCGCCGCGGTCAGCCCCGGGCAGCCCGCCGAAGAAGCGGGTCTGAAGGCCGGCGACGTCGTGATGGCAGCGGGCGGCGAGAAGAACATCAGCTACGACCACCTGCTCGCGTCGATCAAGTCGCACTCGCAGCAGCCGCTCCCGCTGGCCGTGAATCGTGGCGGCGAGACCAGGGAGATCACCGTGACGCCGCGCCCGATCGGCGACAAGGTGATGATCGGCGCGCAGATCACCATGTTCGAGATGGAGACGATCGAGCCCGGCCCGATCGACGCCGTCAAACTGAGCTTCGCGAAGAACTGGGAGTGGACGAAGCTGATCGTCCAGACGCTCGGCGGGCTCTTCACCCGTGAAACGTCGGTCAAGCAGCTGATGGGCCCGGTCGCGATTGCCGATCTCTCCGGAAGCGCCGCACAAGCGGGCTGGATCCCGCTCTTCACGTTGATGGCGATGATCAGTCTGAACCTCGGGCTGCTCAACCTGATGCCGATCCCTGTGCTCGACGGCGGGCACATCTTCATCCTCGCCCTCGAGGGGCTCGCGCGCCGCGACTTCAGCATGCGCGTCAAGGAAAAGATGCTGCTGGCCGGGTTCGTGCTCCTACTCATGC
>JBKPRU010000038.1:0-6175 GCA_046734675.1 Acidobacteriota bacterium
CGTCATGCGCGCTCTGATCGACCAAGCGACGATGAAGTCGCCGACGGTGCACGCGCTGGTCGCCGAGCTCGAATGCGGCGACACGATCGTCTATCTCGAGTTCACACAGTCGCCGGGCATCCGGCGCGCCCGCACCAAGCTCGTTGCCGCGCCCGGCGCCTTCCGGTTCGTACGGATCTCAATCAACATCCTCGTGCCGCCCGTCGACCGCCTGCCGCTGCTCGCGCACGAACTGCAGCATGCGGCGGAAATCGCGCGGGCGCGGGACGTGCGCGACGATGCCGGGATGCGGCGGCTGTATCAGCGCATCGGCACTGAGGCGCTCGACGACCAGTTCGAGACGCTGGCGGCTTCCGAAGTCGAGCGCCGCGCCCGGATGGAGCAGTTCGCGCGACGAACCTCGCGAGAACAATAGCGGCCGCACCTCCACGTATCACGGCCGACGGCTCGCCACGAAGTTCAGGAAGAGCCGTAGGCCGTCTGGTGACGGTCGGTGAATGCGGTCACCGCTCGTAAGACTCTCTCCTCGAGGACGCGGAGAGCTTGATCAGGAAGCGCTGCGGCTCGGCCCAGAACTGCTCGCGCATCTCGCGGAGGCTGTCGGCGCCGCCGTAGCTGATTGACGAGCAGAGGTGCTTGATCATCTCGCGGACGATCGTCCGCGCCGAACCGCGCGCCGGGACGCTCACCTCCATCCCTTCGGCGCCGATCGCGTCGAGCTCGACGCGGTCGGCGTCCTCGACGTCGAGCCGATCGCGAATCGCCTCCAGCGAGGCCATCCCGCGCAGCACCTTGAACGGCACCTTCACCGGCTTCTGCGCGTCGGGCAGCAGCACCGACTTGTGGACGATCTCGCCGGGCGCTTCCTCGGTCCCCGCAAACGCGCTCCCGAGCATCGTGCAGTCGCCGCCGAAGAGCAGCGCCTGCGCGAGCGCGCCGTGGCGGCGGACCCCCCCGTCGGCAATGAGCGGCACGTCACTGTCGCCGAGCGCGAGCCGGCACTCCACGAGCGCCTGCGCCTGCGGCACACCGAAGCTCGTCGTCATGCGTGTCGTGCAGCCGCCGCCCGGCCCGATGCCGACCTTTATGCCGTTCACGCCGAGGCCGAGCAGGAACTTCGCGCCTTCACCGGTGCCGACGTTGCCGGCAATCAACTCCACGTCGCGGAACCGTTTCCGCAGTTCACCGATCGCGCGCTCCATGACGATCGAATGCCCATGCGCGATGTCGATGACGAGCACGTCGACGCCCGCTTTGATCAGCTCGGCCGCGCGTTCGAGGTAGTCACCGGTTGCCCCGACCGCGGCGCCGACGCGCAGCCGGCCCTGATCGTCGCGCGTCGCAAACGGCAGGCGGCGCTGCCGCACGAGATCGCGCGAGGTGATGAGCCCGGTCAACTCGCCGCGCTCGTTGACGAGCGGCAGCTTCTTGACCTTGCGCTCGACCATCAGGCGTTCGGCCGCTTCCGCTGCCAGCGGCCCGCGGTGCACGACGAGGCCGTCGACCGGCGTCATCCGATCGGCGACGCGCAGGTCGCGCCCCGAGACGAAGCGGATGTCGCGCTCGGTCAGCAGTCCGGCCAGCTTTCCCTGGTCGATGACGACCAGCGTGCCGACGCGGGACCGCGACATCACGGCTGCCGCTTCATCGATGGAGGCGGACGGCGCAATCCAGTAGGGATCGCGGATGATCCCGTGCTGCGTGCGCTTCACCTTCTCGACCTCGCGCACCTGCGGCTGGATGTCGCCCGGACGGAACCCGCGATCGATGATGCCGATGCCCCCTTCTTCCGCCTGCACGATCGCCATCGGCGCGCGCGTCACCGTATCCATGTTGGCCGACACGATCGGCCGCTTGAGGACGATGTGCTGCGAGATGCGGCACGACAGATCGATGATGGAGGGGTCGCGCCGCACCACGACGCTCCGCTGCGGTTTCAGCAGGAAGTCGTCGAACGTGCACCCCTGTACCAGCTCGGCCACGAGGCGGCCGGCGGCGTCCTGTATGCGCGGAAAGTCCGGGCCTGACATCCGGCGATCCTATCGCGCCGCCAACGCGCGCGCATAATAAGAAGACAGATGCGGCGTCTCTTGTCCGTGTGCATTCGTGTGCATCCGTGGTGGATCTTTGTCGCGTGTTGCGCCACCGCCGCGTTCGCGGCGCCGCAGCAGACGCCGCCCGCACCATTACCGGTCCCGCAGCTCACACCGCAACCAACGTTCACGGACTGGCTGGCCGCGTTCCGCACCGAAGCAGCGTCGCGCGGCATCAGCGAGGCGACGCTCGATCGCGCGCTCGACGGCCTCGAACCGCTGCCCGTCGTCGTCGAGCGCGATCGATCGCAGGCGGAGCTCGTGCTCACGCTCGACCAGTATCTCGATCGGCGGTTGACGCGCGCGATGGTGAAGACGGCGAGTCAGATGGCCGCAAAGCATCGCGCGCTGCTGCAGAAGGTGAGCGCGAAATACGGCGTACCGACCGGCGTGATCGTCGCCGTCTGGGGACTCGAATCGAACTTCGGCCGGTTCAGCGGAGTGCGGCCGACGATCGCGACGCTGGCAACACTCGCGTACGATCCGCGCCGCTCCACCATGTTTCGCGAGGAGCTGATCAACGCGCTGAAGATCCTCGACAGCGGCGACGTCGAGCCGGCGGCCATGCGCGGCTCGTGGGCGGGCGCGCTGGGCCAGCCGCAGTTCATGCCCTCGAGCTTCCTGGGATTCGCGCAGGACTTCGACGGCGACGGCCGGCGCGACATCTGGAAATCGACGCCCGATGTCTTCGCGTCGATCGCGAACTATCTGTCCGCGCACGGTTGGACGAAAGGTCAGGTGTGGGGCCGCGAGGTGAAGGTGCCGGCCACAGTGGCCGATCGGGTGGCTGAAGCGGCGCCCCTCCAGACGGAAGGCTGTCTTGCCGAGCGGCAGATGACCGTGGCGCTGCCGCTGCGTGAATGGCGCGCCCTTGGCGTGCAGACAGTCTCGGGTGCGCGACTGCCGGTCGCGGACATCGACGCGTCGCTGGTCGTCGCCGGCCCGCGCCGCTTTCTCGTGTATCCCAACTATCAGGCGCTGCTCGCCTACAACTGCGTCCACGCCTACGGCTTGAGCGTCGCGCTGCTGTCGGATCGCGTCCGGTGATGCGACCAGTATGATCATCGTGTGTCGACTCTGACGACGCTCGAGACGAAGCTGCGCGATCGGCTCACAGGAACCCTTCCCGGCGTCGATGCGCAGCTGCGGTTTGCGCCGGTCCCGCCGCGCGGCAACTGGAAGCCCGGGCACTTTCCTCCCGACGCGCGCCTCGCGGCCGGACTGCTGCTCCTCTATCCAGGGCCGACGGGAATTTCCATTCCGCTGACGGTTCGCGCGAGCGGCCTGCGCCGTCACGCCGGGCAAATCAGCCTGCCGGGCGGCGCGACCGATCCAGGGGAAACGCTCGTCGACGCCGCGTTGCGCGAAGCGCATGAAGAGATCGGCGTCAATCCCGCGGACGTCCGCGTGCTCGGCGAGCTGACGCCGGTACACGTCCTGGTCAGCGGTTTCACGCTGCACCCGATCGTGGCGATCACCGACCATCGGCCCGCGTTCTCACCGGCGCCGTACGAAGTAGAGGAAGTGCTCGAAGTCTCGCTCGACGATTTACAAGACGCTTCGCGGATCCGCCAGGGCACGCGCATGCGCGAAGGGATCGCCGTCGAATATCCGTACTTCGATCTGTTCGGGCATCAGGTGTGGGGCGCGACCGCAATGGTGCTCGGCGAGTTCATCTGTCTGCTCCAGGCATAAGGCTCACGCGTACCCGCATCCAACACGTAATCAACGGCCCGCGACAGCCCATCCGCCCGTGATCCGGCAATGGACATGCGTGATCGGCGGACTCTCCTTTGCAGTGTGTCTCAGGGCACAAGAAAAGGAGGCGCAAACGATGGCAATACCGGCAATGGAGCGTTACGAGAAGTCCGAAGGGACCGTGGCGCGCACGATCGAGGAGCAGACGTCGAAGCTTCCCTCGGATACTTTCCTGTGGGCGGCGGTGGGAACCATGGCAGTGTCGGCAGGCCTGCAGATGGCCGGCAACAAACACGCATCGTTGTTCGTCGGTCAGTGGGCGCCCACGATTCTGATCATGGGCCTCTACAACAAGCTCGTGAAACAGCTCGGGTCTGATCGAACAGAAAACGCGTTGTAACAAACATGCCGGGTCTGAAGACCCGGCCTACATCAGACAAGCGTCAGGCGGGTCTCGAGACCCGCCACTCGTCAATACTTCACCACTGACGCCGGTTCCACTCCGGCGGCGCGCAGCGCGGGCACCAGCGCGGAGAGCACCGCGACCGCAGCAAGCGCCACAGCCGTCCCTGTGAATGCCAGCGGATCAGTTGGTGTGATCTCGTAGAGCAGCCCTGCCAGAGCTCTCGTCGCGATCGGTGCGACCGCGAGTCCGATCGTGATGCCGATCGCTGCCAGCCCGAGCGCGCGCACGAGCACCATCGACAGCATCGTCGCGCGGCTCGCGCCAAGCGCTATGCGGATGGCGATCTCCTTCCGCCGCTCCGTCACCGACCACGCCATCATCCCGTAGATGCCCACGACCGCCAGGCTGACCGCGAGCGCGCCGAACGATGCGACGAGGGTCGAGAGAAACTTCGGCTTCGAGAGCGCGCGCGTGACGTGCTCCTCCATCGTCCGGGCGCCGGACAGCGGCAGGTTTGGATCGAGCGACGCCACCGCGCGGCGAATCGAGGGCATCGAGTTGGCGGGATGCGCTTCCGTCCGCACGACAAACACGATGAACGGGAACGAGCGCTGCGTGACCGACTGGTAGATCTCCGGCCGCGGCGGCACCGAAGGACCGAGGTGCCGGATGTCGCCGACGACGCCGACGACCGTCAGCCAGTCGCTGTGGTCGTCGAAGCGGACGCGCCGTCCGATTGGATCCTGACCCGGCCACTGCTCGCGCGCCAGCGCTTCGTTGATCATTGCAACCGGCGGCGATTTCCGATCGTCGGTGGCGCGGAAGTCGCGGCCGCCGCGGAGTGGGATGCCCATCGCGTGGAAGTAGCCGGGCATGACGATCTGATAGCCCGCGCGGAGCGCCGGCTTCGGAACGGCACGCCCCTCGATCATGTAGCCGGTGCCGAAATCGTCGCCCCCGATCGGCAAGGTGACGGCGGCCCCAACGGCGGTGACGCCGGGAACGGCCTGAAGGCGCTGAATCAGCGCCTCATAGAACTGCACCTGCTGTGACTGATACTCCGCGCGCTGACCCGTGAGCGTGACGTCGAAGGTGAGCAGGTTGTGCGTATTGATGCCGGTGTCCACGCGCGTGAGCGCCGCGAAGCTGCGCACCAGCAGCGTGGAGCCGACGAGCAGCACGACCGCGACGGCAATTTCGATCGCGACCAGCGCGTCGCGCGTGCGGGTGGCGCGTCGCGTGCCAGACGAGCGGACGCCTCCTTCGGCGAGCGCGTCGGTCAGCCGATCGCGCGAAAGCTCGATTGCTGGCACGAGCCCGAAGGCGACGCCTACCGCCACGGCAATGCCCACGGTGAAGAGCAAGACGCGAACGTCGATGCCGCTCCGCGACAGGCCGGCAATGTCCGGGGGCGTGAGCGCAAGCAGCGATGACGATCCCCACCAGGCGAGGGCCAGTCCAGCGACCGCTCCGGCGAGCGCCAGCACCACTGACTCGGTGACGAGCTGTCGCACGATCCGTCCGCGGGTGGCGCCGAGCGCGCGTCTCAACGCAACGTCGCGCCGCCGCGCGGCGCCGCGGCCGAGCAGCAGGCTTGCGACGTTCGCGCAGGCGATCGCAAGTACGAACGCCACCGCCCCCGCGAGCACGAGCAGCGGACGTTCGACCGAACCGGCGAACTGCTCCCGAATCGGCACCAGCGTTGCGCCACGCTCGTCGTCTTCGGGGTACATGCGCGAGAGTCGTGCGCCAATCGACGCCATCTCCGAGCGCGCCTGTTCGAATGTCACGCCCGGCTTGAGCCGCGCGACGGCGCGAAGATAGCCGGTGTTGCGATAGCCCGACATGTCGACATCTTCGCTGACCGCCGGGCGCGGAATATCGCCGGGGCCACCTGGGATCCACAACTCGGGGCCGGTGTCGCCCGCAGATGGCTGCGCGGTGATGAGCGGCCAGGCCAACGTGCGCGGCATCACGG
>JBKPRU010000039.1:0-15015 GCA_046734675.1 Acidobacteriota bacterium
ACGTTCGGTCACGCTGTCGACGGTCAGTCGGTCGGATATTCGCTCCTATGTGGCGGTCACGCTCTCGCTCTGGACCAGTACGCCATTCACAAGGATGGAAACGGTCCACACTCCCGGAGCCGGCGAGAGCTGGCTGTTCCAGAACCAATAAGAGTGCCGGTAGGCAGTAGTGAACGTCACAGGATTGTCGGCGAAGGTCGCGCCCGTCGGAGCAGTGATGACCAGCCTGATCACGTCCCCGGGACCGCCACCCGCCATCGACACGCCAACACCCACGACCGATCCACGCGGGATCGATGTGACGTTCGAAGCCGGATCCTTGATCTGTTGCAGGGTCATGTTACTGGCCGCGACAACCAGATCCATCAGGGTGATGGGCGTGTTGTAGATCGGCGGTGCGGCCCACAATCCATCGCGGAACGGATCCACCACGCGGTTCGCGGCATCGCGAAGTTCGAAGTGCAGATGCGGCGCCGTCGAACAGCCGGAACTGCCGACGACACCAAGGACTGCGCCCACCGACAGCTGCTGGCCGACGCTGACGGCCACCGATCCTTTCCCGAGTTCCCGGAGCAGGCGATGGCGATGCTCGGGCCAACGATGGCGAGCGCCAGGCGCCACGCACGAGACGATGGTTTGGTGCCCACCGCTGGGAGTCTACTCCTCGTCGGCACGATTTCGGGTCAGCGCGGAGGCGGGATCGCTCCGATCGCGTGCCTTACTCGCCCCGCTCCATCAGCCGCTCGTCACAAAGGAGTTGCGGCCGCCATTTCATCTCGACACTCATGGCCGATCAAGTTGCGTTGGCATCCAGAGAGATTCTGAAGGGATAGATGATGACGCTGAATCGACGCGAGTTCGTTCGGTTGGCCGCAGCGATGGGGGCCTCGCTGGCGTGGCGCGGCTCGGCTCGAGCGTCCACCACCGGCTGGCATGAGCGGCGCGACCTTTATCCGGAGGGCGTTGCGTCCGGCGATCCCGATCCGCGCAGCGTGATCCTCTGGACTCGGCGGCCGTTCGAGTTCGGCGGCCGACATCTGCTGACGGTGGAGGTTGCCGAGGATGATGCGTTTCGACGGGTCGTCGCCACGGCGTCCGCGCCGGTCTCCGCGGAATCGGATTGGACGACGCGCGTGCTGGTCGGTCATCTCAAGCCTGCGCGCGGCTACTGGTACCGCTTCACCGATGGAGAGGGGAACGGTAGCCGTGTCGGGCGGACGATCACCGCGCCGCTGGCGCACGATCCACGACCGGTCAATTTCGCCTTCGTCAGCTGCCAGAGCGTCAATGAGGGCAAGCTGAACGGCTATCGCCGGATGATCTTCGAGGATGAGCGCGCGGCGCCCGTCGATCAACTCGGTTTCGTTCTCCACCTCGGTGATTTCATTTATGAGGTCGTCGAATATCCCGACGAACTGCCGACGCGGTACGACCGTACGATCTACGAAGTCTGCCGGATTCCCGATGGCGGTCAAACCGACAAACTCCATTACCCGCTAACGGTCGACGGCTATCGCGTCGTCTACAAGGGCTACCTTGCCGATCCCGACCTTCAAGACGCGCGAGCGCGCTGGCCGTTCGTCGCCATCTGGGACAATCACGAATTCTCCTGGCAGGGTCGGCAGAGCATCGTCCAGGCAGGGGGCGATCCGCAACCGGGCCAGACGGTCAAGGTCGCCGCCAACCAGGCATGGTTCGAATACATTCCCGCGCGCGTGAAAGCGCCGAGCGGATCGCTCGACACGTTCGGCGCGCTGGCGGTGAAAAATGTGGCGATAGAGAAGTGGGACGACAGCGGCCTCGGGATCGAACCCAACAATCTGAAGGCCATCAACAGCCTGATCGCGTATCGGTCGTTGCGCTACGGCCGGCACCTCGATCTCATTCTCACCGACCAGCACAGCTTCTGCGGCGACGACCCGACCGATGCGGAGGGTGTCGGCAAGATTTACGATCCGACTTTCAACGGGATGTTCTCTGAACCGGCCATGATCGCGCTCGATGCCGGTCGCACCTTCAACGGCGGCAAACCGCCCGACGAACTCAGTTTCGGCGACATAAGCATCCCTAATCCGCGCAAGGATTCACCACCGCGCACGATCCTCGGGACCCATCAGAAGCAATGGTTCATGGACCAGCTCCGTCGGTCCGTGGCAACGTGGAAGGTCTGGGGCAATTCGCTGGGTGCCCTCGACTTGCGGGCCGACCCGCAGAACCTTCCTGATGGACTGACCACGCAGAAGTGGCCGGCCGACACCTTCGCGCAGGTCGGCAGCGGCGACTATGGCAGCGCCTACCACGAGCGTGGCGAAATCTATGACCTCGTTCGCGATTCGAAAATCCACCGGATTCGCGATCGTGTCGGGCGATCGTCACAGTTTTTGGGCCGGGTATGCCGCCTCCCGATTGCCACCCGGCAAATTCGAGCCGGTCGGGATCAGTTTCGTCGGCGCCTCACTGGCAAGCCCTGGGACGATGGAGGCATATGAGCACCGTCTTCCGAAGGATCATCCGCTCCGTTCGCTGTTTCTGGCCGATCGGCCTGTCCGGGGGGCAGGGGCCCCCGGAGTGACAGACGGGAAGCCCGAATGGACCTACAACATGCTCCTCAAGCACGGCGTCCGCTCGTGCCTCGAATACGCCAGGAGTTTCGACTTGACGCGCGCTCACGCCGTTTCCAATCCGAACCTTTCCCCGCACCTTGAATTCGTAGATATGGGCGGTCACGGCTATGCGACGGTGCGGCTCACGAGCGACGAAATGCGGACCGAGTTCGTCTGCATTCCACGCCCGATTACGCGCAGCGATCGTCCCGATGGCGGTCCTCTTCGTTACCGGGTCGTCCACACGGCATCGCTCTGGAAACCGGGCGAGCGGCCGTTGCTGCGCCAGCAAGTCATTGAGGGCGATCCCGGCCTTTCGATCTGAGATGCATCGGTTCGACGAATCGCCGAATCTGTGGTCAGCTTCAAGAGATGTGCGGGATCGCGGGCTTCGTCAACCTCGATGGCGCGCCGGCCGACGTGGTCGTGCTCGGAGCAATGACGGACATGGTTCGCCATCGCGGTCCGGACGATCGCCGCACACTCTGCCTGTCGCTGCGCGGCGGCGTCCCTGATATCGCGCTCGGCTTCCAGCGGCTGAAGATCCTCGATCTCTCGGACCGCGGCCGTCAGCCGATGACCAGCGCGGACGGCTCGATCGCACTGCTCCTCAACGGCGAGATCTACGACGCGCTCGATCGCAAATCCGAGCTCGAACAAGAAGGCTACCGGTTCCGCACGGGCACGGACACCGAGATCATCCTTGCCCTCTACGAGCGCGACGGACTCGAGCGAACACTCGAACGCGTCGATGGCATGTTCGCCATGGTCATCGCGGACACGCGCCGTGGCATCGTCCACCTGGTTCGCGATCGTGTCGGCATCAAGCCCTTGTACTGGACGCAGCAGGGCAGGACGCTGCTGTTCGCCTCGGAAGCAAAAGCATTTTTGGGGCATCCGGCGTACCGCGCCGAGATCGACGTCGCCGAGGTCGATGAGCTGCTGGCTTTCCGTTATGTCGCCGGCGAAGGCTCGCTGCTCAAAGGCGTGCGACAGGTCCGGCCAGGCCATCGCCTCACGATCACGTCTACCGGTGTCACGGAAGCGGGCTACTGGAGCATCCCCGAGTTTCGCGAGAAGTCGCCTCTCTCACGAGAGGACGCTGTCGATCGCCTCGACAATCTGCTCGGTCGCAGCGTGCAGGCGCAATTGCGGAGCGACGTGAACGTGGGATGTCAGTTGTCGGGCGGCATCGACTCGTCGCTCGTTACGGCGCTGGCGAGTTCGCGTCACCATGGCGAGTTGAACGCGTTTTCGATTGTCTTCAACGAGCCGCGCTTCTCGGAGGAGCCATGGATCATCGCGGCGGCCTCCTCGGTGCGCGCCGCGAGTCATCGCTTCGTGTTCGACCAGGGTGCCTTCATCGATGCGCTCGATGCGGCGAGCTGGCACATGGATCAGCCGATCAGCCATCCCAACTCGCTGGCGCTGTGGTTGCTGGCTCGACGTTCGCGCGACCATGTGACGGTGTTGCTGAGCGGTGAAGGCGCTGACGAACTCTTCGGCGGCTACACCCGCTTCGCCGACGCGCAAGCGACGATCGCCGCTGCCCGTCCGCCGGGGGAGACCGATCCAGTCAGCAGATTCATTCGATCCTCGCAGTTTCATTCCGAAGCCCGCCTTTCGAAGCTGCGCCCCGACGCTCGCCTGCAACGGGCCATCGAAAAACGCCGGGCCTTGTTCCAGGAGGGTCGAGGCGACCATCTTTCGAACTGCCTGAAGTACGAGATGCGAACGCATCTCGTCGACGTGTTGCTGCGCCAGGACAAAATGATGATGGGACACGGCGTCGAGACCCGCGTGCCCTTTCTCGATCGCCACGTGATCGATTTCGCGCGCGCTCTGCCGCTCGAGCACTTGATAGGGCCATCATCTCGGGCTGGCGCACCAGCAACCAAGCTCGCGGTGAAGGAGCTCGCCCGGCGCCACTTCGACGAGGCGTTCGCGTATCGCCGCAAGTCGACGTTCAATCTCCCGCTTGCGCAGTACTTCCGGAGCGGCCCCTTCGTGACGCTGATGGAGGATCGCCTGCTGCCGGGCATGGCGTCGCGTGGGCTCGTCGACGTCAGTGTGGTTCGGCGCTGGTGGCGCCGTGCGCTGTCGGCGCCGTCGACCACGGAAGGGTTCTGGATCGTGGTGGCGCTGGAGTTGTGGGCACAGCAGTTCGTCGATCCGCGCCCTTCGACGCGCTTACGGAATCGTGATTCGGCCTACAGTTCTGTCGCGTCGCATGGGTCAAACGATTGTCCCGGTTGAAGTTACGCTTGACTTGGCGGATCCCCGTCCGGATAATCATGAGTGGATGTCCCCCGATCAATCCAGAAGTCCCATCGATGCGATGCAGGCGCAGCTGCGTGAAACGCTCGACGCGCACCTGAGTTCGCTCTCCCAACAATACGAACAGGCCATTGCCGAAACGCGGCGCGCCGCGGTCGAGGACGCTGAGCGGGCGGTCGAGACGCGTCTGCAGGCGGTGGAGGTCGAGTGGTCGGGTCGGCTCGAAGCGGAAGTCGCGGCGGCGCGCATGGAAGCGCAGCGGCATCTCGTCGCCGAGCTGACACGCGTGCGGGTCGAGGCGGAGCAGCAGGCTGCGGAATCCGCCGCGCGCGTGCGTGAAGAGCTCGAGCAGGCGCTCGCGGCGGAGCGTCAGCGCGCCGAATCGCTCGTGCAGGCGGAACGACAGCGTGCCGACGCGGAGCTCGAACAGATCCGGCGTGACGCGCGCGAAGCAGCGGAACGCGCCGCCGAAGCCGAGCGCGCCCGCGCCGGGGAAGCGGAGCGCGTGAAGGCCGTCGAAGCGGAGCGCGCGCACGCGATCGCCGAGCGCGATGCCGCGGATGCGGCGCGTGCGGAGGCGGAAAACGCCCGCACGCACGCCGACGAGGCGCGCGCGAAAGCCGACGAGGCGCGCGCCAATGCCGAAGCGGCGACGGCCAGGGCGGAAGATGCCCGTGTGAAAGCGGACCAGGCGCGTGCGTCTGCGGAAGCGGAGCGCCTGAAAGCCACCGAGGCCGCCGCGCGCGTGCAAGCGGCGCCGCAGGCGGCTCCCGATCGCAGCATCGACCATCTCCTGGCGGGGCTGCGCGCCATCGATGGATCGCGCTCGTTGTCGGACGCGCTGAAAGCGTTGCTTCAGCACGCGTCGACGATCGCGCCGCGCGCGCTCGTCTTCCTCGTCAACGGCGATCGATTGAAGTCGTGGAAGGGCGTCGGCTTCCCGCAGTTCGACACGAACCCATTCGAATCGGCGATCAGCGGAGCGGGCCTGCTCGCGCAGGCGATCCAGTCCGGCAATCTCGTCGCCTCCTCGTCGTCGCAGCCGGCGCCGACCTTCGCAGGTCTTGGCGGCGATCGATCCGCGCTCGCGGCGCCGATCGTCGTCGGCGGACGTGCGGTCGCGGTGGTGTATGCCGACAACGGCACGACCGGCGATGTGCCCGAGTCGTGGCGTGCCGCCGTGGAAGCGCTCGTGCGTCACGCCTCGACGCAGCTGGCCCTCCTGACCGCGATGCGTACGGTGCAGGCGGTGAACGCTACGGCGACGCCGGTACCGACCGGAACCGGCGGCGCGGTGGCGCCGGAGGCCGACGTGCAGGAACAGGGCGCGCGCCGCTACGCGCGGCTGCTCGTTTCGGAGATCAAGCTGTATAACGAAGCGGCGGTGCGGGCCGGGCGCGAGCAGCGCGATCTGCTGCGGCGGCTCGGTCCGGAGATCGAGCGGGCGCGCCGGCTCTACGAAGAGCGCGTGTCACCGCGGCTTGCCGCGCGCACCGTCTATTTTCATCAGGAGCTCGTGCAGACGCTCGCGGACGGCGACCCGGGACTCCTCGGCAAGGCCTAATGCTGTATCGGCTGTTCGTGTTCACCACCGCGTGTCTCATGGCGTCTCCGGCGCTGCGAGGCGCGGCCACCGCCTCGAACGATCCCCTTCCGCCCACTGCGATCGATCAACAGCTGCAGCCGACCGCGCATGCGGCGCTGCCCGAGGACGTTGAGGACTACTGGCTCGTGCCCTCGGTGCGCGAGCGCAAGGCTGGGGCGTCGAGCGTGCTGGCGTCCGCGGCGAACGCATACGCCGCGGGGAACTACGCGGGTGCGCTGACGTCGGCGCAGCAGGCGGCAGCGCCAAACAAGGAATCGGCGGTCACGTCCTACGCGCTCTATTACCAGGGCCTCGCGCAACTGCGGCTCGCGCGTCCCGATGATGCCGCGAAGACGTTCGACACGTTGCTCGAGCGTCAGCCTGACGGCTACCTCTCCGTTGCCGCGACGCTCGGCAAGGGCGAAGCGGAGGAGAGCCGCGGCAATCATGCGGCGGCGGCGGCGCTCTACGAGAAGCTGTCGGGGGTCAAGACGGTTGCGCCGGAGGACGTGCTGTCGCGTCTTGGCCGCGCCGCGCTTGCCGCCGGCGACAAGGCGCGCGCCGCCCAGGCCTACCTGCGCGTCTATTACGAGTTCCCGCTCAGCGAGGCGGCTGCCGGCGCCGCCAGCGCGCTGAGCGGCCTGCAGGATCAGATCGTCCGCAGCGGCTACAAGGCGGATCTCTCGCGCGCGGCGCTGCTGTTCAATGCGAAGCGCTATCAGGACGCGCGCACCGCGTTCCAGGATCTGCAGCCGCAGGTCTCGGGCGACGATCGCGAGCTGACCGACCTGCGCATCGCGGAATGCGAGTTCTTCCTCAAGCGCTACGCCGCGGCTCGCGACGGCCTCCAGCCGTATCTCGACAAGGCCTCGCGCCGTGCGGAAGCGCGCTTCTTCTACCTCAGCGCGCTTCGCGAGCTCGGCGCGTACGACGAATACGTCTCGCTGACCCGGCAACTGATCACGGATTTCCCCGACAGCACGTGGTCGGAGGAAGCCCTCAACAATCTCGGCACCCACTACATCCTGCAGAACGAGGACGCGCTCGCCGCCGACACCTTCCGCGAGTCGTTCGAGAAATTTCCGTCCGGGCAGCATTCAGAGCGCGCGGCCTGGAAATACGGGTGGTTCGCGTATAAGACCGGCAAGTACGACGAGACTGTGCGCGTGTTCGAGAGCGCGGCATCCGGATTCCCGCGGTCCGACTATCGTCCCTCATGGCTCTATTGGGCGGCGCGGGCGCGCGGACGCACCGGCGATCGGACCTCGTCGGACGTGCGGATGCGCCTCGTCTACAGCGACTACATGAATTCGTACTACGGGCGTCTCGCCCGGCGGCAGATGGCCAGCGTGCAGGCGGCGCGGCTCGGGACGACCGCCGACACGCTCGCGATTCCGGCAACCGATCGCGCTCCCGGCCCGCCCGCCGCGGCGCCGCCGTCGAATGCCGCGACCATCCGTCAGCTGCTTGCCGCAGGCCTTTTGGACGATGCGTTGAACGAGTTGCGGTACGCGCAGCGAACCTCCGGCACCTCGACGATGATCGACGCGACGATCGCGTGGGTGTATCACGAGAAAGGGGAGCTCAGACGCGCGATCATCCTGATGCGCCGCGCCTACCCGCAGCATCTCGCGGCCGGCGGCGAAGGACTCCCCGCCGAGATCCTGCAGATCATCTTTCCGCTGACCTACTGGGACTCGATCAAGCGCAACGCAGCGCTCCGCGGTCTCGACCCCTACGTCGTCGCCGCGCTGATCGCGCAGGAATCGACCTTCGATCCGGCTGCGCGGTCGGTCGCGAACGCATGGGGGCTGATGCAGATCGTGCCGGCGACGGGCCGTCGGCTCGCGCGTGAAGTCGGCATCCGGCGCTTCAACACGGCGATGCTGACCAACCCGGACATCAACATCCGGCTGGGCACGCTGTATTTCTCGCGGCTGGTGCAGCAGTTCGGCGGCGCCTACTATGCGCTGGCCAGCTACAACGCGGGGGAGAGCCGCGTCGTGCGCTGGAAGATGGAGCGCCCCGGGCTGGACGAGGACGAGTTCATCGATGACATCCCGTTCCCCGAGACGCAGAACTACGTGAAGCGGATCCTCGGCACCGCGGAAGACTACCGGCACCTGTATGGTGAGCTGGGTGGTCAGCCGCGCACGGTGAAGGCGTCGACCTCGTCGGCCGCATCGTCACCGGCGGCCAAGGCGACCGCGAAGAAGGCCCCCGCCAAGCAAGCGCCGGCAAAGAAGGCACCGGCGAAGAAGGCCGCGCCGAAAAAGAAGACCACGAAGGGGCGCTAGGGAAACGACACGACTTCATACAACGTCATCTGCGCATCGCCCGCCAGCACTCGCAGATGGCGCGCGAACGGCGTCAGTCGCTCGCGAATCTCCTCCTGCCGCGGTCCATACATGTCCCAGTGAATCGTCAGGTATCGAACGCGGCGCCGCGCGAGGACGCGAAACGCCTCGTTCGAGGGAAACGACGCGAGCACCGGTGCCGAGGCGCGGAAGTCGGCCGGGAACACGTCGCTGTAGCCGTTGACGAGCGGCATCCAGTGCGCGGTTGAAAACAGCATGTATTGCGCGTGCAGGGGGAAGGCGATGCGCTCGCCGTAGAACGGAAACTCGGCGACCGGGCCGCGCGGCAGCTGTTCGAGCACGGCATACGCAGCCGGCGTCTGGGGCGCGCGCTCCCACGGGAACGGCAGGACGTTCAGCTCGGCGATCGCGGCAGCCGCCAGCGCCAGCGCGCAGGCGACGCGCCAGCGCGCGGGCGTTCGGTCGAAGAGGCGGGCCATGGCCAGCGACGCGAACACGGCCAGCGCGAGCACGACGACAATGCCGAAGCGGGCCGGCGCGCGCAGGAACGCGAACAGCGGCACCTCATAGAGCACTCGATACAACCCGGCGTTCGGTCCGAACGAAGCCCAGAGGGCGAGCACGCCGAGCGGTCCATATAGGACCGCGATCTCGCGGGCGCGGCTGTCGCCCGCGGCAGCGCGGCGCGAGGCAATCGCGAGTCCCGCGATGCCAAACCCGACCGCCAGGATTCCCGGAAAGAGCGGCTCGGTGAATCGCTCGAACCGCAGCGCGATCGCGAGCAGCCACCGATGCGCGTGGGCGGGCGACGCGAGGTAGCTTTGCGGATTGGCGGCCCACCGCACCGCCTCCTCGAGCGTGCGCCGGAAGCCGGTGTCCTCCTGCACGCGCAGATACGGCACGAAGAACGGAAACACGCATCCGATCGAGGTCGCGGTGGCGATGACAGTCGCGCTCCAATACGGCCGCGATCGCCAGAGCCCGCGGACGAGCGCGAATGCGAGCGCGCCATAGCCGATCATCAATGCCGCAAAGATGCCGTAGTACGCACAGGCGAGCGCCTGCGCGGCGAGGGCGACGCCAAGGCAGATGCCCCGCGGAGCCGATGGCGCGTCCGCGACACGGTGCAGCAGCAGCATCGCGAGCGGCAGGCCGCCGGTCAGCTGCAGCTGGATGTGCGACGAATGGCTCGTGACGTAGGGGCAGCACGCGTAGAGGACGGCGCCGATCGCGGCGGCGCGCGCGTCGCGTGACAGGTAGCGGAGCAGGGCATAGGCGCACACGAACGCGGAGGCGATTGCAAAGAGGGCGGCGCTGTTATGCGCGGCGTACGGGTTGCGCGTTGCCCAGTAGACCGGCATGGCCACCACACCCGCGAGCAGGTTGGCCTCGGAATAGGCGAGCGTCCGGCGGTGCGGATGGAAGATGTTCGCGTCGTAGATGTGCCGCGGATCGACAATCAGCGTGCGCGCGACCCACGCCACGTTCCAGATGCCCAACTGTCCGTCGGCGCCGAGCGTGCGTCCGAGATGGCCGATGCCCGTCGTCAGCGGCCACGTGACGAGGATCGAGAGCGCCACGCCGCCCAGCGCGACGAGCAGTCGCTCGCGCCGTCGCGCGATGGTGCCGGGCCGGACGTCCATGTAGAATTGCACGTCATTCTACCCGCAAACATTTTTGCCGCCGTGCTCGCCGCACTCGTTGCTGCGGCCGCCGTTCTCGTCTCGGGCGGCACCATCGGCGTCGGGACCGCGGGTGGCGCCCGCATCGGCCTCCTGCCCATCGACGCCGCGCATCTTGCCGCCGCGGTCCTCATCGGCGTTGGCGTGCTCGCGCTCGCGCTTCGCCGTGCGCGTGGTCGTGCGATCGCCGCCGCGGTCTCGCCGCTGTTGTTCGTCCTGCTGCCGTGGCTGCCGTTTCGACCTCCGTCGCCGTTCTTCGTGTGGACGGGGGGTCTTGCGACACTCGCCTGGCTGGCGACGGTCATCGCCGTTGCCGCGGTGGTGTGGCCGCGAGCAAGACGCGCACCTGCAATCGCGCCGCAGACACACGCGCGCATTGCGGCCTCGCTTTCGGCGCTGATCTGTGCGAGCGCCGCATGGCAGGTCTCGCCCGCGCTGCCCGGCGGCGACGAGCCGCACTACCTCGTGATCACCCAGAGTCTGCTGCGCGATGGGGATCTGAAGATCGGCAACAACCACCGCCGCGGCGACTACCGCGAGTACTTCGTCGGCGATCTGCCGCCCGATTTCATCCGCCCCGGACAGAACGGCGAGATCTATTCGATTCACGCGCCTGGCGTGCCGGCGCTCGTCCTTCCCGCGTTTGCGCTCGCCGGCTACCACGGGGTCGTCGTGTTCCTCATCCTCGTTGCCGCGATGACCGCGGGATTGCTCTGGTGGTTGGCGTGGCGCGTCAGCGCGAGCGCATCGGCGGCGTGGTTCGGATGGGCGGCCGTCGTGCTGTCCACGCCGTGGCTGCTCGAGACCTTCACGGTGTATCCCGATGGACTCGGCGCGTGCGTCGCGTTGACTGGATTCTGGGCGCTGCTCCGTCCCGACTGGGAGCGCGTCGCAGACGCGACCTCATGGCGGCCATGGCTGCTGCACGGGCTCGCGCTCGCAGCGCTGCCCTGGATGCACATCCGGTTTTCCGTCCTGGCGGCGACGATCGGCGGCCTCGCCCTCATTCGGTTAACCGTGGCGCCGAACGCAGTTGCGAAGGCGATTGCATTCCTCGTCACGCCGGCGTTGAGCGCAGTCGCGTGGCTGTGGTTCTTCCTGATCGTATATGGCACGCCCGATCCAACCGCACCCTACGGCCGCCAGGTGCAGAACTCGTTCGCGTTCCTGCCGAACGGGCTCGGAGGCCTGCTGTTCGATCAGGGCTTCGGCCTGCTCGCCACCGCGCCGGTACTCGTGGTCGCGTTCGCCGGGCTTTTCTACGTCCGTCGGTTGGCGGCGCAGTGGCTCATCGTCGCCACCCCTTATCTGATCGCGGTGACGACGTTCGCGATGTGGTGGGCGGGTTGGAGTGCGCCGGCGCGGTTCTTCGTTCCGGTGCTGCTGCCGCTCGGCATCTTTGCCGCGGCCGCCTGGACGGCAATGCGATCGCGTGGCCTGCGCGCGGCAGCGCTTGCCCTGTTGGTGGTGAGCGTGTGGGTCTCCGGAGTCTCGGTCGTCGGCGGCGACGGACGGCTTGGCTTTCATGCGCGCAACGAAGGAGGTGTGACCGCGGCGCCGTGGGCGGAGTGGGCGGCGCACTTCGTCGACTTGCCGTCGGCGCTTCCCGCGTTCGTACCGCTCCCGATCGGTAGCGCGACGTCCGCGCGATCCGCTGCCGCGCGCGACGGGCTGATCACGACGCTGCCGTGGCTGCTTTTCGGCGCGGCTGCGGTCTCGATCGTTTCTCGGCTGGCGCGCCATGGCCTTCGCCAGCCCGGGAATCTCGCCGCCGTTACCGCACTGGTATTCGCGCTCAGCGCGACCGCGGCGGTCGCGGCCACATGGCGGATGCGAGGAATCAACCCAATCACCGCCGCGCCCGCGCAGCTCGAGCTGCTGCGGGCGCTCGGCGAGCGCCGCGTCATCGCCTTCGATCTCGACGCGAGACGGCGCGTCTCACCGGACGCGCTCGTGTCACGCACGCGGATCGAGCTTTCGGTCGATCGAGCGCGGGCCGGCGCGCGAAGCGGTCGCCCGCTCGTGACGCTCGCCGCCGTCCCGGCCGGCGAGTATCGCGTGACGATGCGTCATCGTGGCGGCGACGGCTGGATCATGGCGGGTGTCGGGGCCGATCGTGATCCGTTCGCGCTCGTCACCGAGCCGCTCGCAGCATTTGCCGCGGGACAGCTGCTGCAGCTGCCGGTCGACGTGCGCACGCTCATCGTGCGCGCCGACGACGACGCAGGGCAGAGCGTCGACGGGATTGACCTGCAGCCGCTACGCCTGCTGCGCGTCGACGAGAAGCCGGTGGACGGCTATGCGCGGCGCGCCGTCCGCTACACCGGCGTCACCGCGTTCTTCATGGACGATCGCGCGTTCGCGGAGCCGAATGCGTTCTGGGTCGGCGGCGCGCGTGACACGACCGTGGTGCTGTTGCAGGACCAGCCCGCCGCGTCCCAGCCCCTGCTGGTACGCAACGCGCCCGTCGAGAATCGGCTGTCGCTCACGGCGGGATCGTGGACGCAGGATCTGCAGCTGGGTCCAGGGGAGGAGCGAAGGGTCGACGTCCCTGCAGCAGGCGGCGTCGCCGCGGTGCGCATCCGTTCCGCCTCCGGATTCCGACCGTCAGAATCGGATCCGGGCAGCCGCGACACGCGCTTTCTCGGCATCTACGTGCGCGTCCCGTGAATCGTGCCGGGTCTAAAGACCCGGCCTACGTGAATACCGTACGAAGTTCAGGCGGAGGCGGACACGGACACCACAGTGCTGGTGTAGGCCGGGTCTTTAGACCCGGCGGACTTCAGAACCGATACACCCTGACGATGGATCCGCCGGCACTGTAGGATGCGGTCGCGATGGCGTCCGTGCCGGCGGCGATCGCGGTCGCGCGCGGCGGCGTCATTGCGCGAACGCCCGTTCCGCCGTCGATGCGCAGTGCAGCCGGCCAGGACGAGAAGAACCCCGACACCCACCCCGGTGACGAGCTGTCGCGCGCGACGAAGCGTCCGTCGACGCGGCCCACCGGTTCGATAGCGCCTGTGGCTGCATCGATCTTCAACACGCGCGTCCTGACGCCGTCGTAGACCGTGCAGACGAGCCCACGCGCGTCCGCTGCGCCGGTACACTCCGTGTCCAGCACCGAGTCGGCAATCACCGTGGCCCCTTCCTTCGTCACGCGCCACAGCCGCGCATTCTCGCGCATCGACATCGGCAGCATCATCGATAACGCCAGTGACCAGTTCGAGGCGGAGTCATGGAAGAAGGCGCGATCGTAGGAGCTCTCCAGCGCGAGGAGCGTCGTGTCGGTCGCCGCCATCGCCGCAATCCACGTCTGCTTCGAGCCGAAGCCGTTCCATCGCGTCACCGTCACGGCGCTCTGGCCGATGCGCCCGTGCGCGCTCAGGATCTGACGGGCGTGGTCCCATCCGATCACGCGCCAGGTGCCGCGGGTCGCGTCGACCGACAGCGTGCCCCACGCGAGCGCATCGACGTGGGCGCACCACGACTCGGCGTCAGGGCGGCCGACCCGAACCTCCCGCACATCCGCGCCATTCGCGCCGGTGGTCATCGTGATCAGACGCTCGTCATCGAGGAACGCGACATCGCCGGCCTTGACGGGGGTCAGCGGACCCGTGGCCGGGCCGACGTGGAAGGGCGCAACGTCATCCGCCTGATCGTCCTCTTCGTTCCGCGTGACGGCGATCGCGCCTCCGTGCGGCGACACCCTCACGTCGTCGACGCGGAGCGGCACTTCGACTTGCGCGATCGGTGACCGCGACAACGAGGTGAAGGCAATCGGCTTCGCCTGGACGAGGAACGGATCGCGGCCGAAGCTATCGAGAAACAACGGCGAGCCAATCACCGCGATGGCTGCGCTGAATGCCGCCGCTGCAAGCGCCGCAGGGCGGGCGCGGCGGATTCGGCCCGCGGCGACGGCGCCGGCGAGCGCGAACAGCATCACCGGCGCAAGGTAAAACATCTTTGCGGCCTGATGCACACGCACCGCGTTAAAACCGTCGCCGAAGAGCAGCAGGCAGCCGACCGCGCTGAACAGGGCAATGGCTGCGACGACGCGTGGCGGGGCGGCTTGCGTGTCGTCGCGCTGCGACCATGCGATCCAGCCCATGGTCGCGGCGACGAGAGCAAGCGGCAGCACCATCCAGATCGACACGATCCACGTCGCGTCTCGCATCACCAGCGCGGAAGCCATCAGCCCGGCGAGACTGGCGGCGGCAAGCAGCTGCGTGCCGGGGCGAAGCGCGGCAAGCGCGGCAACAAGGCAGACACTGAATTGGCCGGCCGTGCAGGCGAGGAGCGCCGCGACCGCGGCGACGACGCGTCCCGCACTGGGCGAGACGCGCGGGGTCGGGGCGACATGCGCCAACCCGCCGTCGACGAGATCGAGCACGTCCTGCGCACGCTGGACGTCGACGGCGGGAAGGGCCATTTCCCAGCGACGGCCGGTCGATTCGACGGCGACGAGGCGTGCCGCGCCCGTGGGATGCGCGTCGAGCCGCAGCTCCGACAAGTGGCCGTAGCTGAATCGATGCGTCGCCGCGGCCCCTTCC
>JBKPRU010000040.1:0-7404 GCA_046734675.1 Acidobacteriota bacterium
TGCTCGGCGCGCGTCGTCAGCTCGAACGGATCGCCGGACCAGACGACGACGTCGGCGTCCTTGCCGACCTCGAGCGAGCCAAGGTGGTCGGCCACGCCCCACACGCGCGCGGGCTCCAGCGTGACGGCGCGCAACGCCGCGTCGCGATCGAGGCCGTTGGCGATGGCGTTGCCGGCCGCCTGCCGCAGGTTGCGCGCGTTGTGCGTGTCGAACGAGGAGAGGATCAGCGGCACACCCGCCTTCGACAGCCGCGCCGCGTTCTCGAGGGTTGCGCCGAGCGCATCGAAGCTCGGGATGTCGGTCATCGGGTTGACGACGACCGAGACCTTGCGGGCCGCGAGTTGATCGGCGACACGCCAGCCCTCGACGGCGCCCATCAGGATCAACTTCAACTTGAACTCGTCGCCGAGGCGCAGCGCGGCGAGCAGATCGCTCGCGCGGTTGGCGTTGATCGCCAGCGGCAGTTCGCCGCGAACCACAGGCCGCAGCGCTTCGAGATCGAGGCGGCCGCGCGCGTAGGGGCGCCGCTGCGCGGTCGCCCAGGCGGCGCCGTGGCGATCGAAATCGATCGCGTCCTGCAGCGCTTCGCGCAGGCGCAGCATCGCCGACGCGCGCGATCCGCCTTCGGACGCCGCGCCTGCCTCGCCGAGATTGGCGAACATCGCCACCGGCGTCTTGACGATGCTCCCGGGGAGGTGCGCGCCCGACAAGTCGAACAGCGCCCCCTGCCCGAGGATCGCGTGCCCGGTCCCGGCAGGCATGACCACCGCGCGAGTGATGCCCTCGACGCGCGTCACCGGGATCACGGTCGAATCGGCATTGAAGCCGTCGACGACGTTGAACGCCGCGCTCAACTCCTTGTCGGTCGTTGCCTGGTCGTCGGTCCCTTCCGCGCCGGACTGGATTTCGACGATGCCGATCTGCGTGGCGGACTCGATCCACCCGGGCGTGACGATCTTGCCGGCCGCATCGATCACGCGCGCGCCGGACGGCGCGGCCGCGTTGGCGCCGATCGCCGCGAGGGTTCCGCCGCGAATGATCACCGTGCCGCGCTCGATCGCGGGTCCGGCGACGGGGAGCACGCGCGCATTGACGATCGCAATCGTCTCGGCGGGGGAGGAGGGTGCCTGCGCCGCCGGTTGCGCCGGACGAGGCGCAGGCCGACGGACCGGTGGACGCGTAGTCTGCGCCGCGAGCGACGCGGTGGCCGCAAGCGCCATCAGGACCGGAAGCGAGCGGCTCATCGCGCACCTCCTTCCGGCAGCAGGCCGGTGACGAAGTCGCGCCGCGGGTGCTTCGCGGGATCGCTGCGGTCGAACATCATCGCGCCGTCGATGAACACCTGATCGGCATGCGCGTAGACGCTGAAAGGATCGGCCGACCAGATCACGACGTCGGCGTTCTTGCCGACCTCGAGCGACCCGGTGACCTTCTCGATGCCGAGCGCCCTGGCTGGATTGATGGTCAGCCACTTGACCGCGTCGGCGCGCTGGATCTCGAGACCTGCTTCCCAGCCGGCGCGCATCGCTTTGGCCGCTTCCTGATTGAGGTGCTGTTCGCCGGTGGCATCGTCGGAATGAACGATCGCGCAGCCCTTCGCCGCGTCGACGAGCGCGATGTTCTCGCGGATGCCGTCGAACGCCTCCAGCTTGAATCCCCACCAGTCGGCCCACATGCTCGCGCAGATGTTGTTCTCGGCGAGCAGATCGCGCACCTTGTAGGCCTCGACGGCGTGATGGAAGGAGGCGATGTGGAAGCCGAACTCCTTGGCGATGGCGATCATCGTCGCCATTTCGTCGGCGCGATAGCAGTGGTTGTGCACGAGGATCTCGCCGTCGAGGACGCCGGCCAGCGCTTCGAGCTGCAGGTTGCGCGCGGGACGCTTCTCGGGATCCGATCCCGCTGACCTCCAGCGCCGCAGGCTGTCGCGATATTCGAGCGCGGACTGCCACGCGCGCCGGTAGCCGGCGACATTGCCCATCCGGGTCTGTGGCGCCGAGTTGCGCGCGCCGTAGACGCGTTTCGGGTTCTCGCCGCACGCCATCTTCAGACCGTAAGGCGCGCCCGGAAATTTCATGTCCTCGGCGGTGCGCGCCGGCACGTTCTTCACCGTGACGCTGCGTCCGCCAAAGAGGTTGGCGGATCCCGGCAGGATCTGCATGACGGTCACGCCGCCGGCGAGCGACAGATCGAACTGCGGATCCTGTGGCCACAGCGAATGCTCCGCCCACACCTCCGCGGTATTGGGGCTCGTCATCTCGTTGCCGTCCTGCAGCGATTCGATGCCCGGTGCGGCGTACACGCCCAGGTGAGAGTGCGTGTCGATGATCCCCGGCGTGACCCAGCGGCCGTTCGCGTCGATGACGACCGCGTCCGCCGGCGCATTCACCGTCTGGCCGACGGCGGCGATCTTCCCGTTTTGCAGCAGCACGGCGCCGCGTTCGATCGCCGGACCCGCGGCGGTGAGGATCGTCGCATTGCGGATCACCGTGGTCCGCGACGGGAACGGTTTGTAGGTGGAGGTGAACGCGTCGGCATTCACGGGCGGCGCGCCCGGTTGCTGCGGCGCGGGCTGCGGAGGCGTCGCGGGACGCTGTGGCGTTTCGGGCGGTGTGCGCGTGCGCTCGCCCGGGGTCGCGGGATTGGGCTCGCCTGGACGGACCGTCGGCGGCTGCGGCTGTTGCGGCTGCGGCTGTTGAGCACGTGCGGCCGCGAGCGGCAGCGCGACCAGCGCGGCGAGCACCGCTGAATGAATACGTCTCTGTCGCATCGATGAAGTCTCCCTTGGCGCGCGATCCTTTCAGAACCGCAGTCGCTCGTCCACTCGCCAGAGACGCCCGCCTTCCGCGCAGGAGCGAACTGCGCGCCGACGCCTGTCGGTCGAGAAAGGGCGTTGGGCGAGGTGGCGCGAGAGCGCCGACGCCAGGGTAGAAGGCCGAATGCTTGTGGCCTCAGAGGAATGCGACCAAGAGGAGCGCTGCCCCGGGGCGCCATCGCGCTACCGAAGGAGGAATATCCCTACCTCGTTAGGGGTACCCCTCATTGCCGACGGCGCAAAGAAGCCTAGCCTTACAGGTACGCGGTGACGATGATTCTGACCCCCTGCGGCCGTTGCGATCGGCTCCGTCAGCACCTCGTCTTGGCGCGGGTGCACGAACACACCGAGGACATGTGGGCCTGTCCGGAGTGCGGCGCGGCACTTTTTCCGATCAGCTTCACGATCGGAGCCGGTGCGCGGCCGTACCACGATCAATGGCTGGCGCCCGTGGCGCCGACGCCCTGCCCGTGCATCGTCACGGGGCCGGTCATTCGTGCCGTGACCGTGCTCGAACCGCGGCGCCTCCTGTGGGTGTGCCAAACCTGCGGCACCGGCCGGTGGCCTGTGATCGAGCACGATGGTCAGCGCGGCGCGGCGTAGCGTCGCGGCCGGCCGTTCACTCCACGCGTAACGCGACGGTTGGTTCGATGCGGGCGGCGGTGCGCGCGGGCAGGTAGCTGGCAATCAGCGCGACCCCGCCGAGCAGCAGTGCGGCGCCAGCCAGCGACACGGGGTCGCGCGGGCGGAGCTGAAAGAGCAGCGTCGAGGCAAACTGCGCCGAGATCGCCGACAGCACCAGCCCAATCGCGACGCCCGCGCCGACGAGGACCGACGCGTCACGCAGCACCATCGCGACGACATCGGCCGTCGACGCGCCCAGCGCCATCCGCACGCCGATTTCGTTGGTACGGCGCGTCACGCTGTAGGCGATCACTCCATACAGACCGATCACCGCGAGCACGCCGGCGAGCGATCCGAAGAAGCCGGAGAGCGTGGCCATCAGCCGCTCGCGCATGAGCGTGCGGCGGATCTGCGTGTCGAGCAGGTCGAATGACAGCCCAATGTTCGGATCCAGATCGCGGACCGCCGCGGTCATCGCGCCAGTCAACGCCGCGGGCGTCATCCGGCTGCGGACCGCCACGAGCGCCCATGCGGACGGGCGCGGATCCTGCGAGGCGGGGAAGTAGACGACGGGAGTCGGCTGTTCGCGGATGCTGAGATACTTGGCGTCGGCTGAAACGCCAATCACCTCGAATTCGGTGGCGGGCTGCGACGGCGTCGGCTCGACGGTGAACCGCCGTCCGACGGCGCTGCCGCCGGGAAACTGCAGCGCGAGCGTGCGATTGACGATCGCCACCCGCGGCGAGGACGGGATGTCGCGGGCCTCGTCGAAGTCGCGTCCCTCGACGAGCGGCGTCCTCATCGTCGCGAGAAAGCCGCGACTCACGCGGGTGAACAGCGCGTTGACGGATCGTCGTCCTGCCGCCTGATCGAAGGTGATGTTGTTGCCCCACGCGTCACCGCTGACCGGCACGACGACGGTCGTGGCCGCGCCGTCGACGCCCGGGATTGCACGCAGCCGATCGAGCAGCGCGGTTTTGTAGTGGAGGCGCTGCTCGCGCGCCAGCGGCACACGCTGTAAATCGACGGCAACCATCGTGACGCCCGAGGGATCGAAGCCAAGCGGCACGTCGCGGAGGTTCCGCAACGTGCGCGTGAAGAGGAGCGCGCCGAAGAGCAGCACGACCGAGATCGCGACCTGGGCGACCGTGAGCACGCGCCGCATGCGCACGCCGCGTCGCGGGCCGGCGACGCCGCGCCCCGTCAGCGACGAGAGCGCCCCGCCGCCAAGACGCGTCACCGTGACGGCGGGCGCGAGGCCGAAGACGAGACAGCTGAGCGCGGTCAGGCCGACGGCGAACGCCGCCACTCGCCAGTCGAGCGACAGCGAGAGCACGAGTGCATGTTCGTCCCCGTCGACGAACGCGACCAGCGCTTCGCCGAACATGCGCGCGAGCCAGACCCCGGCGATGCCGCCCAGCGTGGCGAGGAAGAAGCTCTCGGTCACGAGCTGGCGGACGACGCGTCCGCGTGACGCGCCTAGCCCGAGCCGAATCGCAATCTCGCGCTCGCGCGCGCTGGCTCGCGCGAGCATGAGGTTCGCGAGATTCGCCGCGGCGATGAGCAGCAGCAGCGCCGCGAGTCCGAGCAGCAGCCACAGCGACGAGGCATAGAGCTCACGCACGTACGAGATGCCGGTTGGCGCCGGCACTCCGTGCAATGACATCGCGAGGTACTTCGGGACGCTTACCTGCGGGTAGCGCGGCGACAAGGTGTCGCGGAAGATGCCGGGCGAGATCGACGCGAGATGCGTGCTCGCCTGTTCGACGGTGAGCCCCGGCTTCAAGCGGCCCATCATCACGAGCCACCAGTCGGTGCCGGAGTCGAGGCGGCTCGTCGCGCTCAACGTCGCCTCGGCACAGATCGGCACCGCGACGTCGAACGTGCGCCCGACCTCGAGCCCGAAGAATCCTTCCGCCGCGACGCCGATGATCTCGGCGGCATGCCCGTCGAGCGTCAAGGTGCGCCCGACCGCTGACGGATCCGCGCCGAACTGCCGCTGCCAGAAGCTGTGACTCAGCACCGCGCGCAACGCACACCCGCGCCGGTCGTCGTTGACGGTGAGGACGCGGCCCTGGGCCGCGCTGACCCCGAGCACGTCGAAGAAGCTGCCGCTGACCAGCAGCGTGCGCGCGCGATGCGCCTCACCGCCGCGCGAGAGGTCGTAGGTGTTGGCGCCGACCGCAAGGACTCCGGCAAAAGCCTGCTGGTGACCGCGCACCTGCTCCCAGATCGGGTTCGTGACGCTCTCGCGCCAGCTCGCGAAGTTGCCGCGGGCGCCCTCCATCGTGACGGGCGTGATTTCGACCAGCTCCGAGGCGCGCGCGACCGGGAGCGTCCGCAGCCGGACGGCGTTGATCACCTGGAAGATCGCGGTGTTCACGCCGATGCCGAGCGCGAGCGAGAGGATCGCGACGAACGAGAAGGCGCGGGCGCGGAAGAGCAGCCGCACGGCGTAGCGGAGGTCCTGCGCGAGGCGCTCCACCGACGTCCATGCCCAGACCTCGCGCGTCAGCTCCTGCACGCGCGCGACGTTCCCGAAGTCCCGCCGCGCCGCGGCCGCCGCCGCCGACGGCTCCTCGCCTCGATCGATCCGGTCGCGCGTCGCCATCTCGAGGTGCGCCCGCACCTCGTCGCGGATATCGTCGTCGTTCGGCCGCGTCATTCAGGCCTCCGTGGGCTTGACCGGATTGAGGATGCCGGCGATCGCCGTGACCAGCTGATCCCAGCGCGAACGCTCGGCGGCGAGGCGCTTGCGCCCGGCCGCGGTCAGGCGATAGACGCGCGTGCGCTGGTTGTTCTCGGAGAGCTTCCACGACGCGGCGATCAGCTTCTGCCGCTCGAGGCGGTGCAGCGCCGGGTAGAGCGATCCGGTATCGACCTGCAGCACGTCGCTCGAGTTGGCGCGGATCGCCTGGGCGACGGTGTAGCCGTGCTGCGGGCCCCACTGCAGCGTCTGCAGGATCAGGAGGTCGAGCGTGCCCTGGAGCAGCTCGATGCGGTTCTGGTAGCGGGTACGCTTCGCCATGGAGTAGGCATCCTACACCCATCCATGTAGCGTGTCTACACCCTAGGGACAGTGCGGAGCGTGGTGGCGCCTCTGAAGAGGCGCCCTACCGTCCCGCACTGCCCTACCGTCCCGCGCTGACGACTGCGGTAGGGCGCACCTTCAGGTGCGCCGTCACATCTGCTGGCGGAAGGCGAGCAGCGGACTGACGCGGACGGCGCGCCATGCTGGAGGAACGACGGCGCCGACCACGATCACCGACAGCCCGCCAATCATCGCCGCGGCCAGCATCGGATCGACGGACGGCACGCCGAACACGAGCGACCGGGCGACGCGAACGAGCAGCAGGGCGCCGAGGACGCCGGCCGCGAGACCGCCGAACGCGGGCGTGAGGGTCGTCGCGACGCAGTCGCCGATGATGTGTCGGGGCGCCGCGCCAAGGGCGATCCTCAGGCCGATCTCCTGGGTGCGCCGTCGCACGAGATCCGTCACCACGCCGTAGACGCCAAGCACCGCGAGCCCGAGCGCGAGCACCCCGCACGCCGCCACGAGCGTGACGACGAGCCGGTCGGCCGCGATCGCGCGCGCCAGGTGGGTGTCGAAGGTGAGGACTTCCAGCTTGCGGTAACTGCCCGCGCCGCGTAAGGCGTCCATCAGATCGGCCCCGATCCGCTGCGCGTCGTCGCGCGCGCGCACCGCGACGTAGAACCCTCGCGCGGTCGCGCGCGACATCGGGAAGAAGACCATCGGTCGCTGTGGTCCCTCGAACGCACGAAAGCTGCGCGTGCGAACAACGCCGACGATCTCCACGGTGCGGCCCAGCGCGTCGGTCAGCGTGTGTCCGACGGCGCGGTCCGCGAAGTAGCGCTGCGCGAGCGCCTCGTTGACCACCGCGACCTCGCCTGCGCCGGCGTCGTCTGTCCGGGCGAACAGCCGGCCGTCGAGCAGCGGCATGAAC
>JBKPRU010000041.1:0-15817 GCA_046734675.1 Acidobacteriota bacterium
CCGCGTGGCCGAGCATCGAGACGATCGCGCCGGCAAGGAGCAGCGTTCTTCCCCATCCTCCTAGCGCCACGCCGGCCGCCGCGGCGAGCGGAGCAGGTTTCGAGACCGCCAGTGACGGGCCGAGCACGCCTTGTGCGACGAGCTGCAGGCCCGCGTACAGGATCGTCGTGGCCACCGTGGCGAGAACGATCGCGCGCGGCACCGTTCGTGCCGCGTCGCGGATCTCGCCGCTCGGCACGAGCGCCGCTTCGATGCCGGCAAACGCAAAGATCAGCAGCAGGCTGCTGCGCGCCAGCGTCGGCAGGTCCGGACGCTGGCCGCTCGCGAGGTTCTCGGGCGCGATTGCGAACGCGCCGGCGCCGATGAGGAGCAGCAGCGGCAGGATCTTCGCGATCGTCAGCGCGGTGTTGAGCCCCGCACCGCGCTCGACACCAAGGATGTTGACGGCCGCGAACACGACGTAGATCGTGATGAGCGTGGCCGCCGACGCGCCGCGCGAGGCGAGCGCCGGCACGAGGGCACCGAGATTCGCCACGAGCACGGTCGCGACCGCCGCCATCGCGAACGTGAGCAGCATCCACAGCAGGAACCCGGCGAGAAATCCGACGAACGGTCCGAACGCGACCTCCACGTACGCGTACGGGCCGCCGGTCAGCGATACACGGCTTCCCGCTTCGGCGATGCACATGAGGATCAGGCCCATCGCGCCGGCGCAGAGCAGATAGGCGATCGGCGCGAGCGGACCGAGCGTCGCCGCCATGTCCGCGGGCAGCCGGAAGATGCCCGCGCCAATCGTGAGATTCACGATGCTTGCGGCAAGCGCGAAGGTGCCGATCGAGCGGCGAAGCCCTGACTCGAAGGACGCGGCGCGCGCCGGCTCGGTCAACGGCGCCGCGCTACTCTTCCGAGCGCCGCTTGCGCATCTGGACTTCACGCCCGCCGTCGGCGTACTCGACTTCGTCCATCAGGCCGTTGATCAGGAACACGCCGCGGCCGCTTGGCTTCAGGAGGTTCTCGGTGGCGAGTGGATTCGGCACCTTCCCCGGATCGAATCCGGGACCGGGGTCACGCACGACGATCACCACGTCGCCGGATCCGTTCACCGTGACGCAGCACTGGATCTGCATCGTCGCGTCATTACGGCAGCCGTGTCGAATGGCGTTGGCGATGGCTTCCTGGAGCGAGAGCTCCACCGCCATGATGTCGTCGTCCGGCCAGTGCTTTCCCCGGAGCACGGCGGAGACGCCGTCGGTGATGCGGGGAATGGCGGACGGATCGGCGGGGACGGTGAGATCCAGCTGACACGTCGAGCAGTACGGCACGAGGCTCGCCAGCTTCACGACGTCCGCTTCCGCCTTATCGCGCGCCTCGAGCGCGTGCCGCAGCTCGTGCAGGTTGCGCCGCAGCTCCAGCTGCGCCTGCACCTGACGACGGAGCGCGTCGAGCGCCTCGCGCTGCGCGGCCGTGAGGGTGCGCGGCACCGAGTCGATCACGCACAACGTCCCGAGTGCGTGCCCTTCGGGGGTGACCAGCGGCGCCCCCGCGTAGAAACGGACTCGCGGTCCGCCGGTCACGAACGGGTTGTCGCGGAACCGCTCGTCCTCGCGGGTGTCGGGGATGATGAACATCCCGTGCTGCCGGATCGCGTGCGCGCAGAAGGACACCGCGCGCGGCGTCTCTCGTTCGGCAATGCCGGTGCGCGCCTTGAACCACTGGCGGTCCGCATCGACGAGCGTGATGAGCGCGATTGGTGTCTCGCAGATGTGCGAGGCGAGCAGCGCGAGATCGTCGAAGGCGCGCTCCGGCTCGGTGTCGAGGATGCGGTAACGCCGCAGCGCCGCCAGGCGCGCCGCCTCGTCGGCGTGCACGGTATGCATAAGCACCACCCGTCCAGCTGTGGACTGCCGATCCGTTCGCGCCTCAATGGTCACCGGCGGCCCGATTGAACGCGCCGGCGTCCTCGACCGACGGCGGACCTGTGACGCTAACAGCCCTGCCGGGCTCGGTCAAGCCGCCGGCGGCGTGCGGACGGCGGCGTGCCTGTCAAAGCCGGCGGCGTGCGGCGCGAGGAACTTTAGAGACATCGAAACTCCACCGCGACGCCCGGGGCGCGGCCACCCGTAAGGAAGCCCGTCACCTTACGATAAAGTGCACCGCGTCAGCATGAACCGTCTGCTCGGCGTCTCATACCCCCCGTGGCAATCCCGGTGATCACGACCGTCGCCGCAGGTAGCGCTCGAGGAGCGTCGTCACTTCGTCCACGAAGCGTGGGTGAGCGAGGAGCTCTGGACGTTCGGCTGCGGCTTCGTGGACGGCCGCATGACCGGCGACGCGACACAGAAAGATTGCCAGCTCCGGATCGGGGACGTTCCTGAAGAACGGCCGGATCAGCGTGTCCCACTGCCGCTGCTCGTGCTCCTCGTCGGCGGGATCGTGACGGCGCGCCGATCGCGGCAATTCGGCAAGGGCACGATGGAGCGCCGGCGAGACGCGGTGCTCGCGAACCGCCGCGTCGACCAGCAGCCTGAGGACGCCCCTGAGGTTCCGCTGCGACTGCAGGGCGGGCAGCACTGTCGGCAGCTGCTCACGGGCCTTGCCCATATGCCGCCGCTGCAGCTCGACGAGGATGGCCTCCTTGTTGGGAAAGTACTGATACACGGAGGCGATATTTACACCGGCGCGTTCGGCGACGCGGTTGGTCGTGAACCGGCGCCAGCCGTCCTTTACCAGAATGTAAGCTGCGGCCTCGACAATCGCGTCGACGGTGAATACCGCGCGCTGTTGAAGCGGCCGTTTGCGCGGCGCCGTATGCTTCCGAGCGGGCATCAGGGGCGGCCTCCGAATGCAAGTATCAAAAACGCAGTAATTGCTTACATTATAGTCGCTATGAGGACGGCCACGGCCGTGGAGGCGGCAGAGCAACGATGGACGGCATTCTGCGCGGTCAATGCCTCCCGTCGCGCGATCCGCGATTTCGACGGCACAGCGGTGGCAGACGAGGACGTGCGCGAAATCCTCGAGCAGGCGCTGCTCGCGCCGTCGAGCGCAAACCTGCAGCCGTATGAGGTGCACTGGATTCGCGATCCGGCCACGAAGCGAAAAGTCGTCGCGGCATGTCGAGGGCAGCGCGCGGCAGCGTCCGCCTCCGTACTGCTGGTCGTTGCCGCGAGCGTCGCGACAGCGCGCAGAACGGCGTCCGCACAGCTCGCGTACGTAAACGCAACCGACGCGCTCGATGAGCCGTCAAAGCGCTACCACCGCGGGCAGCTCGCGAAATTCTCCCGCTTCATGCGATGGGGAACACTCTGGATCTGGGGAACGCTGCACGCAGGGTTGTGTGTCATTTGCCCGGCCTTCACGTTGATCCCGATCGGCGCGACCGCGACGCGCCACTGGGCCGCCCGCAGCGCCGTCTATGCGGCGCAGACGGTGCTGCTAGCGGCAGCCGCACGCGGACTCGATTCGTGTCCGATGGAAGGGTTCGACGCACGGAAGATGACGAAGATCCTCCGCACTCCTCGCGGCACGGTGATTCCTGTCGTGATTGCCATAGGGAGGCGCCGCCAGGACGCTCGAGTCGAGCCGCGCTGGCGTCGCGCGTTTGCCAACGCGGTCGTCATTCACTGATAGCGCGCCGTCAACGCTGCCAGCTGTATCATGCGGCTCGAATGTGCGGTCGTGAATCATCGGGCGCGCCCTGATCGCGATCGTCGTGATTGCTTCTCTGTCACCCCCCGATCAGAAGTGGATCGTGTTTCGGTCGAATATGAGCGGTCCGACACACGTCTATGCGGTCGAGATCGCGCGGGCGCGCTCTGCAAAGTGAGATCGGGTGAGCCTGGCTCTAGCATGGTGTTTCTCACCCGTGGCGCAGCGCGTGCTGCGGATCGATCCGGGTGACGCGGTGCACCGGCACCCACGCTGCGATGAGGGCGACGGTGAGCATCAGCGCCGCGATCCCGCCGAGCACGAGCGGGTCGGCCGACGTCATGCGCCAGAACATGCTGTTGAGCGCGCGGCTCAAACCAAAGCCGCCGGCCACGCCCAGGAGCACGCCCGTCGCGATCGGCTTCAGCGACTGCAGCAAGAGCATCGCGACGACGTCGCGCCCTCTGGCGCCGAGCGCCATCCGGATTCCAAACTCGGTGGTGCGCTGTCCCACGACCCACGACATCACGCCGTAGACGCCGACCAGCGCGAGCAGGATCGCCAGCGTGCCGAACACGCTGAACAGCGAGGCGAAAAACCGGCTGTTGGTGACCGACGGCGACGCCGCGACGCGCTGCTCCATTGTCAGGAAGCTGTGTGCCGCCTGATCGCGATCGACGCGCGCCACGGCGTCCTGGACGCCGCGCACCAGGGTCAACGGATCGACCGAAGCGCGGATCGCGAGGACCTTTCCCGTATGGAGCCACTCGTCTTCGCCTGGTGCGTATTCCGTCAGATGCTGCCGGAACGGCACGTAGACCGCGGCCGGCGTCTCGGTGAAGAAACTTGGATACGTCACGTCGGCGACGACGCCGACGATCTGGCGCGGCTGCGGCTCGATCCTTCCGCTCTCGGCACGACCGATTGAAATGCGGATCGCCTGTCCGAGCGGATTCGTTCCGGCGAAGTGCCGATCGGCGAACGTCTTGTTGATGACGGCGACCCACGGCGTCGACGCGGTGTCCTGTTCCGTGATCATGCGGCCGCGCAGCAGCCGGATCCCCAGCGTGTCGAGCGCCTGCGCATCCACCTCGTTGAGGTCCGCCTGCGGCTCCTTGCCAGGCTCGGGCACCGGCCGTCCGGCGATCGTGAACGGATGCGTCGAGACGTCCGCCGGCAGCCGGCTGATGATTCCCGCGCGTGTGACTCCGGGCAGCGCGCGCACCCGTTCCAGCAGCTGATCGTAGAAGACCTCCACCTGCGGCGTCACGACGTTGGTATCCTGCGGCGTCTTGCTGAAGTACTTCGCGCCGCCAAGCAGCATGTCAGCGGTCAAGAGACGCGTCGTATCGAAGCCGGGAAGCTTCCGCTGCTCCCCCAGAAAGCTGCGCATCATCAAGCCGGCGCCGACCAGCAGCACCATCGACAGCGCCACTTCCGCGACGAGTAGCAGGCCACGGCCGCGACGGCGTCCGTTACTCGAGCCACGCGCTCCTTCCTTGAGTACCTCGTTGAGGTCCACGCGCGACGCCCGCAGCGCCGGTATCAGGCCGAACAGCAGACTGGAGCCAATCGAGATGGCGAGCGCAAAGGCGAGCACGCGCGCGTCGACGGAGATGTGACGCAGCAGCTCCGGGAACCCGGTCGGCACGATCAGCGCGAAGAGCCGCGTGCCCCACAATGCGAGGACGAGGCCGAAGCCGCATCCGACGAGAGCGAGCAGCAGGTTCTCGGTGAGCAGCTGTTGCATCAGCCGACCGCGCCCCGCCCCGGCCGCTGCCCGCAGCGCCAGCTCCTTGTTCCGCGCCGTCCCGGCGGCCAGCAGCAGATTGGCGACGTTCGCGCAGGCGATCAGCAGGACGAAGCTGACGGCGCCAAGGAGAAACGACAGAGCCCTCGTCGCCCCGCCGAAGTACGCCTCGCGAATCGGGATGACGCGCGCGGTCATGCCGCCCGGCTTTTGCCCGCGTGACTCGACGACGTGACGCGTACTCGCCGCGGCCTCCGCCTGCGCCGCTTCGGGCGACACTCCCGGCTTGAGCCGGCCCACGGCGATCATCCACGCCGCGTCCGGAATTTTGCGGAGATCGTTGGCCGTCCAGAACGCGACATCGTCTTCCCACGGCATGAGCTGGAATCCACGCGGCATGACGCCGATGATCGTGCGCGGCTCGCCGTCGACGTGGATCGACATGCCGATCACTCCCGCCGCGCCGCCCAGGCGCTGCTGCCACGTGTCGTAGCTGATCACGATGGCGCGCGCTTCCTTCTGCTTGACGACGTCGTCGAAGTCCTCGAGACGGAAGGTGCGGCCGAGGAGCGGCGGCACGCCGACGACCGACAGCCCGTTCACGTCGACCGGCACCTGCGACACACGGGTGGTTTCAGCCGTTCCGGTCAGCGTCACCGGCATACCACCGCCCTGAAAGAACCCGATTGATTCGAAGGACTGACCGTGTTCGAGCAGCGCCCGGACCATGAGCCAGTTCAACGGTTGCTCGGCGATGCCGCGCTCGGGGTTGGCGTTCCACACGACGACCAACCGTCCTTCATCGGCAAAGCCCAAGTCGTAGTGCGCGACGCGATTCACGACGCTGTACATCGTCGTCGTCGCGCCGACTCCCAGCCCGAGGGACAAGCCGGCGACAGCAATCATGGTGGGATGGCGGCGCCAGAGGCGCAGCGCATACCGCACGTCTGAGAATCGAATCACGAGCCCCTCCTGGCGGAACGCGTCTCGACGGATATACGCGAGGGCCCGGGCCGCGGGTTCCGGCGTAAAGGCTGCGACGCCGGCCTGGGATGATTCGTACGATACACACCGGCGATTGCCGCCGTTCTGGCAATACCGAGTCGTAAAATCGTTCGTCAGATGATAGCTCCGAAAACGCGATCATCGTGGTGACAGTGTTGCGGAAGCCGACCGGCTGTTACACGATTACGTCGGAACCGAGCACCTGCTGCTCGGATTGCTCAGTGAAGACGGCAGTGTCGCCGCCGACGTGCTGACCTCGCGCCGCCTGAGGGTGTCAACATGAGTGGTCGCGCTACCCGAGCGATGTCACGTCGGGTGAACGCGTCATCAACCGCGACGCTCGCCGGTACGCCATGCGACGAGGCGTTTCAACGCGCCGTCGGTGCCGTCGACGTGTCCGTCTGGCGAGCCGACGAGCCCGTCGCTGCCTGTCTGCACGATGTGAGCGAGCAAAGCAGCGCCCGCCGGCCGCGTCCCCAGAAGCGCAGCACTCCGCGCTGGGCCTGGAAGCCGTTGTCGTATAAAAAGTGATCACGTTCGGGGCTTCGCGATGAAACACTACGCGTTCGCTCTCCTCGTGGTTGCATTCACGACATGCAACGCGATCGACCTCATTGGGACTGCCCGCCAGGCGCCAGCGCGCGAACTCCTCGCGCAGTTTCGGGCGTCCATCCAACTCGTTCAACTGGACGTCGTCGTCACCGACGCTGCCGGGCGGCCACTGACGACACTTGCGGCCGACGACTTCGACGTCCGGCAGGATGGCAAGAAGCAGCAGGTTCGTTTCGTCCAGTTCGTCACGGCTGGCAACCAGCGTGCCGCAGCGAAGACGCCGGCGATACCTTCAGCGCCTGATCAGCAACGGCTCGCTTCAGGCGCCCGTCATGTCGCAATCGTCGTCGACGACGCATGGATGAACTTCGATGATGTTGTCCGATCCAAGGAGGCGCTCAGGCAATTCGTCGCGACCGACCTTGCGGCCGGTGACGTCCTGGCGATTGCCAGCACTCGCCGCGGCGACACTCCATATCTACAGTTCACAAGCGATCACCGCGTCCTCGGCAGTCAGATCGACCGTCTCTCTTGGGAGCCGCGGTTCGACCCGGCGCCGCTGAGCAGATGCGGAAGGGCGGTCCTCGGAGACGTTCTGCAGTCTTCGCCGTTTGCCGGGGGCAGTCTGGGCACCCTCGCGTCTGTGCTAGACGAGATGCGAGCGATCCCTGGCCGGAAGGCGCTCTTCCTCCTCGCGGACCGGCTTCAGAGCTGTCCAGGCGAGCGCGCATGGTATGAGCAGCGGCTGCTTCGGATCGCCGACCTCGCGAACCGCAGTTCCGTGGTGATCTATGGCCTACACACGCTCCCGTTTACTAGCGGCGTCAAGATGCCCGAACACCGCGGCACCGAGGCGGACGTTCGAGGGCCGTCTCCGGGACCAGTTCCCTTTGCGAACGTGACCAGCCCCGCATTGGTCACGCTCGCGGAGCGCACGGGCGGCTTCGCGAAGCGATCGAATGGAATCGAGAGTCTGCTGAAAAGAGCGCTGGACGACCAGGCTGGATACTACCTAGTGGCGTACGAACCGCCAGCGGACACGTTCTCGCCACGCAAGCTGAAATACCACACCGTCCGCGTGAACGTGCGTCAGCCCGGTGTGTCGACGCGAACCAGAGCGGGGTTTTATAGCGTTCCAGACGAGCGCTTGCAACAGTGATGCGCACCCCTCGATCAGAAGCGGCGACTGCAGCAGCTGTTCTTTCCCGACGGATTGCGCGCGCAGCGTGAGCTTGAATCAGTTACGTTCGAGACGGTGTTTCACGTGGTTCGGCTCACTTCGCGGCCGAGGAGAAGGCGCGATCCTCGCCACGGAGAACACGCCTCTTTCCCGTCACATTCAGCGTCGCAGTCGACTTGATGTCACTCGAGCTGCTGCCCACGTTCCCGACCGCGCTTATGCGGCCCTCCCGATAACTACCGTCAAATCGTCGCTGGCGCGACTGCCTGTGCCCTCGATGACCTGCACGTGAGTGATCGCGATGACCGCCGCGCTGACGGACACGAATGATTCGGCCGGGTGTGCTGGCAAGCGGCCGCGAGGACCAGGACGAGGGCGGCACCAGCCGCGCGCGATTGCCAGGAATGTCGTGGTTCAACCGTCGCCGCGAAATGCCCGCACAGCTGCGCAGGCATTCCGGGCACGCAGCCGCTCCGTTACATGCGATGCGTAAAGGTGGTACGTCGGCGCCTGCTACGGGCCGACATCCCAGAGAAGTCGCGCCGCGCGAGACCGAGAGTCTTGTCTAGCCCACCGCGCGCTCAGAATCGCCTCAGCGCGCGCCAGTGTCTCGCGCGAGTGATGCAGAAGAGCACGCGACTGGTCGATGCAGCCGGCAAGGCCGTGAAGCGCGTCGCGGAGCCGCTGCGACTCCTGCTCCGTGGCGTGTATCAAGTCTTCGTGGCATGCAAATGCGGGAAAGAGAGGCGGTGTCATCGCAGGGTCCCTCCGGCTATCGCCTTGGTGAGGAACCCCCGGAATGCGGATGGCCCAGGAAAGCTGCTGCGCGGAGACTAGCGCGTCGCACGCGTGACAACCAATAAGCTGGCCGTGCAAGCGGCGCTGAAGGAGGTCCGCCGCTAACCGTCCTGTACCGCGCGACGACGACCGCTGCGAGCGGTTAGGTCCTCGAGGCGGCCCCGTCATGTCGTATAGGGTCGGCGCTTGTTAGTGAAGACCCCTCTGAGCTGCCCGCACGTCATCCTCCGTATAAACGGCAGCAAACGGACCGTTGGCTCTCAGGAAGGCCGCCACGTCATTCACGGAGATGCCCAACGACCGCAGGCGAGTTGTATCGATGTAGATTTGATTATTCGCCGCATCCTTGAAGTACTGCACGATCGACCCGCCCGACCGCGAGAATTGCCCGTCGATGAGTTTCACGATGTCATCCAAGTAGTGTCGGCCTCCAGCCGTCGGTTCACCGGGCATTCCGTGGTCGGCGGTGATCGCCAGAACGAACCGGTTCGCACCTGCCTTCCGCTCCAAGATGCGCAGCGCCCGCGTCACTTGACGGTCGAGTTCAGCAAGTTCTTCACGCATTTCCGTGGATGCCGGCCCGTACGCGTGACCTACGTAATCCGGCCCCTTGAAATTCACCAGGACCAGATCCGTCGTGTCGTCCGCGCCGATCGGTTCCAGTTCGAGGACTGCCTCGAGTGCATCACCTTCGAAGCGTTGAAAGACGGCCGAATGCCGAAACGTGGCGGCGGTCGAGATATCGTGTCCCATCCACTTGCCCCCGGCGTGCTCCCAGTACGTCTTCGCGTTGAGCGGCTTCAACGCCTCTGACATGGCGTAGCACCTCGGGTTCGTTTCCCATCCACCGTCCTGCGCGCTGTAGCTGGCGGCGAGCACACGCCGTCCATTGATGAGACACGCACCGCGCCCGACGAGACCTGCTGTTGCGCGGATCGCCCCGCCCTGTCCGACGATCACGGCGGCGCCGTTCGTTTGGATGTTCCACACGTCAGCCAGTGTGAGCGCCATCAGTTCGCCGGGATCCAGTTGATCGTACGCTTCCTGGGGCTTGGCGGTGACGCGATTGAACAGATAGTTGACAACAAGGCCGTGGCTCCGCGGTTCGGCACCGGTCCCGAGATTGGCGTGCCCGACAGCCGTGAGCGTAGGAATGGAGGTGACGTGCGCGTTGCTGAACCACGCCCCCTGTCCGCGCAGCCGCGACAACGTCGGCAAGACGTCCTTATAGGAGTCGAAATAATCGGCGCGGCTGCCATCCAGCACAAAGAGCGCAACAACTCGAGGGCGATCGTTCGTGGACGCGAGCGCCGACTGCAAGACCCTGCCCCTCGCGGTGTTCGGTGCGGCAGTGCCAAGCAGGGTGGCCAACGTTGGCACGACGTCCTGTTGCGACGCGGCTTCGTTCAACGCAATCGTCTTGATGAAGGGAGGTCCGTACAGCAGGAGTGGGATATGTGTGTCGTAGCTCCAGGGCGAACCATGCATGAACGCGTATAGCGGGTTTCGATCGACGAGAAATTCGCCCTCCCGCGGAACGACGAAGATCTGGCCGCTGCGACCAGGAAAATAGCCCCGCGCAAATGCATCGAGCCAGGAATGTGAAGCCGGTCGTTCCGTAGATGTCGGCGGGGATGACATCGGTGGCGCGGCCGATCGACAACTCGCCGCGATGGCGCCGAGAACGAGACCGAGAAGGAGAAGTCGCGTGTGCGAGCGAGTCATCTCGAGATCATAGCCCCGGCACCCTCGTTCCGCCGATCTGGTCGGGTTTCGCAAGCTGCGAGTCGATGATTCCCTGTGACCGCACGTGAGGCCGTCCTGCCAGACCAAGTCTGGGACGTCCTCAATTCGCATCGGCGCGACCCCGATGCTGGCCGGGATCAAATGTGCGGCGACACAGCTGGTGATGCGCGTCGCGAATTCCTCACCACAATCCGGTTCGGAAGTGCGGTTGATCATCCGATACTGTCGATGACCTCCGACCCCGAGTTTCCGTCGTGGTGGAGCTGGGAACCCTCGTTCACACCGCACGCCGAACTGCGCATGGAACAGCGCGGCGTGACGGAGGTCGACGTCCGCGCTATGCTGGAGCGATCGGCCGCATTCGAGCCGAGCGTCGTCGAAGGCCGTTTCATGATCTCGGTGTCGCGCGGCAGCCGGCGGTGGATCGTGATCGTTGAGCCGGATTCCGAGGCGCAACTTCTCGTGTCGTCGCGGTGTATGAGGTCTCCGAATGACTGAGCGTTCTCTGCAGGTCACGTACCGGAAAGGCAAAGCGTTTTCCGCGTACCTGCACCTGTCGCATCAGACCGGAGAAAGGAGCGCGAGAACGGTTCCGTCCGGCGACGGTCTGCTCGTTGTCGACTACGGTCAGATCGGCAAGGCTATCGGCGTAGAGATTACGGCACCTTCAGCCGTGCCTCTGGATCGCCTGAACCGTGTTCTCGCGGATCTCGGAGAGACGCCGCCTCAGCGAGCACGAATACCTGCCAGTTCGAGCAGCGTAAACACCGACAACGCTGGCCGGCATTGATTCGCGGCCATCACGCGCTCGAGTCTAACGCTGTGCTCGGCGCGCAGCACGTTGTTTGCCTTCGTGTGATGGCCGCGACGATAGCGCAAAGAGCGAGTCGGCAATCGGTTGCTACCCATGATTCGCTACATCGAGCTCAAGTCCGGTTACCACGATGACGGCCCTGCCTGGATTGCGAGAGTCCTGGTGTCCCAGTCTGGTCGCACCGTGTACTTCAACGGAAAGGCGCTGAAGCGCAGCACGCAGCTCGCGTCTGGCAACTACTACGACATTGAGACTGCCGAGACCTATTGGGTGTCGGGCGTGAAGAAGCAGGGCGGCGATCGTCATTGGGCGGGTCGGGGCAAGATCACCATCGATGCCGGGGCCATTGACGAGTACCTGGCCATCACTGGCGGTACTGCGTTGGATTCAACGTTCGTTGTTTCAACGGCGATCAAGCCGCCAGACGCCAAGAAGTTTCATGAGTTGGAGAACCGGCGGCTTGCTTCGCCCGATGGTTCTGGTTGATCAGCAATGTGAGCTGACGCGCTATTCTGCGTTCAGCCGTGAGGCGGCCGCTCGCGTGCTTCCGCCTGCGCTGGTCGCTTTTCAATCACGAGTCGGACGCTCATCTCACCGACAAAAGAAGCTGGACCTTTGGAGCAGGCGTTCCTGTTCGAACGGACGATCGACATCGACACGTACGACCGCCATCGCGACAAGCTGCGCGAGGAATTGACTCTCACGCAGATGGACCCGTCACGCCGCGGAGCTCGAGGAACTCGACGTAGAGCGCATCCTGGCATTCGTTGAGCGCGTTCTACCGAGCGCGTCGAATCTGTGGTCCACTCGTCGCTCGCTCAGAAGCAGCGCCTGCAGCAGGTGTCCTTTCCGGACGGGATCCGCTTCGACGGGAAGCGGCTTGTTGGAACCGGGACAACCCTCCCGGTTTTCAACTACTTGGACTCTGTTTCGGACGTGAAAAAAGATTTGGTGGACCTGACGGGAGTCGAACCCGTGACCTCCTGAATGCCATTCAGGCGCGCTCCCAACTGCGCTACAGGCCCACTGCGGGGGAAGGCGAACGTCTATTGTAGCCCGCGCCCGCGCTTCGGTCAAAACTCTGTCTTGACCTCTGGTTGAGGCGATTCTGGTCCGGCGGAGTCGACGAAACGATACTTGACGTCGCGGGACGCAGTCCAGTCGTGGCCTGGACTGCATGAGCGGCACTGATTTCTTCGGTCAATTCGTGCTCGTTCTGAGTTCGCGCTTTGACATTCCAGGTGAGCGCACGTAGCCTCACGCGAACCGTCTGCTATAGACACGCGCATCCTGCAACCACAAACGGAGCGCACGCGATGATACCTCGACGACCCGACCTCGACGATCTCGATCGCGATATCCGCGATCACATCGAAGCGGAAACGTCCGACAACATTGCTCGGGGGATGAGCGAAGAGGAGGCGCGAACTGCCGCGATCCGAAAGTTCGGCAACGTCGCGCGCGTGAAGAAGGACGTGCGCACGGTGGGAATGCCGGGCTGGCTCGATCGGGTGCGGCAGGATGCGCGTGACGCCGCGCGATACGTGCGTCGCAATCCCGCTTTCTCGCTCGCAATCGTCGTCACGCTGGCGCTCGGCATCGGACTCAGCACCGCCATCTACAGCGTCGTCAACGCGGTGATGTTGCGGCCGCTTGCCTACGCGCACCCGGATCGCATGGTGTGGCTGAGCACCCGCGCCAAGGATTCGTCGCGCGACATCATGAACTCAATCGACTTCGCTGTCTGGCAGTCGCGCGTCACGTCGCTCGAGCACATGATTGCTTACGACAACGACGATGCCACGTTGGTGGTCGGCGGTGAGGCGTCACGATTGCGCATCGTTTCGGCCTCGCAGGGATTCTGGGATGTCACCGGCGCGCACGCAGCGCTCGGCACGCTCCCCACTGATGCCGACCCACAAGCGCTCGCGATTACGCACCGCGTGTTCGTGGGGCTGTTTCACCGCGATCCGAGCGTGATCGGCCGCGCGGTCAGCATCGATGGAGGGCCCGCGACCATTGCGGCGGTGCTCCCGGAAAGCTTTCACCCACAGCTGCAGACGTTTGGCGTCATCGTGGATCTCGACACCGCCGAACCGGCCGCATATCGAATGCTGCGAGTGGCTCCCCCGCCACAAGCCATCACGCCGACGACAGGTGTGCGCATCTACCAGGCGATCGGTGAATTGAAGCCGGGCGTCACGATCGAGCAGGCGCGCGCCGAGATCGACGCGATTCATACTGGGGAACAGCGCGACCACCCCACGCCCTTCGGCAGCACTTCGGTGGTCGTTATGCCTTTACAGGACAAGATTGTTGGTCCGTCGCGGCGCGCGCTCGGCATCCTGCTATCGGCATCGTTCGTCGTGCTGCTGATTACCTGCAGCAACGTCGCGAACCTGCTGCTGTCGCGCGCCGCCGAGCGACGCAAGGAGATTGCGTTGCGGATGTCCGTCGGCGCCGGACCGTTGCGCGTCGTCCGCCAATTGTTCGCTGAAAGCATTGCCTACGCGGCGCTGGGCGGCATCGGCGGTGTGTTGCTGTCGTTATGGCTCGTCAACGCGGTCATCGCGGTCATCGGCGCGGGAGTGCCCCGCCTCACTGAAACGCATCTCGACGTTGGCGTCCTGGCAGTGGCGGCGGCCATCTCCCTCGCGGCGGCACTGCTGTTTGGGATCGGTCCCTCGCTCGCGCTCGTCGTGACGAATGTGCACGAAGTGTTGAAGGAAGGGGGCCGCACCCTGTCAGCGTCACGTCGCGTGATGTTCACCGGCCGTGCCATGGTCGCCGTGCAGGTGACGCTCACGATCGTGCTGCTGGCCGGGGCGGGCTTGATGCTCAAGAGCATGTGGCGGATGACGAGGTATCCGGTCGGCTTCGCACCGGATCGGATCCTGACGATGCGCGTGGACATTCGCGGTCCGCAGTACCGCGACCAGAAGCTGCGCCACGACTTCGCCGCAGCGCTCGTGTCGAAAGCGAAAACGATGCCTGGCATCCGCGACGCTGCGATTACCACGGGGCGCGGATCGATGATGCTTGTCATCAAGGAGGGTGAGGGCGTCCCGCCGCCCGGCGAGCGAGAAAGGCGCGGCGCGCCGGTCAGCTCGATTTCACCCGGCTTTGGACCGCTGCTCGGAATGTCGCTGGTGAGCGGGCGATGGTTCCACGATCTCGACTCCCCTGGCGTCGCGATCATCAATGAAAGTCTCGCCCGGCGCGATTTCAAGGACGCCGATCCGATCGGCCGGCGCATTCGCATGCCGTGGCTCGGCCAGAATGGCCTGGCGACGGTCGTGGGGGTCGCTCGCGATCTGAAGTACGCCGCGATCGATGCCGACGTTGCGCCCGAATTGTTCTTTCACTACGCTGACACGCCGATCTTTTCGATCACTCTGGTGATGCGCGTAGAGGGTGATCCGATCGCCGCGGCGCCAGCGATCAGGAACGCGCTCTCGGCGATCGATCCAACCCAGTCGTTCTACAACATCAAGACGCTGGAGGAAGTACTGTCGGACTCAATCGCTCCGCGTCGATTCAACCTGCTGCTGCTCGGGACGTTCGCGATCGTCGCGCTGGTGCTGGCCGCGCTCGGCATATATGGCGTCGTCGCGTATACCGTCTCGGCACGGACGCACGAAATAGGCATTCGTATGGCCCTGGGCGCGAAGCGTTCGACCGTGGTCCGCCTGATGGTGGTGCAAGGCATGTGGAGTGTCGTGGCGGGACTGGTTGTTGGGTTATTTGCCGCGTGGACCGCGACCCGATTGATGGCGGGCTTGCTCTACGGGGTGCAGCCGCATGATGCCGCGACGTTCGCGGTGGCGACGGTCGCGCTTGGTTCAATCGCATGCCTGGCATGCGTGGTACCCGCGCTGAAAGCTGCCCTGGTTGATCCCGCCACGGCGTTGCGCGCCGAATAGCGCCGGAGAATTTGCGCTCTCGTCCAGGTTGTGCAGGCAAACCTATGACAGTGGCGAGGCGAACACTCCAGGGCGCGTCGCGCTATATCGTCGCTCCGGTAAGGGTAATCGAGCGTGATGTCGGCGCACTTGCGGCGATGCCGCGCGCCTCGATGATGTAGCCCCACGCGGCGAGATGGCTCGCGGCCAGTGGAAAGGTCAAAAAGCGCGCGTTCGAAAAGCCAGCGCGGCGAAAAGCCTCGACGAGCTCTCTCTTTGATTAAAGGTTCGACTGCCACCATCGTCCGATCATCGGTCGCATCAGCCAGTTGCGCTTCGTGATGAAAATTACGAGCGAGCCGTTCTCGGACAGCCGTTCCCGCAACGCCGTCAATGCCCGGGGGAGTTCACTCGGCGGCAGG
>JBKPRU010000042.1:0-4827 GCA_046734675.1 Acidobacteriota bacterium
CGTGTACACCGGCTATGTCCGCACGGCGAGCGGCCTCGAGCCGCTGCCCATCGGATCGCAGATCGATGCGATGGCGAAGCGCTTCTCGTGGCATGCCGGCACCGGCTTCATCGGGCAGTACCGGCTCGTCTTCGTGCGCCACGAACGCGGCGCCGCCGTGGCGCGCCGCGACGTCGAGATCGCGATCAAGCCGAAGGGCAGTCTCTCCGCGCCCCACGTCGTCATCGACCGGCCGCGGCGGGAGCAGGAGGTCACGCAGCCGTTCGACGTCGCCGGCTGGGCCGTCGATCTCGGCGCCGCGTTCGGCAGCGGCATCGACGCGGTCCACGTGTGGGCCTATCCACTCGCCGGCGGCGATCCGATCTTCCTCGGCGACGCGGCACCTGGTGGACGCCGGCCCGACGTCGCGGCCGTCTACGGCAGCCGCGCGGCCGAGAGTGGATATGGCGTGACCGTACGCGGCCTGCTGCCCGGGCGCTACATGCTGGCCGTCTTCGGCCATAGCACCGTCACGAGAACGTTCCTGCCCGCCGCGACCGCACAGATCCTCGTGAAGTGATTGTCATGCGTGTCGCCGGGTCTAAAGACCCGGCAGCATGCGCGTTGGTTGTTATACTGCGCGACGTGAATCGGTTTGCGCCGCGCCTCATCTCCATCGCGTCGATCGCTGCGACGCTCCTGCTCACCTCCGCACTCGTCACCGCGCGTCAGAAGGCTGCGCCGTACACCGCGCAGCGCGACGGCGATGCGGTGCGCCTGCGCGACGCTGCGAACGACATCAATCTTGCGATCCTTCCGGCCACCGGCAACCTTGCCGTCGAGATGACCGTGAAGGGCGTACCGGTGTTGCACTATCCATCGGCGCCGCCCGACGAGGCGCGCAAGCGGCCGCCGTTTGCCGGCATTCCCTTCATGGCGCCGTGGGCCAACCGGCTCGACGAGCCCGGCTTCCGCTTCGGCGGGCGCCACTATCTCTTTAACAAGGAGCTCGGCAACGTCCGCGGCGAGCACCCGATTCATGGCCTCGTGACGTTCGCGCCGTGGGATGTCGTCGAGGCGAAGGCGGACGGCTCGTCGTCGTGGCTCACGAGCCGGCTCGATTTCTACCGGCAGCCCGCGTGGATGGCGCAGTTCCCGTTCGCGCACACCATCGAGGTCACCTATCGTCTGCGCGACGGCACGCTCGAGGTCACCACGCGGGTCATGAACCTCAGTGCGGAAACGATGCCGCTGTCGCTCGGGTTTCATCCTTATCTGAAGCTGGGGGACGCGCCGCGCGACGAGTGGACGCTGTCGCTCGCCGCCCGCAGCGAATGGCTGCTCTCCGCCGACAAGCTCCCGACCGGCGCCACCCGGCCGCTGGCCGAGCGCTTTCCCGATCCACGGCACATCCCGCTGCGCGGTCTCGATCTCGACGACGTGTATGGAGATCTCGCGCGCGACGCGGACGGCAACGCCGTGATGACCGTGCAGGGGCGCGCGCAGCGCCTCGACGTGACGCTCGGTCCCAACTACCGCGCCGTCGTCGTCTACGCGCCGGCGCGCGAACCGTCGTATGTGTGCATCGAGCCGATGACCGGAATCACGAACGCCTTCAATCTCGCGGATCGAGGCGTCTACAAGGATCTGCAGACCATCGCGGCTGGCGGTCGCTGGGAGGAGCGCTTCTCGATCCGACCGTCCGGGTTCTAATGTATCGGCATGAGCGACCGAGCGCAGCGAGGGAGCCACGCGAGCGGAGCGGGGCTAGGGGTCCCCGCGAGCGGGCGTGTGGGGGAGTTCGAGGGGCGAAGCCTCTCGATTGAAGGATGACCAGGCGCGACCTTCTCAAACTGACGACCTGTGCGCTGGCCGCGCAGGGAGCGAGCGAGTTCTTCACCGCATGGCTGGACGCGGCGAACGCGCCGGCGCACCTGCACCTCGCACAGGAGCAACCGGTCCTGCGCGACTACCAGCCGAAGTTTTTCGATGCGGAGGATTTCGCCGCGCTCCAGGCGTTCACCGAAATCCTGATTCCCACCGACGACACGCCGGGCGCGCGCGAAGCGCACTGCGCCCACTTCATCGACTTCGTGCTCGCGGCGTCGACGGAGGCGCCGCAGAACCAGGGGCAGTGGCGCGAGGCGATGCGCGCGTTGAAGTCGAGCGGGTTTCATGCCGCGTCCAAAGCCGAGCGCGAAACGATCGTCGCCGCCATGGCGCGCCCGGAGCGCGAGCGCGGCGCGAGTCATCCGGCATACTTCGCATATCGACTGATCAAGCAGCAGAACACGTTCGCGTTCTACACGTCGCGCGCCGGATTGATCGAGGCACTCGACTACAAGGGGAATCGGTTCAACGCGTCATTCCCCGCATGCGAACATCCTGAGCACCGGGTGCTGAAAGGCTGACGCTCCTTCGATTCCTCGTCGTCCTTCGATTCTTCTTATGGCAGACGTTTACGACGCGATCATCGTCGGATCGGGTGCGTGCGGCGGGTGGGCCGCCATGGAGCTGACGCGCGCCGGCATGCGAGTCCTGATGCTCGAGGCCGGGCCACGCATCGATCCGATCGACCAGTTCAGACATCGTTTTCCGTTCGAGCTGGATTACCGCGGCCGCGGCAAGCCCGGGCTGCTGCGGCGCTACGCCGGCACCGAGCGGAATTACCGCATCATGATCGACAACGTCGAGAACCCTTACACGACGTCGCCGGACACGGTGTATTCGTGGGGACGGTCGCGGTGTCTGGGTGGGCGAACGCTCCACTGGGCGCGCGCGACCGACCGGATGGCCGACTACGAGTTCAAAGCGGCGTCGCGCGACGGCTACGGCATGGACTGGGCGGTCTCATACGCCGACATGAAGCCGTACTACGATCGCATCGAATCGTTCATCGGCGTCAGCGCCGCGACCGAAGGATGGCCGCAGTTCCCCGACGGTATCTTTCTCCCGCCGATGCCGCTCAATTGCGCGGAGACGATCTTCACGGCGGCGTGCAAGGCCCTCGGCTGGCCGTCGACGCACCGGCGCCTCTCCCAGTTGACGCGCGCGCACAACGGACGGCCGCCGTGCCACTACTGCGGCAACTGCGTCAACGGCTGCGACGTCGGCGCGATGTTCAACCCGATCGCGGTCACGCTGCCGCCGGCGCTCGCGACCGGCAAGCTCGAAATCCGTACTGACAGCATCGCCGCCCGGGTTCGAATGAATGGCGAGAACCGCGCGCAGGGCGTCACCTACATCGAACGCGAATCGCGGAAATCGGTCGACGTCGACGCGACGTGGGTGATCCTGGCCGCCTCGACGCTGGAGAACACGCGGCTGCTGCTGCTCTCCGCGAAGGGCGGCCTCGCGAACTCCAGCGGCACCCTCGGACACTACATGATGGACCAGGTCAGCGGCGGCGGCGTCAGCGGCTTTCTTCCGATCCTCAAAGGCGGTCCGAGCCGTCTCGACGACGGGAAAATGGCGGGGATTACGATTCCTCCGTTCGAGAACATCGACGCGAAAACGCAGCGCAAGGATTTCATCCGCGGCTACGCGATGAACGCGACCGGCGGGCAGACCGAGTTCCCGCAATTCGCCGCGAACCTGCCCGGCTACGGATCCGAGTGGAAGAAAGAGGTGAAGAGCCGCTACGTCGCGCAGGCGCGGGTGTGGATTGCCGGCGGCGAGATGCTCGCGCGGAAAGAGAACGTCGTCGAGCTCGATCCGGAAGTGAAGGACCACTGGGGCATCCCGGTGCTGAAGATCCACTTCACCCACAGCGACAACGACTACAAGCTGATGGCGGACTTTCAGCAGAAGGCGGAGGAGCTGTTCCGCAAGGCCGGCGGCGAGCCGATGCCAGGTCCGGTCACGCCGGCCGGTTTTCCCGGCGGCACGGGCGCGCCGCAGAGCGCGCCGGTGCGGGGCGGCAGCAATCCGGAGCGATCAGGACCGGCACGGCGTCCGCTCGGCGGATCGATCCACGAGTGCGGCACCGCACGCATGAGCGCGAGCCCGAAGGACGGCGTGCTCACTTCGTACTGTCAGACGCACGACATCGCGAATCTGTATGTGTTCGGAGGGAATGCGTTTCCGTCGACCGGCGACAAGCATCCGACGCTGACGATGATGGCGCTGGCCGCGCGTGGCTGCGATCACCTGATCGAGAGTACAAAGAGCGGCGCTTGACACAGTGACGGCCTACGGCTTGTCACGAAGCTGACGAAGGTAGGAAGGCCACGAAGAAGAAAAACAATTATTGTTTTTCTTCGTGCTCTTCGTCTCTTCGTGGTCTGTGTGATCAGCCGTCGGCCGTGACAGTGAAGACTGCTGCTATTCGACCTTCAGCGCTCTCAGGTGAACCGCGTGCGGGTGATTCTTATAGAAATCATCCAGCGGGTAACAGCCTGACACGAGTCCAAGGCGCGGACCCGTTGTGCAGTCGCTGAACGTGCGGCACACCTTCTTGCGCTGCAGCGCACGGCCCGACAGCACGTCGTCTGGCAGCTCGGGATAGGCGAGCACCATCCGTCCGAGCCCGACCAGATCCGTGGCCCCTTCGCGCACGCTGCGCTGCGCGACGTTAGGCAGCCAGTCCTGCAGGTACGTGTAGCCGGACCCGACGAACAGCATCGACGGGAACGCCGCTTTGAGACGCGCGGTCGCGTCGATGTGGCGCGCCACGCCGACCAGCGGATCCTCCGGCGGATGGTAGCCGTCGCTCGGCGGGAAGAGCGCCGGCCGCTGCACGTGCGGGTTGTAGTACGGACTTCCCGCCGTCACGCAGATCCAGCGCACCTCGAGTCCTTCGAGCAGCGCGAGCAGTTCACGCGCGTCCGCGAGCGCGCGATCCATGTC
>JBKPRU010000043.1:0-7503 GCA_046734675.1 Acidobacteriota bacterium
CGGGCATCAAGGGTGGGACGTATTACGGATACGAACCTGACTTGCTGCAGAAGGTGATCGGCGGCTTTCAGCGTTTCGGGTTCGATCCGGAGCGCCACCACGTGCGCTTCGTCCAGGGACTCTTCGAGGACACGCTGCATCCGGATGGACCCGTCGCGCTTGCGCACATCGACGGCGACTGGTACGAATCCGTGTCCTGCTGTCTGGCGCGTATCGAGCCGCGGCTCGTGTCCGGCGGTGTGCTCATCATCGACGACTACGATGCGTGGTCGGGGTGCCGCCAGGCGGTGGACGAGTACTTCGCCGACAAGAACGATCGCTACCAGTGGGTCAAACGCGCCCGCCTGCACATCGTCCGCGCATGAGCACTGCGAGCGCGCCCGCTGGATCGCCAAATCGGCCATGCGTGTTTCGCTGATCGTCTGCACCAGGAACCGCGCGTCGCGGCTGCCGACCTTTCTTGCTGCGGTCGCCGCGCTCGAGGCGCCCGCGGGCGGATGGGAGCTGATCGTCGTGGACAACGCGTCCAGCGACAACACCCGCGAAGTCCTCGATCGATTCGCCCGCGACACGACCGTGCCGGTGCAGCGCGTCGCTGCAGCGGAGCCGGGGCTGTCCCGCGCGCGCAACGTGGGGCTCGCCCGCGCTCGCGGCGAGATCCTGGCCTTTACCGATGACGACTGTTATCCGCAGCGCGATTACCTGCGGGCACTCACACAGGTGTTCGAGGAAGGGGCGTACGGCTTCGTCGGCGGCCGGGTCGTGCTGCACGATCCAACCGACGCGCGGATCTGCGTGAAGGACGTCGCGACGCCGGTCGAGATCGCGCCGCGGCATTTCGTGCGCGCCGGCGTCATTCACGGCGCCAACATGGCGGTTACTCGCGACGTGGTGCGCGCGATCGGCGACTTCGATCCGCTGCTCGGCGCCGGGACGCCGTGCATCGCCGGCGAGGACATCGACTACGTCGCGCGCGCCGCGTGGGCAGGGTTCAGCGGCCGCTACGATCCGCGGCCCGTCGTCTCCCATCATCACGGCCGGAAGCCGGGCGCCGACGAGGAGCGCCAGCGGCGCGGCTACGATTACGGCCGCGGCGCGTATTACATGAAACACGTGCTCGCCGGACGCTCGCGTCGCGTTTATCTCTCCGCGTGGTTCTACGAGGCGCGTGAGCAATTGCACCGTCGCGGCCTCGCGCCGGTCGTCCGGGAGCTGTTGGGCGGCGCGCGCTATGCACTGCTTCGCGTCGGCGGCACCGTCCTGCACCGGCTCGGCAGCCGGCGTGGATTTACCGGCATCAACACCGCGTCCACGCGGTAGCCGGTCTCCCCCGACGTCGGAAACCATGAGTGGCCGCTCACATCGCAGGTCCGACGCGGTCGCGGAGGCACTCGCCACCGGTAAGCTGTGGCGCGCGAAAGAAATCCTGAGCGGCCGCATCGCCTCACAGCCGTTCTCGCCGGAGCTCTACGAGCAGCTCGGCGCGCTGTTACTGCGCATGGGCGACGATCTCGCAGCGGGGAAGTTCCTGTTGCTCTCCGGCGTGCTCATGCTGCTGGTCGTCGCGGCGATTGGGCTGCTCGTGTCGGTGGCGATTGCTTATTTCTATCCGCGGTGAGTCACGCCGATGATCCACATCCGCCTCGAAGCGCCCGGTGACGCTGCGGGCATCCACGCGACGAACGAAGCCGCGTTCGACACGCCGCTGGAGGCGGCGATCGTCGATGCCCTCCGCAGCGCGCCGGACAGCATCTCCATCGTCGCCGCCATCGACGACGTGATCGTCGGGCACATCCTCTTCACCCCCGTGACCATCGAGCCGCCGGCGCGCGTCCGCGTCGCGGGGCTCGCGCCGATGGCCGTGCGGCCCGATCACCAGCGACAGGGTATCGGCGGCCGGCTGATCGAGACGGGGCTCGACGAGTGCCGGCGGCGCGGCTACTCCGCCGTGGTGCTCGTCGGCCATCCCGAGTACTACCCGCGATTCGGGTTTGAGCCGGCGCACCGCAAAGGCCTGACGTGCGCGTTCGAGGTGCCGCCCGAGGCCTTCATGGCCATCGAGCTCGAGCCAGACGCGCTCGCCGCCGCCCGCGGCGTCGTGCGCTTCCGGCCGGAATTCGATGCCGAGCCGTGAGCAATTTCAGTTGTGCGCCGCATCAACTCGGTCCGGACCGAGTTGATCCCGCGCAATGCTCCTCGGCCGACGCACGTGCCAGCAAAGGCCCGAGAGGCTGCTCGGCTTCGTACGCGTTGGGGGCACGACAGCGTAATCCTATGGACGCGCGGACCGCTGGAACCGCGCTTCAGCGCGCGGCGGACTTGGCGGCCTTCGGCGCCTTCGGCGCGAACAGGTCGCCGAAGTAATCGCTGGCGTACCACTGCGCGCGCGCGTCCGCATCGGCCAGCGTCCGCGCAATGCGGTAATTCAGCTCCGCGAACTTCGCGCCGGCGCTCCACCGAATCGGCTGCGACACGTCATCTGAGGGCTGGTGGTAGTGGCGGCTCAGGAACGCGGGCCACGCCTCCGCGCCGCCGTTGGCCATGCCGGTCGCCAGCATGACGGCGGGCACGCCCACCTTGACCATTGCGTAGTGGTCCGACCGCACGAACACGGCCTGTTCGGGCATCGGATCCGGCGACAACGTCACGTTCATCTCGCCGGCGGCCTTACGGATCGCGGCGTCCAGGGTGGAGTGCGTGGCGCCGAATGCAACCACGTCGGTGAAGTCGTACATCAACAGCGGCATGTCGAGATCGACGGCGGCCGTGATGCGATCGATCGGTACCGTGGGGTTGTGCGAGAAGTATTCGGCGCCGAGGAGTCCCTTCTCTTCCGCGGTGTTGGCGACGATCAGGATCGATCGCCGCGGCCGCGACCCGCTCATCGTGAAGGCGCGCGCCGCTTCGAGCAGCGTCGCGACGCCGGCGGCGTTGTCGAGCGCGCCGTTGTTGATGCGGTCGCCCGTGCCTTCGGACTTCACGCCGATGTGGTCCGCGTGTGCCATCAACGCCACGTACTCACCCTTCAGCGCCGGATCGGATCCCTCGATGACGCCGATCACCTCAGGGCTCGAGTAGCGGCGCGCGGCCGTCGTCAGCACGAACTCGGCGCTCGTCTTCAGGGCGAATCCCTTCGGCCGTCCGCCGGCCTTGTCCGCTTCGTCGAGAATCTCTGCGAGCGCCGTGGGCGCGCCGTCGAAGAGCGCCGCTGCCGCGGTCGTCTCGATCACGGCGCCTGCTTTCAGCCCGTGCGTCGGATCGTACGGCGTTCCGTTCCGCTGCACCCAGGTGGTCGCCGGCTCGTCGCCGAACTGCGCCAGCTTCTCCCACGGAAACGCTGCGGCCATTACACGATTCGGCACCCGGATGGCCGCGAGCGCGCCGTGTTCGCCGGCCGCGCGCAGCTGTTTGCTCATCAGGTGCGCGCCGATCTCGCTGTCCATCCCCTTCGGCGAACCGAGCAGGATTACGGCAATCTTGCCGCGGACGTCGAGATCCTTGTAGTCGTCGTAGCCGAGCGCGGCATCCTGCATCCCGTAGCCGACGAACACGAGCGGCGCGCCCACTTTTACGTCGCCGCCGCCGACCGGACCTGCCAGCGTCACCTTGCCGCCGTGCTCGAAGGTCTGCACGCCCGACGATGTCGTGACGAGCAGGGTGGGCGTGCTGCCGGTCAGCTTCGTCTCGGCGAAGTCCACGTTCTCGAAATAGCTGCCGTCCGTTCCGCCCGGCTTCAGCCCGAGCAGCGCGAACTCCGCGGCGATGTACCGTGCGGCGATTTCATGTCCGCGCGTGCCCGCTTCGCGCCCTTCGAGCAGGTCGTCGGCGAGGAACCCGACGTGCGCCTTGAAGCGGTCGGCGCTGAAATCGAGGCGCGGGGGCGGCGGCTGCGCAGCGGCAGCCGCAATCGCCAGAGCGCAGGCGACAATGATGGCTCGCATAAGTCGTGGTGTGCTGAACACTATATCAATGTCGCCAACGACCCCGGCGTGAGCCAATTTCGCCACGTGTCACGCCTCACAGCATGAGGAGGAACGTCATGTCGTTGAGGCCGGCGCTCGGGCTCATAGCTGCTGCCCTCGTGTCCACCTCGCCGGCTTCCGCTCAGCCGGCAATCGCATACGCCTCCGCCGGCCCGGCGCTGGTCAGCAACATCGGCAACCACGACGTGGCAGTACAGGCCGGCGGCGGAGCGGAAGTGCTGAGCGGGCCGGTGGGATTCGGCGGCGGCGTGGATTACGTCTACTTCCCGCTCGCCGAGCGCACGTTCAACGGGCGGGTGACGGCGTCGTCGCCGCCGGCGCACGCGCTGATGCCGCACGCGCAGGTCACGTATCACTTCGGCGAGCCAAACGGGCTGCAGGGATATGACGGTGCAGGGCGGGTGCGGCCGTTCGTGAGCGGCGGGTTCTCGTTCCTGACCGGTAGCGGAGAAATCTGGCCGCTGCTGCAGGTCAGCGGCGGCGTCGACTGGTGGACGTCGCGCCGCGCCGGGCTCCGCGTCGACGTTCGCGAACAGTGGGGCGGGATGTTGGCCGTGCGCGCCGGGATCGTGGTGCGCTGACGCGCGGGTCAGTGAATCTCCGGCTCCGGGATCGGGTCGGTCCCCTCGAGGAAATCGAAGTCGCACCCGCGATTGGCCTGCGTGACGTGCTGCGCGTAGAGCCGCCCGAACCCGCGCGGGTAGTCGACCTGCCGCGGCTTCCAGTCGGCGCGGCGGCGCGCCAGCTCCTCGTCGGGGACGTGCAAGGTCAGGCGACGCTCGGGCACGTCGAGCTCGATGATGTCCCCGTCGCGCACGAACGCGAGCGGGCCGCCGACGAATGATTCCGGCGCGACGTGCAGCACGCACGCGCCGTAGCTGGTGCCGCTCATCCGCGCGTCGGAGATGCGCACCATGTCGCGCACCCCCTGCGTCAGCAGCTTCTTCGGGATCGGCAGCATCCCCCATTCGGGCATGCCCGGCCCGCCCAGCGGACCCGCATTCTGCAGCACCAGCACCGACTCCGGCGTGACCGGCAGGGCCGGATGATCGATCCGCTTCTCGAGATCGTTGTAGTCGACGAACACGACCGCCGGCCCCGAGTGCTTCCACAGCCGCGGCTGCGCCGCCATGTGTTTGATCACCGCGCCGTCCGGCGCCAGGTTCCCGCGCAGCACCGCGACGCCGCCGTCGGCGCCGAGCGGCTCGCGCAGTGTGGCGATCACGTTGTCGTTGCAAATCACCGCATCGGCGACGTTCTCGCCCAGCGTGCGCCCGGTGACCGTGATGCACTCCGTGTGGAGCAGTTCGCGCAGCCGGAACAGCACGCCGACCAGCCCGCCGGCGTAATAGAAGTCCTCCATCAGGAACTCGCCGCACGGCCGGATGTTGGCGACGACCGGCGTGCGCCGCGCGATCTCGTCGAAGCGATCGAGATCGAGATCCGCCCCGGCGCGTCCGGCCATCGCGATCAGGTGGATGATGGCGTTGGTCGATCCGCCGAGCGCCATCGCCGCGGCGACCGCATTCTCGAACGCCGCGGTGGTCATGATGTCGCGCGGCCGCAGGTCTTCCCACACCATCTCGACGATCCGTCGGCCGCTCGCGCTGGCCATTCGCGCGTGCGCCGAGTCGGCCGCGGGGACCGACGATGCCCCGGGGAGCATCAGGCCGAGCGCATCCACCGCCGACGTCATCGTCGACGCCGTGCCCATCGTCATGCACGTGCCGAACGAGCGGGCGATGCCGTCTTCCATCTCGCGCCACGAACATTCGTCGAGCGCGCCGGCGCGCCGCTCCGCCCAGTACTTCCAGACGTCGCTGCCCGAGCCGAGGATCTGCCCGCGCCAGTTGCCGCGCAGCATCGGCCCGGCGGGCACGACGATCGCGGGGAGGTTCGCGCTGGCGGCGCCCATCACGAGCGCGGGGATGGTCTTGTCGCACCCGCCCATCAGCACCGCGCCGTCCGCCGGGTAGGAGCGCAGCGCTTCCTCCGCGTCCATGGCCAGCAGGTTGCGATAGAGCATCGTGCTCGGCTTCATCAGCGTTTCGCCGAGCGTCAGCAGCGGGATCTCCATCGGAAATCCGCCGGCCTGCCAGATGCCGCGCTTCACTTCGTCGGCGCGCATCCTGAGATGCGCGTGGCACGGGTTGGCGTCGCTCCAGGTGTTGAGGATGGCAATGACCGGCTTGCCGGTGATGTCGTCGAGCGTGAAGCCGGCCTGCTTGGTGCGCGAGCGGTGGCCGAACGATCGGAGGTCGTCTTTGCCGAACCAGCGATGGCTGCGAAGGTCGCTCGGGGTGCGCCGCTGCCGGTTCACGCGTCCTGCTCCCGGAGCGCGCGCGCGACCGGCGCGAGCTCCTGCGCCTGCTTCGCGTTGAGCGACGACACATACGGAGCGATTGGACCGGTTGGCGCGATCCCGGCGAGCTCGGTCGCGTGATGCAGCACGCGCGCGGGTCCCCACGCGTCACGCAGATCTTCGAGCGGCATGAAACGGGATCGAAGGTCCTCGGCGCGCAGCCAGTCCTGCGACCGACATGCGTCGAACATGTCGCGGCAGCGCCGCGGTGCGATGCAGCCCGACCCTGTGGTCATGCCCGGCAAACCGAACTCACGCATGTGCACGACGGCGGGGCGTTCGCCCATGCCGCTGATGACGCGCTGTCGATCGACGCGGCGCAACAGCCCGGTCAGGTACGGATCGTTCGACGGATCGACGAGCACGACCGCGTACTTGATCGCCGCCGCGACGCCGTCGTTGACGAGCCGCCCGACCGCGTCGAGTCCCGCCTCTTTGTCCGCGCCGAAGCCGTCTTCCGCCTTCAAGTAAAGGATGAGCGGCAACCCCGCTGCGTCCGCGATGTCGCGGAGACCGGCTTCCATGCCGCGCGCGTCGCGCGGATCGTTGCAGGGCAGGACCATCGCGGTCCGGAACCGATGCCGCGCCAGCAGGCGCGCCTGATCGATCGCGCGGCCGAACGACGGGCCGATGCTCGCGATCGGCCATCGCCTCTCCGGGAAACCCGCCAGCCAGTCGAGCAGGTCCGCGAACTCGTCCAGCGTCGCGTGATAGAGGAACGCGTTGCCGCCGTACAGGTAGCGCGTGATGCCGCCCGCTTCGATGTGCCGCGCCACGCATTCCGCGGCGTCGAAGTTCAGGCTGCGGTGCGCGTCGCCACGGCGCGGCAGCGGCGGGACGGCAAAGATGTCCGCAAGATCTGCCGGCGCAATCGAGCCAGTCATCCGCAGAGAATATCCCGAAACAGGCTACACTCACGAGTCCCTAGTCTCTAGTCCCTCGTCCTTGGTCGCGAGTCCTGAGTCGCGAGTCCTGAGTCGCGAGTCCTTAGTCACGAGTCACGAATCCCGAGTCCCGAGTCCCAGGAGTGCTGAGTGAAGGCGAAAACGTCGATCATCCTCGTGCTCGCGGCCGCGGCGTTGGCGCTGGCGCAGGCGCCGCGCGCGGAGCGGCCGAACATCATCGTCATTCAGGCCGACGATCTCGGCTACGGCGATC
>JBKPRU010000044.1:0-5110 GCA_046734675.1 Acidobacteriota bacterium
GGGCTGTACAAAAACGATCCGCAGAAGCCAGTATAGCGCTCCTGCGGATCTCATTCGAAGGCGTCCGGCCGCGGATGCGAACATACGCCGCAGGCGAACCGGTCACGCCCCGAACCGTGATGGCTCACGCCGCGCGTCGCACCGCCGCCGCCAGGCCAATCAACGCCGTCCCGACGAGAACCATCGCCGCTTCCTCGCGGATTCCGGGCAGAGGCATTCGCACCTGCTGCACCGCCACGGCCGGCGCCGCCGGCGGCGTGGCCACCGCCGCGTCGCTCGTCGCCGCCGGTCCTGCCGCTGCAGCGCCGTTCAGCGCCGCACAGCCGGCGAACACGAGAGCACCCACGTACCTACGCATGACCGAAACCTCAACTCCCCGATTCAACGTCACGTGCCACGGCGCCCGAAGACCGGTGGACGAACGTCCGACGTGGCCTGAAACGCCTGATTCGCTTCCGGCCGCTGCGCCTTTGCAGCTTGACGCCGTGACGCAGAGCCGAACTACAAGCGTTATGCCATTACGCCCCGCCTGCACACACGCGGAATCGCCGCGTGAATCGACAGCGGTGGTCATAGCGTCGGAAATGTGTTGCCCAACTTGCCCATTTTTTCTGCTCGGCGTCGCTGCAGCCGTGCTGTCGAGGTACGACTCTTGAATACGGTGGGAAACGAAATGGACACTCGCCTTCCTGTGCAGCCGAATGATACAGAGCCACGCCCAGCTGTTAGCGCCCCCGGGAGACCGATGAAGAAGCCTTACGTCGCGATTGTCGATGACGACTCGGCATTCGCCGCCTACCTCAGAACCTTTCTATCTTTGCGCGGCTATGAGGCCCGCTGTTACACCCGCGGCGACGAACTGCTCGCCTCGATGAAGCAAACCGAGGCGCCCGACGTGGTGCTGCTCGACGTGATGATGCCGGGGCTCGACGGGATGGCGACGCTTCGCGCGCTGAAAGCCTCCCGGCCCGAGGCCCAGGTGATCATGCTGTCGGGACGCAACCAGGCCTCGACGATCGTCGAAGCGGTCCGCCTCGGCGCCGCCGACTACGTCGTCAAGCCGGACGATCCGGAAGGCCTGGGTGAAATTGCTCTCGACGTCGCAATCAAGAACGCCATCGAGAAGAACCGCCTCGTGTCGGAGCTGAGCGAGCTCCGGCAGCAGCTCAGCGACGACGAGGACCGCGCCGTCTGGGGCAACAGCGAAAAGATGCGGGCGATCGCGACGGTCATCGAGCAGGTCGCGGACAGCGACGTCACGGTGCTCATTCGCGGCGAGAGCGGCGTCGGGAAGGAACTCGTGGCGCGTGCGATCCATCAGCGATCGACGCGGCGCAACCGGCCGTTCGTAAAGGTGAACTGCGCGGCACTCCCGGCAGAGCTCCTCGAGAGCGAGCTCTTCGGGCACGAGCGCGGCGCATTCACCGGCGCAGCCACGACCCGCATCGGGAAGTTCGAGCAGGCCGACGGCGGCACACTGATGCTCGACGAGATCGGCGAGATGAAGCCGGCCCTGCAGGCCAAGCTGCTGCACGTGCTCCAGGACGGGGAGTTCACCAAGCTCGGAAGCAACAAACGCATCCAGGTCGACGTGCGCATCGTCGCGGCCACGAACCGCGATCTCGAGAAGATGATGCTGAACGGCGACTTCCGCGAGGACCTCTATTACCGCCTCAAGGTCATCGAGCTCACCGTGCCGGCGCTGCGCGAGCGGCGGGACGAGATCGCGACGCTGACCGACTTCTTCGTCGCGCGCTACTCGCGCAAGTACAATCGTCCCGCGCGTCCGATCTCGGAGACGCTGCGCCACCTCTACATGCAGTACGAGTGGCCGGGCAACATCCGCGAGCTGGAAAACATGATCAAGCGGGTGGTGATCCTGCAGGACGAGCAGCTGGTCATTCGCGAGATCGAGCGCAACATGCAGCGCGCGCTGGCGGTGGCCGCGGCCGCTCCGGCGCTGGCGGTCGCCGCCGCCGTCCCCGCCGGCACGATGGGCGGCGTTCCCCCTCCGATCTACGCCGCTCCTCCCCCGGTGCCGGCCGTCATCGAGCCCGAACCTGCTGAGGATGGAGACGGCGCCGCGGATGAGCCGCCCGATTCGAACGGGGGATCGCTCGCTGCCGTCGCCAAGGCCGCGGCGATGAAAGCGGAACGCGCCGCGATCGAGCAGACGCTGCGGCAGGTCCACTGGAACCGCCGCAAGGCGGCGCAGATCCTCGGCGTCAGCTACAAGACCTTGCTCAACAAGATCAAGGAGTGTGGGATCAGCCGCGCGTAAGGGCGCGCCATCTACACACAGTAAGCATCGAACTTCCGCGACGCGGCCTCGCGTCGCGGACCTCCACCTCGGCCCTTCTCACGAAACTCACGGCGTTTCGCCAAGTTCTCCAAAGTTTTACCTTCGTGGCATTCGCCTTGCTGAACAGCGAGCGTGCAGTGGACGACTCAGCCACGCGCGAACGACGCGCCTACAGACTCCGCGCTCTCCAGCGTTCACGTCAGCCGTCGGCCTCAAGGTGAGCTGCTCGGAACGAGCGACAAGATGCGTGAGGTGCGCGAGCTGATTGGCCGCGTCGCCGACACCGATGTGACCGTGCTGGTGCGCGGCGAAAGCGGCACCGGCAAGGAGCTCGTCGCGCGCGGCATTCACGCCGCCTCTCCGCGCCGCGATCGGACGTTCGTCAAGGTGAACTGCGCGGCCCTCCCTGCCGAGCTTCTCGAATCAGAGCTCTTTGGCTTCGAACGTGGTGCATTCACCGGCGCGATTCAACAGAAGCCGGGCAAGTTCGAGTTCGCGCATCACGGCACGATGTTCCTCGACGAGATCAGCGAGATGGGCGGGGCGCTGCAGGCCAAGCTGCTCCAGGTTCTGCAGGATGGCGAGTTCGCGCGGCTCGGCGGCCGGCAGGACGTGCGCGTCGACGTGCGCGTCGTTGCGGCCACCAACCGCGACCTCGAGTCGGCAGTCGCCGACGGGCACTTCCGCGAGGATCTGTACTTCCGCTTGAACGTGGTGTGTATCACGCTGCCGCCGCTCAGGCAGCGCCGCGACGAGATCCCCGGGCTCACCGAGAATTTCCTGCGCCGCTATTCCGAGCATTACAACAAGCCGGCGCCCGCGCTCGCGACCGACACGATGCGCCTCTTTGCCGAGTACGACTGGCCCGGCAATGTGCGCGAGCTCGAGAACCTGGTCAAACGGATGGTCATTCTCGGCACCGACGCGCCAATCCGCCGCGATCTCGCCGATGCGATCGCGGGGCGGGTCATGCGCGTCGGGCCGATTCCCGTTTTGCAGACAGAAGCGGCGCCGCTCGTGCCGGCGGCGGCGCCCGTTCCAACGCCCCCGGCGGCCGTCCCGGCCGCCACGGCGGTCATCACGGGATCCCTGAAGGACATAGCCCGGCACGCCGCGCGCGAGGCAGAGCGTGAGTTGATCTTCCGCACGCTTCAGCAGACCCGGTGGAACCGCCGCGAGGCGGCCGAGATCCTCGGCATCAGCTACAAGGCGCTGCTCTACAAGATCAAGGAAGCAGAGCTCGATAAAGCGTCGTGACGATGGCCGACGAACCGTTCCTTCACGAGGATTTCCGCGTGCTCACTCCCGAGGCGTTCGACTTCGTGCTCAACAACGAGTTGAAGCGCGCAGTGCGCTCGCAGAACTTCCTGACGCTCGTCCTGGTGGATCCGCAGGTGGAGGGGCGCGCGCGCCAGGACGCGGCGCGCGAGATCGCGCAACTGGTCAGTCGTGAAGTCCGCGAGACCGATCTGCTGTCGGCCACACCTGAAGGCCGGCTGTCGATGGTGCTGCTCGACGCCGACCTGCCCAACTCGATGGGCGTCATCGATCGCCTGATGACGCGCCTCGAGCACTACCAGTTCTCGTCGCCGCTCGCGATTGAAGTCGGGGCGGCCACCTGTCCAACCCACGGGGCCGATGCAGAGACGCTGCGGCGTGTCGCGGCGGCCCGGACCGGCATGCCGCGGCGCCAGCCCGGCGCCCGGTCTTCAAACGCTCAATAAGGTACGAGCCATGAAGACTGCCACATTGACGGCGTTCTCTTTTCTGATTCTGCTGAGCCCGGCGCTCGCGCAGGAAGCGCGGCGCGCGCCGGCGCCGGCGACGCCAGCGTCTTCCGCCTCCGATCCCGCGGCCTCCGCCGACATCACCGCCGCCGACTACCGCCTGTTCCCTGGCGACAAGCTGCGCATCGAGGTCTACAAGGACCCGCAGCTGTCGCAGTCGCTGCAGGTCCGGCCCGACGGGAAGATCACCCTGCCGCTCATCGGAGACGTCCGCGCGGCGGGTCAGACCCCGACGGAGCTCCGCACGGCGCTGACGACCTCCCTGAAGGAATACATCACCAATCCGGTCGTCACCGTGATCGTCGTCGAATCGACGCCGCAGAGCGTGTACGTGATGGGCGAAGTGAAGTCGTCGGGACCGATTCCGCTCAAGGGACCGCTGTCGGTGATGCAGGCGATTGCGATGGCCGGCGGCTTCAGCGAGTTCGCCAACAAGAAGGACATCAAGATTCAGCGCCAGACCGCAAGCGGCGTGAAGACGCTGTCGTTCAATTACAAAGAATCGCTGGAAGACAGCCGCGCGCCGCTGCTGCTGCAGCCCAACGACGTCGTGGTCGTGAAGTGAGGCACGTGTGAGGCGCTCACCTTTCATCACGCGCGCGCTGGCGGCTGCGGCGATGCTCGCGGCTGCGGCCGGGTCCGCAGGCGCGCAGCAGGACCAGCAGTCCGAGTTCCAGTCGCAGCAGATTGCCGGCTGGGTGTTCACGCCCGGGGTCATCGCCTCGAGCGTCTACGACAACAACGTCGGGCTGGCGGCGACCTTTCCGACGCAGCCGAACACGGCGGGCGACTCGCTGTTCATGATCGAGCCGTACGGCCAGCTGGAATACAACGGCCCGCGAACCAACTTCGAGAGCGGCTATCGCGGGTACCTGCGCCGCTATCTCGACTTCGATCAGCTGAACGGGTTCGACCAGCACGGCTACGGCGCGCTTCGCTACCGCGCGACGCGGCGGCTGACCCTGTTCATGCGCGACACATTCCTCGACGTGCCGACGACCGACGAGCTGGAGTTGAACGG